>CAIKHN010000012.1 GCA_903827265.1 Candidatus Uhrbacteria bacterium
ATAATAGCAGAAAATCGAGGTTTTGTAAACCCCGATTCTCATATTGCCCTTTGTTTTAAGACTTTTACGCTTTTTTCCCCAAAATCGCCTTTATTCGGCGAACGCCGGCAGAAACCGCTTCTTCCTTAGCAATAGTGATACCGCCGAGCTCGCCAGTGTGCTCCACGTGTGGACCGCCACAGATCTCTTTCGAAAAGTCGCCAATCGAATAGACTTTAATTTTGTCGCCGATCGTTGCGTACTTGTCGCCAAATAAACCGATTGCTCCGCGCGCCTTCGCCTCGTCCACCGTCAGCATCTCGAACTGTACCGGAAGGTCTTTCTCGATCTGTTCGTTCACGATGCGCTCGACCTCAGCGACTTGCTCCGGCGTCATTTTCTCGTTGTGACTGAAATCGAACCGCAAACGTTCGGCCGTAATGTTACTTCCCTTCTGCGCAACGTGATCGCCAAGCACTGTGCGCAACGCCTGATGAAGAAGATGCGTCGCAGTATGCAGCTTCGTCGTCTCCACCGAATGGTCAGCAAGTCCTCCAGCAAATTTCTGTTCAGATCCTGCACGCGACAAATCCTGATGTTTCTTGAAGTCGAGCGCGAATTGATCGGCATCAACTTTCAAATTATGCGATCGCTGCAATTCTTCAGTGGTGAGCTCCAACGGAAAACCGAAGCTCTGATACAAATTAAACGCATCCGTTCCCGTCACACCGTTTCCACGATCGACAATTTTCTTCAGCTCACGAAGTCCTTGTTCAATCGTCTTCGCGAACTTTGTTTCTTCCATCTCAATAGCGCCGAGAATTGCTTCGCGCTTTTCGTCCAAGTTCGGATACGCAACCTTGTACATTTCGATGTACGCCTCAGAAACACTTCGTACGATCGCATTCGCAACGCCGAGCTTTCGGGCGAACCGAACAGCACGACGCAACAATCGACGTACGAAATATCCTTGATCCTTATTCCCCGGCAACACCCCATCACCAATGAGGAATGTTGCAGCGCGAATGTGATCGAGAATCACGCGGAAGGCATAGGTGTCTTCCTCATTGGACCCATAGGTCTTATTCGTCGAATGTTCGATTGCGGAAATTGCAGAAGAAAAAATATCAAGCCGGAATACATCAGGCTGTTTGTTCGCAGCAGCAGCAATACGCTCAAGTCCAGAGCCATGATCAATGTTTGGAAATGGAAGCGGAGTGAAAACACCTTCCGCCTCTTTCTTATACGTCATGAACACGTTGTTGCCGATTTCCATGAATCGACCACAATCACAATTTGGATGACAATGCTCTCCCCACTTTTTGTCGTGTGGCGTGCCAAAATCGTAGAACATTTCTGAATCAGGTCCACAAGGATCCCCAATTGGCGTTGTTGTTGGCCCCGTTTTTCCGCGATTCCACCAATTCTTCTTTCCTTCGTAATAGAAAATGCGCTCACCGGGCTTCACTCCACGTTCATACCCAGCCGCCTCGGAACCAATCTCTGCCTCAACGGCATCAATTCCGGCGCGAGCAAATTGCTCTTTCCAAAGTTTCGCCGCTTCAACATCCTTTGGAAGACCGTATTCAGCGTCGCCGATAAAACACGTGACATACAGCTTCTCCGGATCGATCTTAATGACATCGATTAAAAATTCGTACATCCACGGAATCTGTTCCTGTTTAAAATAATCACCCAAGCTCCAGTTGCCGAGCATTTCGAAGAATGTGGTGTGACGGTTATCTCCAACCTCCTCAATATCGCCTGAACGAAAACATTTCTGACTGTCGGCAAGTCGAGTCCCTGCCGCGTGCTTTTCGCCAAGCAAATACGCAATCATTGGCTGCATTCCTGAACCAGTAAAGAGTGTTGTTGGATCATTTTCCGGCAACAATGACGACGACGGAATCACAGCGTGGCCGTGTTTTGCGAAGAATGCAAGATACTTTTGACGAATTTCGTTGGTAGTCAGCATACGAGGGTCAGGTCTTTACCTTTTACTTTTGGGAATGAACGTAGTGTAAAAGAAAATGAAAGAATTACCAAACGGACAACGGCTCCCGGCGCGTAGCTGGGAGCCGTTCAGATCGTGAGCTGTCCTTCGAGGATCTTGGCGTCCATGACTCACTTCACCACGTACGTCCAGCCGGGCGACGACCAGACTGCGATGCACTTCTCGAGCGCGACGTAACCTCCGTAGCACACAGCGCCGATGAACATCGCCGCGAGAACGATGAGAAACATTTCAGAGAACGAAACTTTCATTGCACACCTAAGAACACCTCTTTTATACAGAATATTCTCAAAAAATGCACGAAGCCCGCTCCCAACGTTCATGGGAGCGGGCGGCGGCGAACCTGTCACATGATGAGTCGACGGATGATCTGCGTCGCCACCGTCAGAACCCCGAAAATCGGGAGCGACAGGACGACGAGGAGGACGAAACATCCAACGACATCTGCAGACGTTGTCCGTTCGTCATCCCATTCGTCACTCATTTGGCACCGGAGGCGCCGAAGCCTCGTCGAGAACCGAATCGGTACAGACGAGGTAGAAGGCCAGCGGCACAAGGCACGCATAGGCCGCGAGACCGACGATGATCTCGGAGGCTTCGGCGAAGAAGGCTGCCAGGAAAAGAAACACGCGCATGGGAACTCCGTAGCCCATAAGTTATATCGAAAATGCATGCAATTGTAAAAACCTTCTCTCTCAGCTACCGTAGCTTACGCCCACGGAGAACCAGTGAAACGCATCGGTGCCGACGATGACCCGCGCTACATCGCACTAGACAACTACATGAGAGCGAACGGCATCGACGGCTTTCTCGAAGCGGCGCGTCGTGCGCAATACCAAAAATGGCACGGCGAAAAAACGAACAGCGCGGATCTCCTCGCAATCATGATCGAGACCGCGACGATGCTTGAGAACTCAGAAGCCTCCGCAAATCTCATCCGCGAAATCCTCGCCATCGCGCGACGTCTTAAAGCCGGTGGCAAACATACATGGGGAGCAGACGAACACGCCGCAATCCTCACGCTCCTGAATGCGGCGAAACACCTGTAACGTCCAACGCATCGGCGCAGTCTCTCACGAGGCTGCGCCGATGATGCTATACACGGTTGCCAATGATATATTTTCGAGTTCGAAATAATTATTTCTCAATTTCCGATTCAGATCGTAGCACATTGCACAGTTTAAAAAAGCGAAAAGAGGACAGTCGACCAGCCGATTCAGTTTTCGATTCCTCTCCCAACCCCATCCAAAGTATCAGTTCGACCCCTCATCCCACGTCATTCTCCCATCACCGGTCACGTCAATTGTTTCTCCAAGAAAATGCGGCGAAGCGTGAAGCACTACATCGATAACGGCTTTGACATCTGCAAGCAATTCGCGTGCTTCATAACGAAAAATTCCAAGATACGTTTGACGATCGGCCGCAACTCCTTGAGCATCGATTCCGAATGCATCCGCGAGATACAGTGCCCGAGGAAGATGATACGTTTGCGTAACCACGATCGCCTTCGCCACGCCAAACACTTTCCTCGCACGAATCATACTGTCATACGTATCGAATCCGGCGTGATCGAGAAAGATATCGTCAGGATCAACACTCGCAGCAAGAAGATACACTCGCATCGCATTCACCTCGTCGTATTCAACTTGCCCGTCATCGCCACTGACGAGAATTTTATCGACCGATCCTGCACGATACAGATCAATGGCAGTAAGCAAACGATCGCGCAAAATGTCCGACGGCGTACCATCGGCTTTTACTTTCGCACCAAGAACGATTGCGACCGGAGCATGGTCGGCGCCATCAATCGAGACAATCGATGACCTGAATCGAAGAACGGTACAATCGGCAACGAGAAGAACTCCTGCGCAACACACTGCAACGGCACCACAAATAGAAAGTACCGTTCGCCTTCGCATACCGCCTTACCGTTTTCCCCATCGATACAGCCACACGCTCAATGCTGCAGAAAAGAAACACCACACCGACGTAAACGCATATGAAAATGCAATCCAAGAAAACGCTGCCGATGCCATGATTGCAAAACCAAACGAACGAAGACGACGATCAGAGGAAACAAAGAAGCTTGCAAGAATAACCGAAATATACGCCGCGACACCGGCGATATATCCAGGAACATGAACGGCGTAATACAAGCTTGCAGCACGAGGAACAACAGACATTGGTTCAGTGAATAATATGGCAAGAAAATATGCAGACGTTGCGATGCCGACACCAAGAAGAACCTGAAGCACTCGGCGGCGCCACGCGACCGTCTCAGCATGCCACACCGAAAACGGAATCCATGCTGGCCACACCAAAAACGCGAAGAACAAAAAGCCGTACCCTAAAACCTGACTACACGTACTCGGTTTATCAACGAGCCATTGCACGCCTTCAATCGCTTGTTGGATTGCAAAGAGAAACGGAATTAATGCAACGTACTTTTTCTTTGGTCGAGCTTTTCGAACGGTTTCAATGCCAACCGCTCCAAGAACGGCACTCGTCGCGAAACTCACTGGCGCAGAAAAACACATAGGCGTTTTACATTACAACGTATTCACGACTTCGACGGGTTTCGATTGACGCAACATCTTTCGACGGACGCCGCGCGCAAAAGAAACCATATCTTCATTTCGGAAAAGTATGCCGAGCAGAATATACGCAACGAATCCCAAGCCTCCGGCAAGCGCAGTTTGAATAAACACACTGACGTATGATTTTAATGGGATAACCATCACGACAGCATATTTTACACCTTGCGTGACAAGACCTCCGAAGATTGCTGAGACAGAAATGATAAGGATCGTCCGAAGAATACGCTTTTCGTCCAAATCACCGATTCGATGATGAAGTAACGCCCACAGTAATGCGACTTGTACCATTGCAGAAACACTAAACGCTGCACTCAATCCAACCACACCAAATGATGTGGAAAGCATGCGACCAAGCCCAACGTTGACGAGCGCCGCAACAATCGCGACGACGAACGGCGTTTTTGCGTCCTCGAGTGCGAAGAATGCACGAACCAGAATTGTGACGAGCGCTTGTGCTGCAAAGCTCATCGCGAATAGTGCAAGCGTATCTGCTGTCGTTACCGTGCTCATCCAATCAAAATTCTTTCCACCAAATGCAAGCCGCACGAGCTGTGCACGAAGAAGAAGAAACGAAATCGTTGCAGGAATAATCCAAAGCAATACCTGTCGCACTGCGTTTGAAAACGTCTGCACAAATCCTGGCATGTCTTTTGCTGCCGCACGCTCACAAAGCATCGGAAACGACGCCACAGCATATGCCATTGCGATCACGCCAATCGGAAATGAATTGAGGTTGTATGCCAAATCGAGCATGGTGGTTGAGCCCGCAATAAGCAAACTCGCCACACTCGTCATGGCCACAAAATTTCCTTGGCTCACCGCCAAACCCAACACACGAGGGATCATTTGCACCGCAGTTGTTCGCAAGTCCGGATCACGCAAGTTAAAAACAGGGCGATATTTATACCCAAGTGCGTACACACCGATACCTTGAAGAAGCGCATGCATCGCTGCACCAAGAACACTTCCCCATGCTAAACCAATCGGACCAAGCAACGGGACGAAGATAATCACACCAACAATAATTCCGATGTTGTTGACGATTGGCGCAAGTGCGTACAAAAAGAACCGACGTGTTCCTTGAAGCACAGAACCAAACACCATCGACGCCGCAAAGAAAAGTTCCGCAAGATACATCACCCTACTCATCGAAACGGTGAGTGCCATTTTTTCTGCGCCGTATCCTGGGGCAATAATCGACACCGCCCACGGAGCTGTCGCGATTGCAATAACGACAACCACCGCAAAAACCACACCGAAAACGTTCAAAATTGTATTCGTGAATTTCCACGCTTTTTCGTCATCATGTCCGTAGTATTTTGCAAAGATCGGAATAAAACTTGCAGACAACGCTCCAAGAATTAACAGCTGCAACAACATGTCTGGCACCAAAAATGCGCTTGTGTAGGCATCGAGTGTGTCGCCAGCACCAAACGTTCCGGCCAGAATGTAATCGCGAAGCGCGCCAAACAATCGACTCACCATTGAGAGCCCACCAATAATAACTGCAGCGCTCGTGATGCTTCCTGCTTTGCTTGTGAAGAGCGCCTTAATCATACGTTTTACGAAGTTTGATAAATGCAAGGCCAAACAGGAATAACGCCGCAATGAGGCCACCAATTAAGAGAAGAACTTGCGGGTTATCTAAATGAAAGAACGACACATCATACGTTTGCGCATCAGAAAGCGTTGTACCGTCAGCATTCACAATCGCGAGCGTCACCGTATATGTTCCTGGACCAGAAAATGCGTGAGTAATTTGCGGCTGTACGCTTGTAGCACCATCACCGAAGTCCCAACTAAAGCGTACGCCGTCAGCCGGCTGTTCTGCGAGCGTAAATTCATACGTCCGCCAATCGATTTGCGTTGAGGTGAATCGCGCGAGTGGCGACGTGGTGAGTTTCGACGTTGAGCTCGCAATTGCGGCAACAACGGACTCTGCCGACGTTTCCGTTGCGCTTGTTCGAGAAGCCAACGAAGTATTCGAATCTGAATTTGATGGCTGTGAAGAGGAAGGAGCCGAAGTTGCGGCGGCGGTGTTCGATGCGTTTGATGGCGCAACAGTCGCGACCGAAGCGACAGCAACCGGCACAGGAGCCACCACGACCTTTTGTACTGGAAGCGCAGAGACAGTGTTATCAAGCGGCGCAATGTCATTTGCATCACTCACGCCATCACCGTCATCATCAGCATCGCACACGTCCCCTTTCCCATCGCTATCAGTATCACGTTGATCGACGTTCACATCATTCACACAATTATCGGCGTCATCGACAACTCCATCACGGTCTGCGTCAGCGATCGGCGTAAATAAAGCGGTAATCGCCGCATCATTTTCTGGATTACCATCTTGAGGCGAGGAGCCTTGCAGCACCGCGCGAATATTGAACGTTCCATCTGGCACCGTAAAATCCACAAAGACATCGTCAGGATTTCCACCCGCACGAAGCGAAACTGGTTGCGACTGCCCAATCACCATACCGCCCTGATAAAACAAGACGTATGCAGATGCATCGCCATCGCCGACGTTCCGAACTCGAGCATAAATACGAACCGTCTCACCGACGTAGAGCGTTGATTGAGAAAATGAAATGTTCCCAGCATCGAGCGCGAGGTCGATGGAGAAAGCGTGGAGGGAGGGAGTAGGCGGTAGAAAGTAGGAAGTAGCCGCAGCAAGGAACATGATCGAAGCGCGATAAATTCGATTTCGCATACTATCCTTGAATATCTCGGACACGAACATGCGAACCGGAATGCAACCACACATCGCGAGCAACGTCGGAGTGAATGTGAAGCCGAGCACGATACGTTGGATGAACTCGCACCGCAACGTCTTCAATGACGCGCGACGTGTCGCCGACAACATCGACCCGAACCGTTGCGCCGTTTGTTAGCCGAAGCGATATTGCTTCCGTATCCGAAAGATGAAGGTGGCATTTTGGAACAATCACCGATGCTGTGGCTTCGATGGTGCCGTGTGCTGTTCGCAACGTGCACGTCTGTGCCGATGCAAGATCGCCAGACTTCGCAAGCGGTGCGTCGATTCCTAGCAGACGGGCTTCAGTCGGCGTCAGCTCAACTTGCGTTACCTTTCGATGTGGCCCAAGAACACGAAGCACAATTGATTCCCCATTCGCTCCAACAACATCAACCGCTTCCTCATACGCAAATTGCCCGGTTTGTGAAAGCTCATGTCGCACCGTTCCTCCATTGCCATCACCAAAAAGAACCTGAAGATGCGATTCAGATAAGTGGACATGTGACGGCACAACCTCAACAGGAATTGGTCGCGACATACGGGAACATTGTAGCACGCCCATTTTTCCGCTACATTGCCCTCGGAGGCTCACGCCACATGACCGTCATCACCCGCTCGCTCTTCGTGCTCGTTCCGATCGCGCTCCTTTCGTGGCTCATCTGGTACGGAACCGGAATGCGCGAATTCCCCGCCGTCTTCGCCGTCCTCGAAGGCCTCGCCCTACTGACGCGAGTCAACTGGCTCCGTCTCTCGTTCCTGAAGAAGAGCTTCCCGGACGAGTATTCGATCGGCATACAACTGGCGAGTCTGTTCGTAATCACACTCTTCGTGATGCAGCTGATCCCGAAGACGCTTCCGGACAACGTCACCGGCATCCAGGTCACCGGGATCGCAGCGCTCATCGGAGCGTATGGAGCCTCCTCGGACCTCCTCTACCGGTTCGAACGAAAGGAGTCGATGTGGCACAAAACCGCAAAGACCGCGGCCGAGGGGATCCATTGGCTCATTCTTGGAAACCTCCTCATTGTTGGCAGCGGACTCGTTTTCCCTCAGCAGTGAACATCACAACTCCTCAGGCCCCGGCGCAACGCAACGCGCTGGGGCCTTCGGCGTTTTTATATTGACAAAACTGCATTTTTCCGCTAATATTCGCGAGCCCAATTCCCACAGGAGACGACATGACTGACGGCAAACGCGTCCGGTTGGTCGTCCCCGACGAACCAACCAAAGTGCCAAGCGACTTCGAGCAGACTCTGAATCGTGAGGCAGAATACGCCGAGTACTTGCTCGCGATTGCCCCAAGAAACCTCAACGCGGCAGATCTGCGTGAATGGCCAGACTACATCGACCGTTCTGCCCGAAAAACGTACGAAGACAGCAGCCCACTCTTCGACGCTGTCACCGGCGTCTACTACGCTGTTGTCAGCGACGGACTCTGGGACGCAAGCGAGATTCGGCATCAACGTTCGTACATTGGGTCGCTCGGGCAGAGCCGACTCATCGCTGCGATAACAAAATTCTCTCGTGCCGGTCGGCAGGCGCTCATTCGGAACACGAATGCGCACGTCCATACGGCAGTCCTTGGAGCAATGGCTGTCACGCGGCTTGCCGCGGCGCTCGGCACGTTTGGAGCCGTTTGCGCGCTACCCGACGTCTATGAGGATGTCGACGACAAAATCGATCTTCTCTGTGTGTACGGGAACGTTGGCGCCTGCATCCAAGTAAAGTGCGGCGCGCCAAAAGCAACGCGCCTCACAACGCCACAAGACAAAGACGAAGAACGCTTCCTCGCGGGAGTGAAGAGATTTAACACACTCTACAACCTCACATGGAAGCCGATCTGGACGAGCGTCAGGCCCGAGTGCGACTCCCCCAAAAATTCGCTCCACACCGATAGCGCGCTCTCCGTGGCGCGAGACGTACTCCGCGCAATGCAAACACCGTAAACGAAAGGCCCCGCGACAGCATGCTGTCGCGGGGCCTTCACCGTTTATTTCTTCTCATCGTAGCCAAAGCCGTATTTAAATTTATCACCACGGATAGGGCCAATGAACATTAAATGCATTTCCGCGAGAACATACTTTATTCCCATGCTCCATCGTCCGTCGCGTTCCTGACGACGCGTCGTCACAAAGATTTTCACGCTGTCCAAAAATCCAAACGAACTCACTTTTTCAGCTCTACCAGCGTATTCGTGATCTTCACAAAACATGATGGACTCATCGAATCCGTGAATACGCTCATGAACGTTCCGTTTTACCAAAATACAAAACCCGGGAGTATGCGGGTGCCAGGAACCAAGGAGTCGTGCGTAAACGTTGTAAAAATGATGAACAAGAATGTCGTACGCGTTACCGCCAATCACTCCAAGATTACACGTTGCAATCCCAAGATCGCGTTTTACAAATTCAGCAACGGCGTTTTCCAAAAAATGATCGTCGTGAATAATCACGTCGGCATCGAAAAAGAAAATGTTCTCCCCCGTCGCAACAGCAGCACCGCGATTCCGACCGACACTTGGCAAGCCACCGTCAACAACCATCGCGCCAGCACGCTTAGCGATATCTCGAGTACTATCCGTCGACCACGCGTCAGAAACAATAATTTCAGTTGGCTGAAATGTTTGACGACGAATTGCCTCAAGCACCGCCGGCAAATATCGTTCCTCGTTTTTTGTAGGGATAACAACGGAAAGAGTTGGAAGCATATGGGATATGATGGAAACCTTCTACATTTAGGCTAGTTTCGGTGCGCCAGGAGCAACATTTTTAGGAGGTTTCCTGGTGCGTCTGGCGCGATTCGAACGCACGATCTCCTCCTTCGGAGGGAGGCGCTTTATCCAGCTAAGCTACAGACGCAGAATTTAGGATCGAACGACCAACATACTATACATCGCCACACCCGACGCGACGGAAACATTCAATGACCGCTTTTTCATCATGGGAATCTCCACAATACCATCGAGCATCCTCAACGTCTCTGCATCGATCCCCTCAACCTCACTCCCGAGAACGAGAGCGATCCGACTACTGCCTACTGCCCACTCCCTACTCCCTATTTCAACTGCTCCCTCTCCCGTCTCCAAACCCCAAATAGCATACCCCTCGACCCTCAGCCCGTCGATGACGGGGCCGATTTCACCAGCCTCCCACGAAACCAAATCCTCAGCTCCGAGAGAAACCTTCGCGATTTCTTTCCGGGGCGGCGTTCCAGTGATGCCCGTCAAGAACACCTTCTCGATACCAAACGCGGCTGCATTCCGAAGAATGCTCCCAACATTGTGCAGGCTACGAATGTTGTGCGCGATAACGATCATGCCGCGAAAGTATGCCAGAAATTGCCAATATTCGCAAAAATTGCTACCGTACTGTCGCTCCGAGGCACAAATGGTTTCCATGTTCTTTCACGATTCCTCGTCCTCTACCCAGATCGCGTCGTTCAGCGAACCGTTCTGGCTGACGTTCGCACTCCCGCTGGCCGTCTGTATCGCAGTAATGTTATTTACGGTCATACGTATCGCTCTACAACCGGAACGATCGACCGATCCCCTCGACAACAAGGCTGTCATCGAAATCCTGCACGATCTGGCTGCGGCCATCGAACTCAGGGAGTACTCCGAAGTAAGAATGATCGCCTGGCTGGAACATGGCCGAACCCCGGGCCACCCTCCGACCTGGACAGATGATGCAGAGCGCGAAGACTTCGAGCGAGCATTCCTCCACGCCGCCAATATGATGGACGAAAGGCAGTGGGACTGGACCGTCGTCGGACAGTTCGTTGCGCACATTCGGACCGCGTCCGCAGCCGATATCGCGCTCCTCAAGCCCTGACTCCCACACGCCCTGGCCCCGCTCGTCGATATAATCGCAGAGCGGGGCTGACTGTTTTTGGCTAATAATTGCCATTTTTTTCAAAATTTGCTACACTTTCATCGTCAAAGGAAGGATACCGTGACCAACTCGTTCTCATTCTTTGTCCTCTTCTGGATCATCTGCGTTGCGACGGGCATCGGTACTTTCATCTGGTTGCACTACCACAGGCAAGACGACATCGACCGCCTTGTCGCGAGGCTCAACAAACTCAAATCAGCGATCGCTCGCGGAAACGTGACGGAGGAGCAGTTCACTGCCTGGCTCGATGACGTCTCCCGAAGAAGAAAGGAGGAATGGATCCCCGGCGAACGGAAAGGTCTCCTCATACAAAGAGGAGAATTGCGAGAATACACTCCCCCCGTCGAAAGCTCCGCCCTATTTCTGCAGATTGGCAAATTGGAGAGAGCTATGACGGCATGCGGCTGGAGTAAAACAACCACCAGCACGTTCCGTGCCAAATTTCCTCTGATCACCGCCGCCGACATCGCGCTCCTCAAGCCCTGACCCCCACACGCCCTGGCCCCGCTCGTCGATGTAATCGCAGAGCGGGGCTGACTGTTTTTAGGCTAAGGGTTGCCATTTTCTGCGAAACACACTACGATTTCACCACCCAAGAGGTACCCATGTTCGCGATAATTCATCAGATCATCTCGGAAAACTCCGTTAGTATCGTCTGCGGCCTCATGGCCCTGGCGATTAGCGTGTGGTCCTGGTGGATACATCCGAACACGCAGAACACCCCTGAACGACTGATCGCGGAGTTCAAGCGACTCGAACAAATATTCAGCTGGGGGAACCAGCCCTCGGAAGAAGTATTCGGCATGTGGCTTAATCAGATCAGCAATCGTGAGGAATGGACATGGGAGCCACCGGTGACGCAGTCGCTCATCGAGCGACGAAATGCACTGATGGGGGCCATGAAAGCGAGCGGATGGCAGCAATCGACCATCGACCACTTCTCGGCCAACTTCATGAAGATCACCGTCGAGGACATCCGCCCCGTCACGCGACGCTGACCGCCGCCTGCCTTCCGCAAGCATCCCACGACGCCGCCCCGGCCCTACGATCACATCAATAGGCCGGGGCTCGCCATTTTCATTACTCATAACCCGGGGTCAGGTCTTTACCTTTTACTTTTTCCCTATGTCCAACACTTCCCCACTTTGCCCAAAGCCCGATGTCTGCGGCTCATGCGGATGGAGCCATATTCCATACGAAAAGCAGCTCCAGCAAAAACTTTCCGATATTAACGGTTCGTTTGCTATCAAGAAACTCGACCTTCAAGTAGAAGACATTTTTCCTTCACCAAAAACATCGCACTACCGCAATCGCATGGATTTCGTCATCAGCTTTAAGGGCGAAGTTGGTTTGCGCGAAAAGGGAAAGTGGTGGCGTGTGATTGACGACCACACGTGTTTCCTTGGCGACGAAAAGATTGAAACGCTTTTCACCACTGTTCGCGATTGGTCAAAAACCTGCGGACTCTCGTACTTCGATCGCAAGTCGAACGTCGGTACTCTTCGTTACGCCGTGATCCGATCATCGAGCATTGGCGAAACCATGATCATCATCGTGACAAGTGCGCCAAACGGCGAGTCGCAGTCTGGCGAAGGAAATGTTTCGACACCGGTCGATTTCAACGACGACACAGCAAAGATCGAGACAGCACTCGCCGATCTTGCGAAGAAGGCTGGCGCAACAACGGTTGTGTGGTCAGTGAATCACACGATCTCCGACGTATCGTTCGGCGATGATTTGCGCGTGATTGACGGCCCTGGCGCAATCAACGAAAGCATCGACGGCACAAAATTCCGCATTTCGCCAAACGCATTCTTCCAAACCAACTCGTACGCAGCACCGATGCTCCTTTCAACAGTACGCGATTTTGCTGGCGACCTCACGGGAAAAACACTTCTCGATCTGTACTGCGGCACCGGCTTCTTCGCCGTTGCGATGGCGGACGACGCAAAGAAGACGATCGGTGTTGAACTTGTTTCCGACGCGATTCGTGACGCACGCATCAACGCAGAGCTGAACAACGTGAATGTCGATTTCCATGATGCGAAAACGGAGGACTTCGACTGGATGAAACTCGGCGCCGACGTCGTCATTCTCGACCCGCCACGTTCCGGCATGCATGACAAAGTGCTTGCCGATGTGATTGCCGCAAAACCAGCTCGTATCGTGTACGTAAGCTGCAACTACAAAAACTTCGCCCGCGAAATGGTGGAACTCTCCAAATACTACGACGTCGACAACATCCGCGCCGTGGACATGTTCCCTCACACCCCGCACGTGGAACTCGTGACGGCGTTGGTATTGAAGAAGGCGTAAAGGAGTTAGGTCTTTAAAGTCAAAGCCGGACTTTGACTCTGGACATTCCGGCGAAACTTAGCTTCGACAAAAAAATATCCTCGTTTCTCCCTTATATTTTCAAATCTTGAACACCTAAGCTTAGCTTCGATGTAAAATCATGTCGGTCAAAGTCCGGCTTTGACCGGAGCGATCACGAACAAAACCGAGTTTTAGCATGTCACTTTAATCAAAAACTTACCGGCAAACGATGACTTTAGGTTGATATTACTTATTCAAGTGTTAAAGCTTAGCTTTGGCAAGAATTGTTAAAACTCGGTTTTGACAATATGCGGAAAAGTAAAAGGTAAAGACCTGACCCCATCATTCTCGAACAAGCGATTCAAAATATTCAATCATGGCTCCGGCCGCGTTCAATCCTGTATATTTTTCGAATCCTTCAATCTGCGGGCTCTCGTTCACTTCGAGGAGATACGCTTCGTTGGTCTCGCGATGAATCATGATATCGACGCCAGCAATCGCAAGGCCACACATCTTCGCAGCCGTTTCCGCCATCACACGAATATCCGGACGAGATCCAAGATCAAATGCCTCACCGCTTCCTCCCTGGCTGATATTCGCCCGAAAATCTCCGGCTTTCGGACGACGATGCAACGCGCCGAGTACCTTTCCACCAATAACGAGCACACGAAGATCGCCATCATTCGGGATACGCTCACGCACCACAAAACTCACGTCTTTCCGAACCTGAGAATCAAAGAATGTCCGAATCTCTTCAGTATTATTCACGAGCGCAACACCGCGACCCTTACGACTATCCGTTGTTTTCACAATACACGGATATCCGAAATGTTCTGCAGCAAGGCACGCTGTCCGGAATGATTGTGTAACGACAGACTTCGGAATCCGCAACGTATGCTCAAGGGAGGACACGTATTCGCCTGGAGTAGATTGCCTCGCTGTTGGAATAGTAAAAGGACGATCGTCTACAACAGTCTTCCCGAGTGAACGCATCAACTCCGCGGCAACAAGCCAAAGCGGCCGGTTCATATCAGAACAAAGCAGTCGCAAAACATCATACGAAAGAATATCAACCCCGCCGACCGTCACCTTCGGCACATCACCGGAAAAATCTACGACGAGTTCTTTCGTTTTTCCTATATCGGCCAAATGTCCACGCTTTACAGCCTCTTCTTGAATGCGTTTTGTCTGATATCCATTTCGTGACCCTCCCCCAATAAGAATGCGCATAAATACTTTTTTATTGACCAAAACTCATTTTTCCGCTAAGATCTGCGTATTATTCTTTCAGCCAATGGGCTGATGACCACCTATCAGTATGAAAAAATCAGGAATGGTTGCGATCGTGGGACGAAGTAACGTGGGAAAATCGACGTTGATTAACACGATGGTGGGAACAAAGGTTGCGATTACCACACCAAAGCCACAAACCACGCGTCGGCCTATTCAGGGTATCATCACTCGCGAGGAGGGGCAGATCGTCTTTGTGGATACCCCGGGAATCATGCAGAAGGCTCGCGACATGCTCACCAACAAGCTCAATGCGTACGCCAAGGACTCGTTGCGCGATGTGAACGCTGTCTTGTACGTCGTCGATCCTACTCGTCCGATTGGTGACGAGGAAAAGCAGGCGTTCCGTCTTGTTGAAAAAATCACTATCCCGAAGCTGCTCGTCATCAACAAAATCGACGACAAAGCAAGCAAGAATTTCATCGACTATTACCGCGATCTTGGAAGCAAGTTCGATGCGTACGTGGAAGTCTCTGCGATGACGTCGAAGAACACCGATCTCATCGAAAAATGGATTTGGGAGCAGATGCCAGAAGGCGAATTCCTTTACCCTGAATTCCAGTTAACAAGCATGGGAAACGAGGAATGGCTCGCGGAATTAATTCGCGAAAAACTCTTCCTTCGTTTGCGCGAAGAAGTTCCATATTCTACGCACGTTGAAGTGAACAGCATCGACATTCAAGACAACGGCACTGTATTCGTGGACGCAACAATCTACACGCACTCTGAACGCTACAAGCCAATGATTATTGGCGCAGGCGGACGAGGTATTAAAGAGATTGGTCAGTCGACGCGTCGGGAACTGGAGGCTGTGACGGGGAAGAAGTACTTTCTTCAGTTG
>CAIKHN010000013.1 GCA_903827265.1 Candidatus Uhrbacteria bacterium
CGCAAACTTCGACGAGCGCCGATACACGCAAGCCGATCACCTCGCACGAACGCTCGAGCTCGTGAGCACCATCTGCAGCGTGAACATTCCTGGGTTCTACGACAACGTCGAGCGTCGTCGTCGCCTGCGTAACATTGGCCGCCCCGGAGACGAGTGAAAAAAACGCCGCGGCGCCGAGTGATCGGCGCCGCGGAATTCTTTTTAGTAATCTCGCAATTTCTGAATAATGTCTTTCTGCTGAATCTTTTCGAGCGCCTTTGCCTCAATCTGACGAATACGTTCGCGGGTGACATCGAATTCACGACCGACTTCTTCGAGTGTGTGTGATACACCATCTTCAAGACCGAACCGCATTTCCAAAATCTTCTGTTCGCGAGGAGTAAGGTCACGCATCGCTTCGTGCACGTAGTCACGAAGCAGCTGGCGAGCTGCGGCCTTATCCGGTGCAAGGTTCTTGGTGTCCTCGATGAAATCCTCGAGCGTTGAATCGTCATCGTCGTCGCCAACGCTCGTGGTAAGCGAAACGGTTTCCTGGGAAATCTTTTGGATGTGCTGAACCTTTTCAAGCGACATGTCCATTTCCGCAGCGAGTTCCTCGAGAAGCGGCTCGCGACCGAGGTCTTGAATTAACCGACGCTCGATCTGTTTAAATCGGTTAATCGTTTCCACCATGTGCACCGGAATACGGATGGTTCTGGACTGATCGGCGAGTGCACGGGTGATTGCCTGGCGAATCCACCACGTTGCGTACGTGGAGAACTTGTATCCCTTGCGATACTCGAATTTCTTCACGGCACGGAACAACCCGACGTTTCCTTCCTGAATAAGGTCGAGCAGCGAAAGTTGTTTTCCAACGAACTTCTTTGCGATAGAAACGACGAGTCGCAAGTTCGCCTCAATTAATCGGCGCTCTGCCTCTTTCTCATTGCGCTCTTTGCGCTTCGCGAGCGCAACTTCCTCATCAGCCGTCAGCAATGGAATCTTTCCAATTTCACGCAAGTACATCTGAATGGAGTCCTGCGTGAGCTCCGTCGATACTGACATATCCGCCTTTTTGTCGACATGAATACGCAGCTTATCGTACACGTCGTCGCGCGACTTACTTCCGCCAAGGAAACCTTCTTTCATTTCTACAAAGTGCAATCCCTTGCGTTCCAAACGATCGAGGAACTCCTCGAAAAGCTCGAGGTGATCTTCAACGAAACCAAAGGCAAAGAGCACCTCGTTCTCTGTGACGAATCCACGCGTCATGCCGCGCTCAACAACACGGGCCAATACTTCTTCTGTTGGCGGCGCTGATTTTTTATCAGGATGCGGGACAAACGGTTTCCCTTTTTGCACCGGCTTTTCTTTTACTTTCACCGCGACCGACTTCTTTGGCGCAGCCTTCGCGACTGCCTTCTTCGAAACCGCAGGCTTCGACACTTTAACGGTCTTCGAGATTTTTTTCACGGTGTTCTTTAACGATTTTACAAAAGCCTTTCCAGTCATCTTCTTCCCTTTCTTTGTTGGCATAAACGGGCAAAAGGACACGCTCCCGAAAAGCCGCGACGGATCGCATTACTTTCGAGAAACAATGTCGCGATAAGCGCGCATCAACTGCTGAAGCTTTTCGTCGTCTCCCGACAACTCCGCTTCACGGATGTCACGCTCCAAGGCGGATCGCAACATGCGATTCCGCTCCTGGGAAACAATCGTAATATTTCTGTCCGCTTCTTGTCGCACCTCTGTAGGCGAAAGTCCGACCAAGAGCTCGTCCATGCGGAGGGCCAAGGCGTTCACTGCGGATGTCTCCCGCAATTTTCCTTGTGCATCGAGCCAGGTCCGAAGTCGCGTAAAAAGAGTTTGTTGGGGTGCCGACGGTGTGGGAAGCTGTTCGGCCGCATGATACACAATGCCGAGCGCGTTGTACAGCGTTTTCCACAAGTCACTCGAGAGCATTTCTTCGCGAATCACAGACAAGATCTCCTTCGTGAAGCCCTCATATCGAAGCGCGACACCAAACAAAAATGCTGCCGCTTGATCGATTTTCGTGTCCGGAACAATCGGCAACGCCACGATCGGCACCGGCGAGATCGGAGCTTTCCCGACCGCACCCTTCACTGGCGCCACTCTCGCCGCCAGCATCTGCTGAAGCGAATCGATGTCAACGTGCGTCGCATCGCTCATCCGAAGTAAATACAAATGTCGCGAATCCGGTCGTTGGAGTTTTGCGACGTACGGCAACAACTCGTCGACAAGTGCCTTTCGCGCCTCGATTTTGGCAGCTCCCGACCCGTCCTCGAATCCCCGAAGACGCTTCGTAAAAACATATTCAATGACGTCTTCCGAATGCACAGCGATCTTGCGCCACAAGTCGGGATCTTTTTCGACGATCTCGTCGGGATCTTTTCCTGCTCCATCTGGAATAATCAAACACCGAATTTCGAATTGCGGCGCATTGGGATCCTTTTGAAGCTCAAGCGCAAGATCGAGCACGCGCTTTGCCGCGGCAAACCCCGCAGCGTCCTCGTCGAGCGCGAAGATGATGCACTTTGTGTATCGCGCTAATGTCCGAAGCTGCGATGTGGTGAGCGCAGTTCCCGACGATGCAACAATATTTTCGACGCCGGCCTTGTGCGACGCAATAACATCAAGGTTCCCCTCAACAACAATAATCGACTTCTTTTCTCGCATTCCCGCCTTCGCCAAATGCAGTCCGTACAACATGTCGCCCTTCTTGTAGATGGGCGTTTCCGGCGAATTCATGTACTTCGGCCCGTCATCCCCCCTCCTTTCCAAGGAGGGATCGGGGGTGGTTGGAACAGGCAATTGACGCGCAGTAAACGCAACAACATTCCCTGCCGCATCGCAGAGTGGAATCATCATTCTATTTCGGAAGCGATCAACAATTCCCGATCCGCTCTTTCGCTGTAGGCCGAGTCCGCCTTGAAGAATCTCAGCATCGGTAAATCCATTCCGTTTTAGACACGTTACGAGTGCATCCCACGAATCTGGTGCCGCGCCGAGTTTAAATTTTGCGACGAGTTCTGCAGGAATATTGCGCTTTGCAACATACGCACGAACCGCTTCGCCAAACGGTGCATCGGCGAGCGTTGATGCATAAAACTTTGCGGCAACGTCGTGCATCGCAATCAATCGTTCCTTCGTATGATCCTCCGGTCGTGGTTTGTATGCCGGAAGCTCAACTCCAGCTTTCAGCGCTAAATGACGAAGCGCCTCCGGAAACGTGAGGCCGTCAATCTCCATCACAAAACTAAAAATATCACCGCCTTTGTCGCAACCAAAACAATGCCAGCTCTGGCGTTCGCGCGACACGTGAAAACTCGGTGTACGCTCCGCATGAAACGGGCACAGTGCCTTTAAACTCCCCACCCCGGCCGGTTTTAACTGAATATAGTCGCCAAGCACCTCGGCGACGTCCAATTTCTGTTTAATCTCATCTTTAGGCTCGAGCATGAAGGGATTGTAGGCGAAAATCGGTCTAAAGGCGAATACAAAATCCGGAGCCTTTCGGATCCGGATTTTGGTTGATTTACTGTGCGATGGAAAGTGCGACGTACGGCGCAGCTTTCATGTCGGTTTCGATCATCTTTTCCAAACGATCCTGGAGCAATCCTTGCGGATCTTTCTGGAGGCGAACCTTTGGAAACTCGCGTTTCAGGAAGTCAGTAACCGTCTTCTCGACCATTGGAACCAGCGATTCCTTTCGGAAGCCGAGTGTTGCGATGTTTACCTGGACAATATTGCCGTCCTTGGCAATAGCATCAATAACCATCACACCTTCGTCGCCCAAGCGCTTACGCTCACGGAGCGTTTCGCCGTCGACGACGTCGTACATATTGCCATCAACGAAGATTGGAGCGACTGGAACCTTTTTCTTCGTGAGTGTTCCGACGCCGTCTTTCGTGAACTCCATAACCTGACCGTTGTCAGCGATCATGATCTTGTCGCGCATGAAGCCTGTTGCTGTTGCTGCAGCAGCATGGTGATGCAAGAACGCATGATGACCTTCAATTGGAATGAGGTACTTTGGACGAATCATCTTCACCACCTCGCCGAGATCAGCCGCCTTCGCATGACCGCCGGCGTGAATATTCAACATGCGGTAGTTCACCACCTTTGCACCAAGGCGATAGAACTTGTCAGTAATAAACTGCACGGTGCGCTCATTTCCAGGAATAACGGATGACGAGAAAACCACAGAGTCGCCAGGCATCACGCGAACGTCGCGCAAATCACCATCAGCTAAGCGGTAGAACGCCGCATTCTGTTCGCCTTGTGCGCCAGGGAAAATAGCGAGCACTTTGTTTGGTGGGAAATTTCGCACCTCTGAAATGTCGAGCAATGTTCCTGGCGTTGGATTGATGTAGCCGAGATTCTGCGCAATTTCGAGCGTCGTCTTTAAGCTGAGTCCGCCAATGGCGACGTACCGACCGTACTTTTCCGCAAGCGTAATAATCTGTGCCAAACGAACGACGTTTGTGCTAATCATTCCGAAGAGCAATCGGCCTTTTGCTTGCGCAACGATCGTATCGAGGTCGTGCATGACTTCGTGCTCCATGGTTTGCTTTCCAGCCTGTGGTGCGTTTGTCGAGTCCGAAAGAAGCGCAAGAACATTCTTGTCGCCAAGCGACTTCATTTGTTCAAGATATCGTGTTGCCTGAGCATCTTTAGGATCAAGATCGACTTTAAAATCTCCGGTGTGAACAACAGTTCCGCACGGCGTTTGAATAATCGCCGCAAGTGACGATGGAACCGAATGCGAAACGCCAATAAATGAAACGGCAAAGTTTCCAAGTTCGAGTGTCGTTGCTTCGTCGATTGGGCGCATGTCAACTTTCACGTCTGGCGTGTATTCCAATTTCTTGGCAATGAGTGCGAGCGTGATTGGCGCAGAGAACAATGGCACGCCAGGAAGCAATGGCATGAGGTATGGAATACCGCCAATGTGGTCCATGTGCATGTGCGTAATAATCACGGCACGGACATTTTTCTCGCGACCCTTAATATACGAAAGATCAGGCACGATGCCGTCGATTCCGCGCATGTGCTCCTCGCCGAACTGAATACCCATGTCGATGATAATAATATCGTCGCCGTATTCCAGGATGGTCATGTTTTTACCGACTTCCTCATTTCCGCCCATCACAATCACGCGCAGGGTGTCCTGTGCGTTGTCTGGCTTGTGGATGGAATAATGATCCTTCGGCGTCAGCTCAAGCTTGCCGTATGCCACACCATGACCGGTGCGTGGGTGCTTTGTATCTGGAGTTTTCCAGGCTGCGCCGCGGCCACCGCGACGGCCACCCCTGCCGCCTCCTGCTGAACGTGGACCTGATGTTGAACGTGGTGAGTTAACCATAGTGAATGAATGATGAGCTCGCGATTAATAATCGGACGCTCGAATGAAAGAGTTTTATAGATAGAACTTGCTTATTTTAGGCTAGTTTCGATAATGCAAGTCGAAAATAGACAAAATAAGAAAGTTCTATTAAGACGCTCGCGTTTGCGGATTTCGAGGCACAAAAAGGCACAATCGAAACAAAATGAACCGCAAAAGTGAAGGTCGTAACATGTAAAAACTCCCAATCAAACCAGGATAATTCGTTATTTTGGACGAGAGCAACAGGAGAAGGCACCAACAAGAGCACCAGCACTCAAGAATATAGTATACCCTATATTCGCCAATGCGTAAAGTCAGGGGGCATTCTACAGATCAAACGGAGCACCGTCGAACGTCGTCTTCCGAGCCTCTGCAGTGCGGAGTTTAGCGGTGCCGGAACGGGCGTACATTTCGTCTTCAACCTCTTGCCTATCGCGACCGTACATCAGGCGGGAAATCTGTTTCAAGCCGTCAGCCATTTCTTTGTTTCCTCGAATTTGCGGGAACGCTTTCAACGTAAATGGCTTTTCCTGACTACCATTGACCAAAACCTTTGCGCTCCACGTCCACGCCGCCGCATTCATTAAGTCGTATGGGCTGAATGTTGGCTCAAAAATCTTTCCGAGAACTTCGGTGTCGTCTGGTCCAACTTTTGCCACAAGGAACGATCCGACGTTGCCAAGCACGGCATCGCGAATCTTTGTATCGCCGTTTCTTACCAACTGTCCCATGTACTGGTGCGCCATCACCAAACTCAAACGATACTTACGCGCTTCGGAAAGAATCGTTGCAATGGACGGATTCACGAAATTCTGGAACTCATCGATGTACAGCACAAAGTCCTTGCGATCCTTCTCGTCCGTATCACCACGCGTAAACGCTGCAATCTGCAACTTCGACACCAAAATTCCACCAATCAATGCTGTACAAAGCTCGCCGAGTTTTCCTTTGCTCAAATTAACGATAAGAATCTTTCCCGAATCAAGAATTTCTCGAAAATTAATCGAGCTCTTTTCTTGCGAAATAATTGGACGGATAAACTCGTTGTTCACGAACTCGCTGAACTTTGACGTAATGTACGGCACCATGTTTGCCAGTGCGCCCTCTCCCCCAGCCTTCTCTGCCTGCTTCTCCCAAAAATCAACCACCAAACGACTCTTACACTTCGATAACTTCATCTTGCGATACGCGTCGTCTGTAAGCACCTTTGCGATTTCAATAAGCGTCGACCCGCTATCAGGATCATCCATCAAAAGCAACATTGCGTTGCTGACGTATTGAATAAACATCGGGCCGCCTGTTGCCTTCAAATCGTACAGCTGATCAAAAATCGCGAGCATTTCATTCACTACCTTTGTTTTCTGCTCTGGATACTGCGGATCGAACTCCAACATGTTCAAACCGAACGGTCGCTCGATATCGCCAGGATTGAAGTAAATGACGTCGTCAACGCGATCCTTCGGCACCAGTCCAAGGCAACCCTCGGCCAAATCACCGTGCGGATCAATCACTGCAACGCCAAGACCATTCGCGATATCTTGCGCAACAAGGTTTTGAATGAACTCCGATTTTCCAGATCCTGTTTTACCGATGATATACAAATGGCGGCGGCGATCGGCCATACCAAGCCGCACCACCGTCTCTTTCCCACGATACGTGTTCGTTCCAATCCGCAAACCTTCCGTTGGAAGATTTAATGGAGCCGGCGCAATACGCGCAAGCATCCATCGAATATTTGGCGTATCCGTTGATGCTAGCGGCATGTGCCACAGCCCGGCCATTTCTTCAGTGTTCAAAATAATCGCATGGCGCTCTGAGAAACGTCGATAAATAAAATCTCGAAGAATCCCATCTTTGCCGCGTGGAATGACTTTGGTGAATGAATTTCCAAACTCGTAAATGTTGAATTGGTTAAACGCAGAGAATACGTTTTCCAAATATGACTTCGCAACATCTGGCGTAGAGCCGCATGCGACAATGCGAATATTCACTTCCATTCCCGCTTTGGAGATTTTATTTTCAATTCCCTCAAGCATCTTTGTTTCTGCTTGACTGAGTTTTCGTTCCCTGCGTTTCTGCTCCTCTTTCTCCTTCGACTCTTTTGTACCGAACCATCCCGAAAAGAAATTCCCACCATTCTCGGCTTCATGAAGTGTCATGCCTTCCTGCATGTGACGGACAATCTTCGCCCCAGTGTCGCGCCAACCGTGATGCGTTGCACGAACAATATATTGAATTGCGACGCCGTCGTTTTCTGCAACTTTCGACATGGCGTTTGTGAGCGGATTCAATGGATCGCTTTCAAGATCTTTGTATGTTTTAATAGGAAATACATTCCGGCGCTTCAACGTGACGTACCCGCCAAGCATCGTGCCTTGCGGCGAAAACATGTTGTAATCCACGACTTCCTCAAACTGCGCATCGCTCCACTGCGCATGAAGCTGCTGCTCAAAAAACTCGCGCATGTTTTTTGGAAGCGTGACATAAAACGTGACCAACTTTTTATGCGCAACAATCTCAAGCGCAACAGCATCAGACCTGCCCAAAAACCACGACACAATCCCGTGATGCGGCTTCAGTCCACCAAGCGCGGAATACATGCCTTCTGCAAGTGCGATATGCTCCTTAATTTGCGCAGCGCCTTCGTTTTGCTTTGCGTCTTCCTGATTTCGGAACCGCGGAATCGTCACCATGAGCGTTACCGTTGCGTCTTCCCCGCCGCGAAGATGACTTTGCGCAATAAGACGTGAGCGAATGAATAGCACAACGGCAACAAGAATACCGGCGCCAACGCCGAACATAATCAATGTTGGCAAAATATCGCCAAGCACCGACGTTGCCGACGACGGTGTTAACACTGGAGAAAGATCGTTCACGCCGTAGGTGTTGGCCACAATTATGCATGAGCCGATTCCGCGAGTATCATGACGCGATCGGTTTTAATTTTAATCTCCTGCTCGAGAAAGTATTTATTCATCCCCGGCAAGCTTCCAAGCCATTCACGAAGTAAGCGCCAAACTGCTTTCACTTTTGTAACCCCATGAAGAATCATGTCAGTAATTGTGCGCGCAACAGCTTCGCCCTTTTGTTTAAATACTTGTTTTCGATCCGCCGGCAACGTGAGATACACCTCTTTTAAACCATCAGAAAGAATGTCTTCGACATCTTTCATCATCGAAGACTGTGGGGTGCTCGCAGCTGTCGACAACGCAGAACGCGCCGAAGACTGCGCAACTGGCGCATTACTCACCTGCGTCTCATTCCGCTCCAATGCAATACGCGATTCTTCCTCAGCACGAACCTCCACCGAACCCACATTCGGCGTTTCCTGGCTTGGCGGAGTATTCAACACGCGTTCAACGTCTGGCATGAATGTAGTATACAACACTCGACAATTGCATTGAATTTGACGCATCCTATACGTCGCGGTCACTCTACTACGCAGAACGCCCCGGCTCGAAAGAGCTACGGGGCGTTGTTCTTTTGGTGATTACGCGAGTTGAAGGTGCTGTTTTATTTTGACGATTTCAATGCGATGTTCTTCGATTTGCGGAAGAACACCTTCGTCGATGACTTCGGTAATTCCACCGATAATTTCCTCCTTGATCTCATCCATTCGCTTGATCAGTCGCTGTTCTGACGCAAACACTGCGGCGTTCACGATAGAATACGTTTCGTCACAAATTTCTCGCTTTAATTGACGGCCGAATATTTCATTGTTTTCGATCAGCAGTTCACAGAACATCCCTCTGAGAATCGCGATATCTTTTTTGTTCAACATACAAACAAAACAAAAGAATAAGCGTCCTTAGTGGGGGTCAGACTTTTGTAGTCTACCACACCTCCTTCAACTTCTGTCCGTCAGCCGTGTCTTCGGCGATGAAACCGAGCGTCGCGATTTCATCACGTAGCTCATCGGACTTCTTCCAGTCCTTACTCGATCGCGCTACCTCACGATCGGCAACAAGTTTCTCGACAGCATTTGGGATCATTATCGGTCGCGCAACAACGTCTTCAAGTGCGAGGCCGAGAATCTCGTCCATCGCAAGCAATGTCGCCGATTTCACCGAACGTTCCATCGATGCATGGTTCAGTACGCCATAGAAGATCGCGAGCGCACTCGGCGTGTCGAGATCGTCGTTTATTCGATCCATGAATTGCGCCATCGATTCTGCATCAGCTTCGCCCGGCTTCGGCAAATCACGAACCGCGTTGCGAATATTTCCGAGCGCGGTATGTGAGGCACCGACCGCGTCCCACGTAAAATTCTGCGGCGTTCGATAATGTGCGCCAAGAATGAAGAGACGGAAGCTCAACGGATGAATCTTATGCGTCTCAAGATCCGCGACTGTGTACGTGTTGTTCAGTGACTTACTCATTTTCCCGCCATCGATCTGCAAGAACTCATTGTGCATCCAAAAGTTCGCCTCTAAGCAATTCCGCGCCGCGAGTGTTTGCGCGATTTCGTTTTCATGATGAACCGCAATGTGATCAATGCCACCGGTGTGAATATCGAACGGAAGACCGAGATACTTCTCACTCATCGCGGAACACTCAATATGCCAACCAGGGAATCCGACACCCCACGGCGACTCCCACTCCATCTGTCGCTTCTGGACTGCAGCGTCCGAGCTCGGTGATGGTGAAAACTTCCACAATGCAAAATCTGACGCATTCTTTTTGCCTCTCATCGATACGCGAGCGCCACCTTCTTTCTCATCAAGCGACTGTCCGGAAAGCTGGCCGTACGATGAAAGCTTCGACGTATCAAAATACACGCCGTCAGCAATCGTGTACGTGTAGCCATTCTTCTCGATTGCCTCAATCATCGCGATCTGTTCGGCGATGTGATCGGTCGCCTTTGGACTGACGTGTGGCATGAGTATGTTGAATTTCTTCATGTCCTCAAAGTAGAGCGCGGTATATTTCGCCGCGATGTCCCACGCGCTTTCCCCAGTCTTCTCGCTCATCATCTGCAATTTCTCTGCACCGCCATCAAGATCGCCAACCAAATGCCCAACGTCGGTAATATTAATCACCTGCGTCACCGCGTAGTCATTCGCCTCGAACATTCTTCGCAACGTGTCCGCCATCAGGAACGCTCGAAAGTTTCCGATGTGACCGCGACCGTAAACGGTAAGGCCGCAACTGTAAATTCCAACTTTTCCTGGAATAAGTGGCGCAAAGGCTTGCTTCTTTCGTCCGAGAGTATTGAAAAGATGAATCGCCATAGATGGAGGAAGTTTAAAGCACAACGCCGAAAGCCGAAAGCGCGCGTGGGGAAAACAGCAACGGAGCCCGTGAAGGCTCCGCGCGATGGCGCACCGTGACTCAATCCCTGACGAACGACTGGAACCGCGAACCGTAGCGCACGCCCATCAACTCGAGCATCTCGTTGTACGGAGTACTCCGCGACGAGATCTCGATGGAGCACGGATTTCCTTGCGCGTTCCGCATCATCGGCTGCCCGAATTCGTGAGTCATGACGCGGAATTGCTCCGCACAGGACTCGCCGAAACGAATGACGAGGAGCCCATCCTTGGCTTCCCACGACGTGATGATTCCGAGCGCAGCGCAGATCCGCACTTCCGCCACGTCGTCCACTGCCGGCAACAGCGCGAACGCGCCTTGTCCGACGAGAGGAGTCATGTAGTGGTAGTTGTTGAGGACGCCGACGGACGGCATGTTTCGGAAGCCGTTTCTGGCGAGCGTCGCGATCGGCGGCGGACCAGCATTGAAATCGATACACTGACAATCATCGAAGGACATGCGCACCCCAGGGAGAGTTGTGCGGCAACACCCTACCACAATTTCGCGAACGTTGCAATAAAAAGTTATTCAGCTAGCATGCTGCCCTGAAGACGAGATTCAACACTATACACCGCAGATCGATAATCAATTGCATGAGTTTTTGCGCGCCTTGCTTCAGCAACCTTGTTCCACGCCATTGCGATATCTTCATCTGCCAGTTTTATCGCTGAAGTACGGAATACGCTCATGAACGACCCCTCAAGATCAACCTTCTTTTTCTTTGCGAACTCAAATGCTCGCTCTGCATCCTCAACTTCTTTTTCACATAATTTCACTTTTGCCTCAGCGTCCTCACCAACATTTTTAAGATACTCACGCGCTTCTGGAAGCGTTTCTGTGCGTAGCGAATTAAGTATGCTATCAGGTAATGGCAGTACTGTTGCAATAGTTGCTTTTATTTGTGTTTTACATGGAGCAATTTGCTCACGGAACGTCGCCGATGCACGATCCATCATGCTCTCGGTTTTTGGCCACCATTCCTTTGCATCGGCCTCGTTTCTTTCCATCACCGCCTCTGACATATGTTCGATGCGGCGGTCGATCTCATACTTCGAAACAACTTTTGAAATATTCCAGACGTCTTCTTTTGGTAACATGTTTTGAAGAACATTAGAGAGGCGATCCTTCCACTCTCTGTGTTCCGTTTCACAAATCTGTTGCACACGTGGCGCGATCAAAGCCGCACCTCCGTCGTTATTCACGACCGAATGCACACGTGATTCAAGAGAGCGAACGAACGTCCGATATTTCTGAAGCCCTTGTGCGGCTGCATGCATATCATTCAATCGCGAATTCCATGTATTAGCATCAAAATCTGTCACCTGTTCCTGCGCAAGCGAGTGAATTTTTGCAGAACGTTCCGTAACGGTACCGGCAAGACGCGTTATTTCACTAAGCGCAATCTGCGCATCTCCCTCAATTCTTCCCACATCCGCAACGACTCCTGCGGCGCGATCATTCACCGCAGCATCGACGCGCTTTTGCGATGCAATCGTCCAATCCTCGCGAACAACCTTTTCAACAACACTCTCTGCTTCAGTAAGTTTTGTAAGATACGATTCGGCATTCTGGAGTATGTCTACCGCATCATTCATGAGCTTCGATGGCCCGTTCCAATCAACACCGTGTTTTTCAAGAATCGGTCGAGCCTCGGGAGCTACCCCTGAAAAAGACTTTCCACCTCGCGCAGCAACAATAATTCGGCGTTCATCGTCCTTCATGAAGCGCGGCAAATGCGAATTACCAACGTTCGAATCCTCAATCGCAAACGTCGCGAGCACAAAACGAAGCTCGTCGATGTTCGCCTTTCCTTCGCGGAGCGCAATTTCTCGTACCGCAATTTGTGCAGCATCTGGGCCGATAAAACGGAGGAGCTCTTTTTCTGGAGACGTGTCTGCGAGATATGCATCAACAAGCGCTTTGCGTACGTCTGGCGTGTTTTCTTTTTCGTATACTGATTGTTCCAAGCGTCCGCGAAGCGACACGCCCACAATTCCGCTCCGTGTATGCGCGACATGACGACGAACGAGCGCATCGACGGCGCTCTTCACGCTGCCGAGGAGCGTCGGCGAAAGCGACGTCTCATTCTCAACGTATTGTTTGAGCACAAGATTCGTCACCGCCCCTGGCACGAGATACGTTTCCTCAAGGTACGGGACAAATTTTTCAAACGCGCTTTTCTCCCACTGGCCGTCATACGGGCCCTGCATTCCGCCAAGAAGCGCTTCAAATCGTTCTTCTTCGCCAATCCGTTCGTTCATCTCCCATTCAATATTCGAAAGTGCGGATGCGTGCTCTTTCGCAGACATCTTTTTCATTCTCGGCTGTTTTGCAGCTTGTGTTTCGAGCGACGCGAGTGTTTTCCCCGCCTCTTCTCGCTCAATATTCAACGTATCCCGCATTGAGATCATGGCAGCAAGCATGCCATTCTCCTCCGTTCCTGACGCAACGCTCTCTTCGACGTCTTTAAGCGAACGCCCTTCGGCCATATCGAGAATGGTCGACGTCAATTCATCAATCTGTTGGTTGACGGATTGCATCGCAGTTCTTGCGTCTTCGATTGCTCTCGTGTTCTTCGAGACGTCCTCAACGTGCTCCGGAGCTCCACGTTTCTGCTTTTCCAGAACCGCCTTTCGCGCCAAGCGCCCAAACATCGCCTTCTTTACGCTGGAAACTTCTGGCGATTCCGTTGGAGCGATCACTGGCTTTTGCCGAGTCTTTCGCTCTCGCTTCGGCGTTTCTGGCGCGATCATTGGAGGAAGTTCCAGCATAACACAAAAAAACAAGAATAAATCTCTTTAAGGATATCACATGACGATTACATAACGATGTTATTTGCTGGCCAAATAAAATCGTTATGCCGTTGCGTGTTGCATTGCTCTAATTTTCTGTCGTTGATATCGCCCTTCCAAAACGCCTTGCGCAATGACGTGTCCTTCCATCGCTTCCTCAATCACGTTTCGTGGCGCGCCGTGGCTTACGTCAAGCATGCAATCTAGCGCGTATGCGATGAATCGATATTCATGTTCACCAACTCCAGGACACGGACCGCCGTAGCCAACCTCACTAAAATCTGTTTCTCCTTCACGAGCGCCCTGTGGCACATTGTTTTCACGAATGACTCGTGTGGAAGGAGAAATATTCCACACACTCCAATGCAACCAATTCCCTGATGGTGATGACGGATCGTCAACCAAAACGGCAATGCTCTGCGTGTCTCCAGGAACGTCGTCGAAAACGAGTTCAGGATTCACATCTTTCCCGTCGCACGTATATTTCGCGGGAATCATTTCGCCACTTACGAACGCTGGAGACGTGACACGCATAGATGTCGATGACTAGTGACGGCGCACGAGATCGTCATGAAGCGCGTTGATGTGATGCATTGTACAAACGCATGAAGAAAGCGTGAAGTGGAAACATCCACATGTGCACTAGTCGCTTGACGAGAAAATATTTTGCACAAAATCTTTTTGAAAAAAATGACGCGGCCCCATTGCGTTGGGGCCGCGCACATTCGCGCGAGAGATTTCTTCAAGCGGTGGCGTTCCTGCGCGCTCGCGGAGTGACACCAGGGTCAGAGAAGCGCGCACTCGCGGGCGCGTTCTGGTAGACGATCGTCGCCGGATTGATGGCTCGATCATTGGGCGCGTAGTCGTCTCGGCGAACGCTCGTGGGAATGAAGCCGAGATCGACCGTGAACACGGCACCAACCGCGAGGAGGCGGAGGATCTGCTCACGCGTCTTTCCGCCGAAGTGCATCACCCGAGGCCGACACCCAAGCGCGGTACGGAGTCGGAAGACTTCTCCCGACGCATCTACCATGATTTCGAATTCGACCAAGGCCGGTCCTTTCTCAGGATCGACGTCACTGATGGAACGAACGACACACAGCTTCTGCGGCATGGGAGCCTCCGGGGTTGCGATTTGCGGGTCTGAACTCCTTCTCGTCCTGAATGGACGTGTCACGCTATCACAATATCAGAAAAAATGAAAGGTTTACCAAATCTTCCACCATGGTCTATTTACAGACCGTTCGGTAGCTCCCACCCCCTCCGACTCCCCCTCAGAAAGGGGGAGGGATTTCACGGAGCGCACCCACCCGTCGATGCGACGCATTTCTTTCTCGATCGTCGGCCCTTCGTACTCACCGCTGTGCGCGTGATTCACTCCGTACGATGGCTTCTTTTGGTCTAGATGCAGGCTAAACGTCACTTCGTCATTCTTTTGATCGACGTACAAATGAAACCGAGGGTAAAACTCTCCCGTCAATCGCAACACGAAACTCTCCTCCCCGCTCTGCGGATCTGTAAACGCCGAATATCCCGCTTTTCGCAAAACGGCCAACGGACTATGCATCACGGATTTGTCGTAGACCACCTTCATATCTCCAGTGTAACAAAAAAGAACCGCGAAGGCGATTCTTTTTTGGCGGAAGGGGAGAGATTCGAACTCTCGATACCTTGCGGTATACACGCGTTCCAGGCGTGCGCACTAGGCCACTATGCGACCCTTCCCTACAAATTTGCTCCAAAAGAATATCTGAAAAGAACGGATTGAGCAATGACTTGTTCCCGAATCTCGATTTCGGTACCATTGTTGGGTCAGTTTCGAAATATCGGACTATAGCGCAGTTGGTAGCGCGCGTCGTTCGGGACGACGAGGTCGTGGGTTCGAGCCCCGCTAGTCCGACCAAAAGATCACTCTTCATGAGTGATTTTTTGTTTCTCCCCCATCCTGCTATCATCCTTCCATGCAATTCGACGATTCAACACAGTTCGATGTCATCGTGATTGGCGGTGGCGCTTCGGGGCTTATGGCAGCGGCAACGGCGGCAAGCCGAGGCAAGCGGGTTTTGATACTTGAAAAAAATCCGGAGTGTGGACGGAAACTTTCGATTTCCGGCGGAGGACGATGCAACATCACCAATGCCGAATTCGACAAACATCTTTTTACCGATCATTACGGCGATGCAAAGAAGTTTTTGCTTTCCGCGTTTTCGACGTTTGGCCCGCAAGAAACATTTGACTACTTTAATTCTCGTGGATTGCCGTTTGTTATTGAAGATCGAAAACGTGCATTCCCTGTTACGCACTCCGCACTGGACGTGACGAACCTTCTTCTCGCCGAATGTAAAAAACACGGAGTTCGAATTCAAACGTCCTCCCCCGTCATGAAAATCGATTTCTTCGAAAATGAAATTCTTTCGGTGTCGACCAAAAATATTACGTACACCGCCACCAGTTACATCTTTGCCACCGGCGGGTCATCGCATCCAGAGACGGGATCGACCGGCGATGGCTTCCCATGGCTCTCCAAACTCGGCCACACGGTTGTTACCCCAACACCATCGCTTGTTCCGCTTGCCGTCCGAAGCCCTGACGAAGGACGGTGGGTAACCGATCTTCAAGGCATCACCATCAAGGACGTAAAGATCTCCTTCACGGTCGATGGCCGAAAAGCGTTCAATAAGAAGGGATCGATCCTCTTTACGCACTTCGGGATTTCAGGTCCGACTGTGCTTCATTCCGCAAAGGGCGTTGCCGATTTGCTTCCCGAAGGCGAAGTTGTCGCGCATCTCGATCTCTTCCCTACCCTCGACGACGGCACGTTAAGCAGAAACCTCGTGGCACTTTTTGACGCGCACAAAAATACGATGATCAAAAACGTATTCGCAGGGATGTTGCTCACCGGAATCGTGAATCGATCGCTTACGGTCGCCGGAATCGATCCTGACGCTCAAGTAAACGGCGTCACAAAGGAACAGCGCACACGACTTGTGAAAGCGCTGAAGGATCTTTCGTTCCCTATTTCCGGATTACTCGGCATGGACAAAGCGATTATCGCCGACGGTGGCGTTCCACTGAACGAAGTGTCGATGCAGACGATGCAAAGCAAAGTCGTCAAAAACCTCTTTCTGACCGGCGATCTCTTTCACATTGTCCGCCCTTCCGGCGGATACTCCCTCCAACTCTGCTGGACAACAGGCTTTCTTGCAGGAAACGCTGCGTAAATTCAGCGAATCCTTGCGGAAAAGGCGGATCCGTGCTATTCTTTCCTGGCTTTGATTCGTCCTCAGAGGCGAATCTGTCAGTCCTCACGGACTTCGACCGGATTTCTGTCGGGACTCCCGAACGAGAAATCAAGCACTCTATTCAAGAGACCGGCTGATTTCATCGTTACCGATTGAAAACGTCTCCCGTTCTCACTGACATTCTTTCATGTCCGACACAAACTCTGCCGTGCAGAACGGCTTTGCGGGACTTGGCATTGCGCCAACGCTCCTCGAGATCCTTACAAAACACGGATTCTCAATCCCAACACCAATTCAGCATCAGTCTATTCCCGTGGCAGTCACCGGAAGCGACGTGATTGGTATCGCACAAACGGGTACAGGAAAAACCCTCGCGTTCGGTATTCCAATGATCCAGCGCCTCGCTCAGTTTAAGGGTCGTGGATTGGTGATTTTGCCTACCCGCGAACTTGCGCTTCAGGTTGACGAAAACCTCAAGAAGATCGGTGCCGGCATTGGCATGAAAACCGCCGTTCTCATTGGTGGCGCATCAATGCACCTGCAAAAGAAGGCACTTCAAACAAAGCCACACGTCATCATTGCAACTCCAGGCCGTCTTATCGATCACCTTGAGCAAAAGACTATTCGTTTGGACGACGTGAAGGTCCTCGTCCTCGACGAAGCTGATCGCATGTTGGACATGGGCTTTGCTCCACAGATTGCAAAAATTCTCGCAACCGTTCCAAAGGATCGCCAAACGCTCCTCTTCTCTGCAACCATGCCGCTCGAGATTGTCCGTATTGCGAACACCGCAATGCGCACACCAGTTCGCGTGGAAGTTGCCCCACAAGGCACGCTCGCTGAACGCGTAGAACAGGAATTGATTTTCGTTCCGAAGCACGACAAAGAGCGTTTGCTCGAGTTGTTGCTGAAGGAGCAAGAAGGAACTGTTCTTGTGTTCTCCCGCACCAAGCATGGCGCAAAGAAAATCGCCCGTGCCGTCCATGCCATGGGATACACGGCAGATGAATTGCATTCCAACCGATCATTAGCTCAACGTAAGGCAGCACTTGAAGGTTTCAAAACCGGAAAATATCGTGTGCTCGTCGCAACCGACATTGCAGCTCGCGGAATCGACGTGAAGGGCATTGCTCTCGTTATCAACTACGACTTGCCAGACAATCCAGACGACTACGTTCACCGCATCGGTCGAACCGGTCGCGCGGGAATGGCCGGAAAGGCCGTTTCATTCGCAACACCTGATCAGCGTGGCGATGTGAAGGGCATTGAACGCGTCATTCGCGGACTCATCCCATTGAAGCCTGTGCCAAAGGTTCTTCCAGCGTACCGCAACCTTCCACCAGTTGAGCGCGACAACGACGCTCATGCACGCGGAAGCCGCAGTGCGAAGAGCTACGGTGGTACAAACACATACCCTGGCGAAAAGCGCTACGCCCCAGCCCCAACCGGCGGACGTGCACCACAAAAGGCGTACGAGAAGCAATATCACAGCCGCGCAGCAAAACCAGTCCCACAAGGACAGCATCGCGCAAAACGTTATGACGTCGGCACTACTTCTCCATCGATTCCTGCGCCGCAACCGTACGTCGCGCCAGCAACGAACCAATTCGCTCCAGCAGCACCACGCAAGTTCCGAAAGTAAGAACAAAAAAACGCGCCGAATAATTGGCGCGTTTTTTGTATTTTTTATTTTGCCTTGGCGATGGCGTCGTCGATCATCTTCTTCATGCTTGCGTATGGAACCGCGCCAGAAACCAATGTGCCATTAATGTACGTTGCCGGAGTTCCATTTACGCCCGCGGTTCGACCAGATGCTGCGTCGGCGTCAACAACGCTCTGGTACTTTGCTGTGCTTACACAGTCATTGAATTTCTTTATGTCGAGCTTCAGTGCGGTTGCGGTCTTATTCACGAATGCCGTTGCGGTTGCTGCGTCGCTAGAAAGATTTTCCGTCTGGCCAGCGTACATCGCATCTGAAAATTCCCAGAACTTTCCCTGCTCGCTTGCGCACTCACTTGCAAGCGCCACTGGCACTGCATTTGGATGGAACGAGAGTGGGAAATGGCGATACACCCACGCAACTTGATCGCCGTAATCACTCATGACCTGCTGCATGGTTGGATCATGCTTGCCACAGTACGGACACTGGAAGTCCGAATATTCCACCATCACCACCTTCGCCTTCTTGATATCACCTCGGATATGGTCTTTATCCGTCACCGGATCAAGCTTGCCTGTTGCCGCTGGCGCAGTTGCGGCAGCCGCGGCCGCAGTTGGAGCAACAGTTCCAGCGTTTGCCGCAGCGAGTGCTGTTCCCGTCGAAATAACGGAAAAGTTATTCATCAACAAAATAATCACCATTCCACATACTAAACCGAACGTAAACATGGTTCGTGGATTGCCATCGAGGAATCCTGGTGTCGTTGACTGAATAGGCGTCGATCCCGGCGTTTCGTTCATTTCATCAGACATACGTGGATATTACAGTTCGAGTGAAGTTTATCAGCTCTCGCCCTTCTTTGCGTCTCTTTTTATCCACATTATGAAGAAGGCACCGATTCCGAAAAGGACGATCGAAAAGTACTGCCCAGGGGTTAGTCCGAAATATCGAACATCGATAACACGCAAGAAATCCATCCCGAATCGCGTTATGCCGTACCATGTCGAAAACACCGCAAGATACATTCCGATGGGACGCGGTTTTCTCGACATCCAAAGGAACACCATCGCAAGAATAAACGCGTTGATTGATTCGTATAAACCGAGGTCATGTCGTACGACGCCATCGGGATACTGAACTCCAAAAAAGAAATGCGTTGCAGTGCCGGGATGATCGTGAATAAGAAAACAGCCGATGCGACCAATCCACATTCCAAACGGCATGCCGAGCGCGACGATGTCGGTGTAGCGAAGAAGATCGACTTTTCGACGGCGCAGATACAGGATTCCCGTGATCGACGCAACAATGAACCCGCCGTAGATCGATAGCCCGCCTTTCCAAATTTCGAAAACCTCGATGATATGCGTTGCGTAATATCCAGGATCGTAAAACAACACATGACCAAGTCGTCCACCAATCATTCCCGCAAATGCCACCCAGGCCAGCATGTCCCAAATAATCGAGGGATCGTCACCTCGCTGTTTTGCCAGTCTCGACGCCATGAATCCGCCAAAGAGAAATCCAAAAGCCACAAGCAATCCCCAAGCGTGGAGAGTGAGGGGGCCGAGGGAAAAGGTTGTTATTGCGAGGTACGGGATCATAGCGCCCCCAGCACCACCAATGCCCGCTTGAATTCCGCAATTGCCTTTTCTGCTTGCGCAATCTTCAACTCCGAACCTGCTTCGTGTACGAGCGTGTTGCGCAATGACCGCGCCCAAAAGGTTCGTTGAAGATCGTGATATTTTCTGCTCGCAAACTTCAATCGCTCCCCAGTCGTTGTTCCCGGAAATGCTTTTGCCTTCAGCGCGAGTTCGAGCACCGCATCGGCCTGAATAATCGCCAAACGCAAACTCATTATGTCACCCCGACCCGCCAAATCTTCAACCGCCTTCCAGTGTTTCGCGACAGAATCACGCTCGCTCCCGAATCTCCACCGTCGCATTGTTCGCCGAATCCACACGGTCGCGATCACGAGAAATACAAAACCGACGACACCGATCACCACATACGGAATGATGTCAAAGCTAAGCTTTAACATCTGAATCCTTGAAATATCAGGCATATCATCGTATGCCTCGAAAGGCAAAGCTAAGCTTTAACATTCAACGCCTCAAATGCTGCGGCGACCTGCAGAACCTTGTTATCGTCGAAATTCTTTCCAAGAATCTGCAATCCCACCGGCAACCCGTGCGCCGTGCCACATGGAACGGAGATGCCTGGGATACCCGTAATATTCGCGGCAACGGTAAAAATATCGGCAAGATACATTGCGACAGGATCGTTCATCTTTGCCCCAACATCCCACGCGACAACCGGCGACGTCGGGCTCACGATAACATCAACACGCGCAAATGCTTGATCGAATTCTGTCTTTAACGCCGCACGAACCGCGATTGCCTTTTTGTAATACGCGTCGTAATAGCCAGCAGACAAAATGAATGTCCCGAGCATAATTCTGCGTTTTGTCTCTGCGCCAAATCCTGCACCGCGTGCTGATCGGTAGCTCTCTTCAATCGCACCCTCACCACGATTCCCGTATCGCATACCGTCGAATCGTGACAAGTTACTGCTCGCTTCCGCTGGCTGAATAATGTAATACGCCGCGAGAGCGTATGGCGAAAGCGGCAAGGAGATGTCAACAATTTCCGCGCCTGCCCCTCGGAGCTTCTCGATGTTTGATCGAACGCACGTTGCGACATCTTCATCCATTCCATCAATGAAATATTCCCTTGGTACACCAACGCGAACGCCCTGAAGACTCAGCGACAAATCAGCCGCCACTGGCTCATCGAGCACAACCGAAGTTGCATCGAGCGGATCCTTTCCTTCGATAACAGACAAAACGATTGCCGCATCTTCAACATTCTTTGTAAACGGGCTTACCTGATCGAGACTTGATGCAAGCGCAACAATTCCGTAACGCGAAACACGTCCATATGTTGGCTTCATCCCGACGATTCCACACAGTGATGCTGGCTGACGAACGGATCCGCCAGTATCCGAACCAAGCGCAGCAGGAACCATATCCGCAGCAACAGCGGCCGCGGAACCACCCGAAGATCCACCAGGCGTTTTTGTAACGTCTAATGGATTTTTTGTTTTTTGAAATGCTGATGTTTCGGTGGACGATCCCATCGCAAACTCGTCCATGTTTGTGCGGCCGATGATAATTGCGCCAGCGACCTGTAATCGAGCAACGACCGTTGCGGTATATGCCGCGCGATAGTCCGCAAGCATTTTTGATCCCGCGCTTGCAACATGGCCCATGAGAAGCATGTTGTCTTTGATTGCAATCGGAACTCCAGCAAGCGGGAGACTTTTTTCTCCAGCAGCATGACGAGCGTCAACGTCCTTCGCCGCTTTGCGTGCATCGTCGGCAAATACTTCCAAGAATGCGCCGATCTCGCCGTCTTTTTTCTCGATCCTGCTCAACGCCTCGTCGACAATCGATGCCGCAGTTGCCGATCCCGAGTTCACCGCATCGCGAATTGCTCTTACCGTCCAGTTCGTGGTCATAGATTATTCAGCAAAAACTCCAGGAACTTCCATCGTACCACCAACCTGCTTTGGGAACGCAGCAACAACAGCGTCGCGCTCGTTGCGAGTTGAGGTAACGACGTCTTCGCGCAACACATTCACTGCATCGGTAAGATACGCCTTCGCGTCGACTCCCGACGTGTCGACTTCCTGCAGCTTGTTGATGTATTCCAAAATATCCGGAAGCTGACGTGCGAGCATCTCCTTTTCTGCATCGGTGAGTTGTAATTTGGCTAATGTTGCAAGCCGATTGATGTCGATATCCATAGATTATGCAATCATACGAAGGAACTCTTCTTCAGACAAGACAGGAATGCTGAGTTTTTGCGCGTCGACGAGTTTTGATCCGGCAGCTTCGCCGGCCACAACATACGTGGTTTTTTTGCTCACGCTTCCTGACACCGCTCCGCCGAGCAAACGAATCTTCTCTTTTGCCTCATCGCGACCAAGCGATTCCATGGTTCCTGTTAACACAAACGTCTTTCCGTCGAGTACGCGCTTTACCGCCTTCGCTTTTGCAATCGAAACTCCGACACTGCGATATGCCTCGATGATTTCTTTTCCGTAATCGGTTTGGAAAAAGTCGGCAATGCTTTGTGCGACGGTTTCGCCAACGTCCGGGACATCGGTAAGCTCCGAAATCGATGCTTTCGCGAGTGCGTCGATGGATCCAAATGCAAGCGACAACGCAAACGCAGTCTCCTCGCCAACATGACGAATGCCGAGCGCAACGATGAATTGATCAAGGTCGATCGTTTTACGGCGAGCAATCTCATCGACGAGCTTGTTCGCTGAGATATCGCCGAAGCCTTCAAGATCCTTCAAGTCGTCGATCGTAAGTGCAAACAAGTCTGGCGGAATACGAATAATGTGCGCGTTGAAAAGCTTCTCGATAACTTTGTCGCCAAGTCCGTCGATAGCAAACGCACGAGCAGCATGCAAAAGATGTTCACGTTCTTGGGCAAAGCACTGCGAGTTCGAACACACCAGAGCAACCTCGCCAGATCGACGGATCACGTCAGCGCCACACATCGGACAATGTGTCGGCAGCACGATCGATTTTTCTTTTCCGGTTCGCAGCTGATCGAGCACCTTGGTAATTTTCGGAATGATGTCACCGGCTTTCGTCAGAATCACCGTATCGCCAATCTTGAGTCCGAGTCTCTCGATCTCATCAGCGTTATGCAGCGTTGCATGTGTGACGGTTGTGCCGGCAATGAACGTTGCCTCGACTGTCGCAACCGGCGTAAGCGCACCAGTTCGACCAACAAACCAATCCACTGACAACACCTTCGTCGTCGATTCTTCCGGCGGAAATTTCCACGCCGCAATACCTCGCGGGGTTTTTCCAACGACACCAAGTCGACCAAATGTCCGGTTGTCATTTACACGAACCACGACGCCATCGATCCAGAAATCAAGCTTCTCTCGGCGCTTCCCGAGTGATTCGAAGAATGCGCGAACATCGCCGACGGTCTTGCATTGTTCGCCCGGGGGCGTCACGAACCCAAGCTTCTGCAACGCGTCGATTCCCTCTTCCTGTGTTTCAATATTAACTCCCTCTTGCAAACGCCACGCAAAGAATGCGAGAGGTCGGCTCGCGGCAATCGACGGATCAAGCTGGCGAATACTCCCTGCAGAAACGTTTCGTGGGTTCGCGAATTCTTCAAGGCCTTTTTCTTTTTGGGATTGATTCAGCTTCTCGAATCCAGACTTTGGCATGTACACCTCGCCACGAACTTCGATTCGGCCTTTCACCTCCCCCTTGCCCCCTCCTTCGTAAGGAGGGGGAATTCTCAATCTGAGCGGCACCGTTTCGATGGTTCGAATGTTATGCGTTACGTCTTCGCCGACGGCACCGTCGCCGCGCGTTGCGGCAGAAACGAGCACGCCGTCCTCGTACACCAAGCTCATTGCAAGGCCGTCGACTTTGACCATCGCGTAGTAATCAATTTCGTCATGACCACCGACTTTCTTGATGCGGTTCTCCCATTCGCGGAGCTCGTCGAACGAAAAGACGTCTTCGATGGAAAGCATCGGAGACTTGTGCGTAATCTTTGAAAACTTCTCGAGCGCTGTTCCGGCGACACGTTGAGTCGGCGAATCAGACGTAATGAGATCGGGATACTCGTCCTCAAGCTTCTTCAACTCATGCTTCAACGCATCCAAAGCCGCCTCGGAAATCTCCAAGGAATCGAGCACATGATATTGATAGCGATACTCATTGATCGCGTCCCGCAATTTGGTGATTCGAACCTTTGCATCCGCCTTGGTCATACGGAAGAATGGTATCAAAGAAATGAAAGGAGATGAACCTGGCCTGAACCTTTGAATGGGTTGTGAACGGGGAACAGCACGTGGCATTATCGGCGAGAGTAAGGGTACTCGATTTCAAACAGGACACTTTCTTAACGCAACTCATTTGCATTAAGGAAACGCTGGACGATTTTAGCGATCCGCGTGGTTAGCGATAACGGCGTTTACGATCAGCGATCACGCATTTCGAAATCGATTTCATTCTTTTCCGATTTTAGGCTCACATTCCATTGTATTGCCGAGTTTAAAAACCCCAAAATTCGGTATGTTCGTTTTCTATCGGATTACCCCATGCCCCCGTCGTTTGCGCCGCCCCGCCCACCCCATCAAAGGTTCAGTTCAGGATCATTTTTATCCCTGAAACGCAAACGCCCCGATCGAAGATCGAGGCGCCGTACTCGCCGAACCGTTGCCGGCGAGGGTGTCTAGTGGCCGAAGCCCTAGACGAAGGTACCGAAGTTCTCCCGCCCGAGGGTCTTGAACCGCTGCGCCGCAGCTTCGCGACCGTCGCCGCGCGAGCAAAAGTAGTGGAGCGGCGCAAGCATCGCGCGCACGACCTCGGCCTTGGTACCGCGACCGATCACCGCGTAGCCGACCGAGTGCCCATCCGCGTCCACGATGATGAAACGACGGGCTTCGAAGCCGTGCTTGACGATGACGAACCGCGTCAGGATCTTCCGCGGCATGACGTTGCCGTCGCCGTACATCATGTAGACACCGTCGCTGATGGGGCCGAAGGTGTCGAGCACGCTGTACGTCCGCCACCAGAACATCGCGAGGACCGCATTCCGGATCACGTTGAGCCAGGCCGGCCACTTGGGATTGGAGGTTGGCGGCATCTTCGGATCGCCCTCGAGCTCCTTGCCGAACTTCCCTTCCGGAAGCTCGTGACCAAAGATGCGCTCGTACGGAACGGGGATGCCGAGAAGGGAGAGGATGAACAGAGGGATGAGATTCACGTTTTCACCGGGGGAACGAGTATTGATCGAACACTCTATAATAGCATATTTCCCCACAAAAAGCAACGATACGGCTAATATTAGCCGTATCATTCATCGAATCCCCGCTTCGTAAGCCCCCTCCTTACTCCCCATAGCTGAGGGAGGGGCGTCCCTATCCAAGCAACCCGAAATACCAAGAAACGACCGAGTTGCCAAAGAAAAGCGCAAGGAATGTTCCGATTACCATGAAAGTTCCGAACGGAACATGACTGCGGAGGTCGCGGCGTTTAAAGAAGATGAGATACATGCCGAGAATAGCGCCGATGGCGTAGGCGGTGAGAAGAGCGAAGATGCCGAGCTCGGGACCGAGGAGGAATCCCATCACCATCGCTAAACGAATATCTCCCCCACCAACCCACGTACCGCGGGAGACGATGTATTGAATAGCGAAGAACGCACCAAGAAGGAATCCGCCGAAGAGCATCGTTAATGGATCAACGCCCATCACCGCGTTCAGTGAAAGCGCGATGATCATTGCGGGAACAGACAATCGATCTGGAATAATGCTCGCGCGATAATCGAACATGAAAATTGGCAAAAGTAGCATGGCAAGCAACCCGTTACGTGCAAAAAGTCCAATCGCGTCAGATGCGTCGCGAGCAAACAATGGGATATTCGTGTCTTGTGCAACAATCTGGTACGCGAATCCCATAAACAACATCATCATCGCAATTTCAAGCGCAGGATACTGCCACGGAACGATCGATTTACACATTCGACATCGGCCTTGCAAAACAAGATAGCTTATTAACGGAAAGTGATCCTTTGCATGCATCGGTCTTGCACATGTCACACACTTTCGTCGTCCAGCCGTGAAACGTAAACCGTCCGGCGTACGAAGCAAAAACACATTCACAAATGCGCCGCAAACCAAGCCAAGAACCCCTGCAACTGCTAGTGTTGGAAAAAATGACATAGGCTACAGCGTTGCACAAGCACCAGCAGTGAATCCATCCTCGCTCACACAATCCAGCCCTTTTGCAACACCGAGGAGCGAGTTTCCACTTTCAAGTTCAAACTGAATGCGATACGAATCTGCGGTTCCGCTATAGCAATAGACATCGTTCGTTCCGCCGCACGCAACGAGCTCACGAAGACCTGCAGATGGTGGAATGGTTACGACGGAAAGATACGGCGTCGGACCGTTTGATGAACATGGCGCAGCAAAACCTTCCGCAGAAAGACATGCAGTCAGCGCTTGGCCAAGCGGAATTGCCTCCGCAGCAACAGGATACGAACTATGATTTTGGAAATACATTTCAAGCGCCATTTGCAACTCGCGAACGTTCGCAAGACGCGTCACGTCTCGTGTGTGACTTCGCGCAGAAAGCACAGCGTAGCCAGACACAAGTCCAATAACACCAATGATTGCGCCCATGATGAGAATTTCTGCAGTTCGTGTCATAGAAGGATCATGTTATGAAGCCGTTCCGCGATGTCACGCGGTGTGCTGTGTGGTGTAAGAATAATATCATCTGTTCCAACGCCATGAAGTGCGGAAACGAAATCGCTCGACGCACGGGCCGCAAAAACAACAATATGTAATGCTTTCGTCGTCGGCTGTTTCCGAAGTTTTCGGATTGACGAAACAACATCGTCATCCCCACCCACGCTGCCAACATCAACGACAAGAAGTGACGCATGGAGCCGAAGTGCCTGCCGCTCGAATTCAGCAATCTCCGGCACAAGAACCACTTTTGCAAAGCGTTCAAGGTGTCGTTCATACACTCTGCCAAGCGCAGCGTGCGTCGTCACCAACACAATTGTTGGTCGTATGCCCGTCATACGTTATTTGTCTTTTTCGGGGATAACACGCATCGCTAAGCCGATCGCAACCGCGAGCCTGCTTCCCACTTCATCAAGAACTCCGCGCGACTCTGGTGGCGTTGCAATTCGTGCCCACGGATCGCCGACGTACACATTCATATTCAGCGTTCCTGTCATTGCAGCATCGATTCCTGCAAGGGATGCCGATCCGCCGGTAACAATGACCTTATCGACAGGTTTTGGCGCCTGCGCGCTTTCCTGAAGGTTCATATCAAGCGCGTATTTCACCTCATGCAACAACGGCTTTATCGCGGAAAGAATTGCCGGCGGCATTGCCGCACCAGTTGCGAGCACGAGATCTTTTTTTGTTGCCTCCGCTTCCGGAAGACCTAAACTCATTGCGCTCGATAACGCTTGTGTAACAGCGCCACCACCCGATTTAATACCACGAGTAAGATACGGAACGCCTCGTTCAGCAATAACAATGTTCGTCCGTTCGCCACCAATGTCAACAATCATCGTCTTCGCGTTGTCTTTTCCAATCAACGATCGCATCAACGCAAAAACTTCTGTTTCCAAAGAAATTAATTCGATTTTTGCAAGCGCAAAAACGGCAAGATATTTCTCGACTAACGTTTTTGGCGCAGCGGTCACTTGCACCCGAACGGTTTTTACTCCAGTCTCCCCTTCTTTCGGTAAAAAATCTTTATCGATGATATGCGAATCGATAATCATCTCTGAAACTGGCAACGGTAATAGCTTTCCCGCCTGTGACTCGACGATCGGACGAATATCTTCCTTGAGGGATTTTGGCGCGGGAATACTGATAATGGCATGAAACACGCTCTGTGCAGGCAATGAAGCAACGGCTTTCGTCGCCTTCATGCCGCTCTCCTTGATGATGCCCCGAAGCACCTGCGCGAGTTTCCTTGGTTCGTCAATGGAAATCGGCGACGTGTCAGCGCCAAACGGGACGTCGGCGTAACCGTACGTCACTAATCGAACTCGGCCGGCGTCAGGAGCGAGTTCAACAACCTTCACCCCTGTCGTCCCAATGTCAACGCCAAGCAACGCCTGCGAAACCTCCTCTTTTTTTGCTCCAAACATATAGGGAAAGTATAGCACGGAGGTGTTAAAGCTTAGCTTTGCGATCGAAACCGCGATCGAATACGCCAAGATTTTCGATCATTTAAATGTTAAAGCTTAGCTTTGCCATATCTCGATGAGGAATCCACTCCCGAATGAAGACCAGATATTCTTCAGTCGACATTAACGACATCAAAAATTCTGGATGAATAATTGGGTCGATTGACGCGCCAATGTAATGACGAAGACTTGACCATGGATATTCCACGAGTTTTTCGAATCGTCCGCTTCCCTCTTCAAATACATCGAGTTGATTCAAATGAACGTACCGCGTCGAATGTAAAAACTGTCGATCGTCCTCGATCAAAACGGATTTATACGATGATTCGAATAACGAACCGGTTCGATCGTATTTTCGATTAAAGTATTTTGTGTACCCCGTACCAAGTCGCTGCATGAATCGCGCGACTCCATCATCGACGACCTGCTTCAAAATAAAATGTACGTGATTATTCATCAACGTGTAACAAATGATCTCGACCAGTGGAGTCGTCGAACGCAATGGATGACTACCGTCTTCCCCGAGTTCGGGCTTCCTTGCAATAACTTCGTCGTCGTTGAAAAGAATACAACCCCGAAGAAACCGACGACGATCCTCATCACAGAGAAAAATATCCCGCCGATCGACTCCACGATTGTAAATATGGTAGTAGCAATCGGCCACCATCGGAGTAACGCGCATAATAGATTGATTTTCCTACTTCAAGTGTTAAAGCTTAGCTTTGTTTTTTACCCCGTCCAGCGTCTCGTTCACCAACGCGTCAGCGGCCGCGTTCTGTTCACGGAACACATGGGAGAATGTGATCTTCTTAAACTTTGTGCGAAGATTATGAACCTCAAGGAACCGCTTCGCGATTTCAGGATTCTTCACGCGATAAATACCGTTGATCTGTTTTACCGCGAGCTCGGAGTCGAGCCGGACATCAACCTCTTCGTATCCAAGATCGAATGCTTTTTGCAAACCAATAATGATACCGGTGTATTCCGCCTGGTTATTCGTATCGATTCCAATGTACTTTGCTGCGTCAGCAACACGCTCGCCTTGCTCACCGTTCGCTGAAAGCGCAAACAGGACAGCTGCTCCTGCAGCAGGACCAGGATTTCCTCGACTTCCTCCATCTGCGTACATTCGTACTTTTTTCATAGTCGGATATCTACGATTCTGCATTGTACATCTCTTCGTCCGTTCCACTCGTTGATTCCTGGTTCGTACGCAATGTCGACTTGTTTTCCACGAACGAGCACTTCCGCTTTATCACCCATTCCGAAACCGACCATCTTACACACCTTCCCCGCGCTATCGAGTACGGTGAGTCGCAGATGTGCCCCCGTCGATCCCATCGTTTCTGCAATCATCACCGTCATTTTCAACGCGCCAAACACTGGCGGACGATTCCCTTCGCCAAATGGCGCGCACGCATTCAATTCGCTGATACCGTCAATCGTGAACGTCGACGGCGCAATGATCGCATCGATAGGAAGCGTCACTGACGGTCCGTTTGCCCCGAACTTCGATCGCGCAAAAACATTCATTTGGGTTCGAAATTCATGCACGTCATCCATCGATCGTACCGATAAACCACACGCCTGAGGATGCCCACCTTTCTTGATGAAAATATCGCCGCACGCATTCATTGCTTCCACCAGATGCAATCCACCAGCCGTGCGGCCACTCCCCACGTAGTGATCACCAACTTTTGTGAGCGCAAATGCCGGCAGCGCAAAGTCATTCACGAGACGCCCGGCAATGAGCCCAACAATCCCTGGCAACCACGAATCGCTCGCAACAACTACCACGTTGCAATCGTCATCAATCATGGACTTTGCGATCTGTTCTGCCTCCTTGTACGAATCTTTAAAAATCGACTGACGTTCTTTGTTCAGTGCCTCGAGTTTGGTTGCCGCAACCTCAGCAGCCTCAGCCGTTTGCGCGGTCAGCGTGTCGAATGCCAATTTCGCGCTCGATAATCGCCCCGCAGCATTCAGTCGAGGTCCAATCCGGAATCCGATTGCTGTCGTATCAATCGTGCCGAGATCGGTCCCGGACATCGCAAGCATCGCACGAAGCCCAGGGCGACGCGTCTTGTTGAGTACCTGCAACCCAAATGTTTCGAGCACGCGATTCTCGCCAAGAATCGGCATTACATCGGTGACAGTTGCAATTGCAACAAAATCAAGAAACCATTTCTCGTATCCCTCAGGAATATCGGCTCCTCGATTCCGAGCTTCGTGAATCAAGGCTGATGCAAATTTGAACGCAACGCCCGTCCCGCACAATGTTTTATTTGTATACGTCTCCCCCGGCGCTAACGGATGCAGCACCGTCGCATGACTTGGAAAATGCGTACCCATCTGATGATGATCACAAACAACGACATCGATCCCCGCCTCAAATGCGCGGCCGAGCTCCAACCCATTCGCGATTCCGCAATCAACGGTGACGAGCAACTTCTTCTTCTCTTGAATGAAGCGTTCAATGGTATGCATTGCGACGCCGTATCCATCTTTTTCACGATCCGGAAGAAACACTTCAACGTTAAAGGCAAACTTCATCTTCTCGGTAATATATCGCAACGCCTCAAACAACAACGCCGATCCCGAAACGCCGTCCGCGTCATAATCACCATGAATAACCACTGCGTCACCACGCTCGATTGCGCCGAACATTGCAACAACAGCGCCATGCATTTGCGTGAAATCGAACGGCGAGTACGTATCACGTTCCCAATTTGGCGCCAAAAATCGCTCGCGATCTTCGACCGCAACGCCTCGATTCACTAAAAGCTGCGAAACGAGATCATCCTCGCTCCGCGGCGCAATGTTCCATGCAATCGTCGCCACACTAGTATCCCAGCTTGCTCATTGATGCCAACATCGAAACGAGGACCAATAGCGCAACGATTGCCCAAACCTTTCGTGCGTGCTTTCCTTGGAATTTCATGACAATAGCGTAACAACGATCGCGAATTCCGTCATTAACCGGTGGGGATGAACGCCGAGTTGAAAAAAATCTGAAAAATCGCTAGAGTTTGGCGGCCACATGGAGATTTCATGCGTCGCGAATCTGAAGAAGTCTCAAATCTGTTCAAGCTCTCCTTCGGTGATCACTTCACCGTCGACGCCGAAAATGAAGAGCAATACACTGCGCTCCTATCGATCCACGCCGAGGACCGGTCGGGAATGCAGCTTGTATGTCTTCGTGGGCACCAGGACATCGAAGTAATCGACATGAGCAATGGTGACGAAGTGTACTTCGATATCACCATTCTCCCAGACGACTCCATGGAAATGTCGGCGCTCGAGGGAGAAGATCGCGAGGAACTCGAGCAGAAATTTCACATGTTTCTTCTGCTTCTTACAGCAGACCGCATCACGGCCAACGAACAGCCTCGACGTCTCACCGACGGCACATGGACGATGCACGTAAACGATGTCGAGATCGTGTGTCAGAAAACCATCGACCTGCTATACGGTGAGGTTGGGGAATACACCGCGCATCTCTTCATTGGAAGCGAGAAGAGGGACGCCGACGACATCGTTAAGGTGTACCTCGTCTTCCTAGAAGAAACCGAGAACGATCCCGTGCACTACGAACCGATCGATGAAGTGACTCGAGAAATGCTCTATGAGAAGCTCATGAAAAGCCTCGGCCTGGCCAACGAGCTCGAAGGGCCTGACGACGAATCTGAGCCCAACGAATTCGTGTGCTAACGACAAACGAAACGGCGACCTCCCTGTTGGGCGGTCGCCGTTGCGCATTCTACTAACGTTTGAGCACTTTCATGTACGCTTCGCTCGGAATTTCGACAGAGCCGACACCCATCGCGAGCATTTTCTTTTTTCCTTTCTTTTGCTTCTCAAGCAGCTTCAGCTTTCGCGTCGCGTCTCCGCCGTACAATCCCGCAGTCACATCCTTTCGCATCGCAGAGATTCGTTCACCGGCAACCACCTTTCCGCCAATCATTGCCTGGAGCTTGATGACGAATTGTTGACGAGGAATGCTGTCTTTCAAAATTTCGAGCACACGTCGACCAACACGTTCCGCCTCATTGCGATACACAATCATTGCAAACGCATCGACAGCGTCGTCAGCAACAGAAATATCGAGTCGACACACATCAGCCTCACGATACACGAACACGTCATAGCTCATCGATGCGTAACCGCTTGATGCACCCTTCAGCTTGTCATTAAAATCGACGATGATTGCAGACAGCGGAAGCTCATAGTGAATAAGCGCACGACCTTCGGAGAGATAGTCTGTGTTGATGTAAATGCCGCGACGATCCTGTGCGAGCGACATCACATTTCCGATGGAATCGACCGGCGTGATGATGTCGACCTTTGCCCATGGTTCATCGATGTGATCAATGAAGCTTGGATCAGGAAGGTCAAGCGCGCTTTTCACGGTTTCAAATTCCCCATCTTTCGCATTCGATCGATAGACGTGATACGCCACGCTCGGAAGCGTAACCACGAGATCGATGGTGAACTCACGGCTCAAACGTTCCTTCAAAATTTCCAAGTGCAACATGCCGAGGAAACCACAACGGAATCCGTAGCCAAGCGCCGGCGAATGTTCAGGCTCGAACACAAGCGCGGCATCATTCAATTTCAATCGATCCATCGCGTCACGAAGTGCGCCATATTCATCGCCTTGTGCAGGAAAAATTCCCGCAAACACCATTGGACGAACTTCGCGGTATCCGGATAACGCCTCAACCGGCGTTGTTACCGGCGAAACCGTCATTGTATCTCCAACTCGACACGCACGAATGTCTTTTAATCCTGTAACGATGTACCCAATCTGACCGGTTTCAAGTTCATCAAGAGGCGCGAACTTTGGTTTCAGAGCGCCAAGCTCTAACACTTCGCCGTCCGCGTCCGTTGCGAGCAATTTCAGCTTATCGCGCTTTTTAAACGTGCCGTCCATCACGCGAACGTATGCCACAACGCCCTTGTAATCGTCGTATGCGGAATCGAAAATAACTGCGCGAGGCGGTTTTGTTTCTGATCCTTCTGGCGACGGAACACGATCGATTACCGCATCAAGAAGCTCACGAACGCCAGCGCCAGTCTTTCCCGAAACCTCGAGAATCGAATCTGGATCGCAACCTAACAATTTCACAAGCTCGGCTTTGCGCGTTGGGACGTCGGCCGCTGGAAGATCGATCTTGTTGAGTACCGGAATAATTTCAAGATTTTCCTCAACGGCGAGGTACAGGTTTGCAATAGTCTGTGCCTGCACTCCTTGCGTTGCATCGACGAGAAGCACAGCGCCGTTTACCGACGCGAGCGATCGACTCACTTCATAGTTGAAGTCAATATGGCCTGGAGTGTCGATAAGGTTCAACGTGTAATCGACGTTGTCCTTTTTCCACACCATTCGTGCCGGGGCGAGCTTAATGGTAATGCCGCGCTCTCGCTCGATATCCATAGAATCGAGCACCTGATCCTTCATGACGCGCTTGTCGATGGTGCCCGTTACCTCGAGCAAACGATCTGAAAGTGTCGACTTCCCGTGGTCGATGTGGGCAATAATGCAAAAATTTCGAATGTTTTTCTGGGGGACGGGCATAGTTTGATGCAAATCGTACGGTATTTTACGAAATTCTGCAATTGACGTATCCTCCGTTTTAGGCTAAGATAAAGCGTTTCTTGGATACTCTCCAGGAATGCCACCTTCCCAACCCCCGAGGATTCGTGAACACCAAGAATGAGCCGTCTCGCCGCGGCACACCTACTTCGTCCGCTACCATGTCTCTACTGCTGTACAGCAGCGGAGTACTCGGATCTGCTCGCGCGATGCCGTCATCGGCGTGCGATGTCAGGCATCGAACGCCCGAGGA
>CAIKHN010000014.1 GCA_903827265.1 Candidatus Uhrbacteria bacterium
CAGTTTCACCCGTTTTACTTCATTCTCTTTGAGCGAATAAGGATTTTCTACATCACCGCAGAAATAGCGGATGTAGGAAACGGAATCCTTTGGTGGAGAAACTGGCTCACACAAAGCCCGAACAATTTCTAGCGCCTCATTCAAATCTTTTTTGCCTTCGTCCAGTCGATCCTTCAAGAGTCCGAGTACATCTTCTTTATCGAAGCCCTCAAGCCCACCGGCCGTGTAGTCGGCTACCGCTCTCTCGAGCTTTTTGAATAGGTCACGATAATCTACGATGTAGCCATATTCTTTATCCTCGCCGTCCAATCGGTTCACACGGCAGATGGCTTGGAACAAACCGTGATCCTGCATGTTCTTGTCGATGTAGAGATACGTAGCTGGCGGCGAATCAAAGCCGGTGAGCAACTTGTCTACGACGATCAAGAGTTGCATCTGCCCAGGCTGCTCGATGAATTTCTTTTTGATTTCCTTCTCGAAGTCTTCCGTGCTTTTGCCATTCAACATTTTTTGATAGATGGCGTACTCGCGTGCGTCGGTGGAAAGCGCGCCGGGTTCGTATGAAGTCACGACAGCGCACTTGGTGAAACCTTGGGTCTGAAAAATCTCATAATACTGGCAGGCCTCGTAGATGCTGCTGGCGACAAGCATTGCGTTACCGCGTCCGCTCGCTAGCCGATCCTTTTTGTAGAAGTCGTCCAGAATATCAAAGACAACCCTCTCCAAGCGGGAACGAGATGAAAGAAGACTCTGCATCGTGCCCCAGCGTCGCTTGAGTTCGGCCTTGGCAACGTCAGTGAGCCCTTGTGTTCGTTCTTCAAACCATTCGTCAATACTTTCCTGCGAGGTGATATTCTGATCCACTCGCCGTGCCTCGTAACGCAAATCCAAAACCACCTTGTCGGCAACAGCTTCGTTGTATTTGTAAGTATGAATGTAGGGCCCGAATGCTCCGATGCTGTTTGATTTATCGACCTTAAGCAACGGTGTCCCAGTGAAGCCGATAAATGTTGCAGACGGCAACAGCTCTTTCATCGCTTCGTGCAGTTTGCCGGATTGCGTTCTATGGCACTCGTCTACGAACACAAAGAGGTTTCCTTTCGCTGAGAAGTCCTTCGGAAGATTCTTCTTTATTTCCGCAACATAGTCATCAACATCAAGATCGCCAGAGACACCGACTCGACCGAACTTATGCACGAGCGAGCAAAGTAACCATTTATCTTTTGTATTCAGTTCAGCAAGCAATTCCTTTGAACTCTTGGTGCGGTAAACTTTCTCATTTACACCGAAAAATACTTTTTCTATTTGCTCGTCGAGTTCCGTGCGATCGGTAAGCAAAAGCACTCGAGCATCGGTGATGTTTTCCCGAATCCATTTAGCAAGCCAAACCATCGTCAAGCTCTTACCGCTTCCTTGCGTGTGCCAGATGATTCCGCCCTCATGACGCTGGATATATTCTCGTGCCGCTATTACGCCAAAGTATTGGTTATGCCGAGCAGTCTTTTTGATGCCGCTATCAAAGACGATGAAATCATGCACGATTTCGAGCAATCGCTTCTTATCGCAAAGCTGAAGTATTGAACGATCAAGTCGGCTCTCATTGCCGAGGCCGGGCTCTTTCCATGTGAGGTAGTGCTCCTCGGTAGTTTCAGTTGTGCCATAAAGCAGGCCCTCTGTGTCATTCCCGGACATGACCAGCTGAACCGTGCCAAAGAATGTCTTGATGAACTCCTCCTTTTGGTTACCGATATTCTGGCGAATACCTTCGGAGACCGAGACGATACTTCGCTTGAGCTCAAGCACGCCAAACGCGATGCCATTTACATACAGCACGACATCCGGTCGCTTCGTGCGGTTGCCACGAATAGTAACTTCTTCGGCAATGGCAAAGTGATTGTTCTCCGGATTCTGCCAATCGATCGGCCAAACCGTCTGATTATTTTCTCCTAACCCCTCACGAACTTTGATGCCGTAGCGAAGCAAGCTGTATGTTTCTTTGTTGAGATCATACAAGCTCATCTGTGAATGATTGGCCGCCTTTTTCAGCTCGCTAATGGCTTTCTGGATTAAGGCCTCGCTGTGTCCAGCACGTGCCAAGAATAAGCGCAGATAACTCTCTTCAACGTTGCTGTTATCATCGCGTTCCTCCCAGTTGCCAAGATAGTCGTAACCAAGCCGATCCCGAAATAAGGACACAATACGATTTTGCGTTTTGCGCTCCAGCTGCCCGACTTGCGTTGTTTGTAATGTGTCCATATTAATTTGCGAGCAATCTAATTTTTCCGGTTAGAAGCACTTGCATCATTCCTTGTTTGAGATTTTGGTATTTCGTTAGTTGGGATTCCAATACTTGAATGTCAGCGTCCATATCAGAGAGAACCTCGGCGATAGCGACCTGCTCTCGCTTTGGAGGGAGTTGTACTGAAATGCTTTTAACATTGTTCGGACTGATTTCTAAAAACGTACTTCCACTAGCCTTGTCTAATAATGCGCCCTTCTTTGTCAGCATCATGTAATACAGGAATTCACCATCAACGTTGTCTCCGGGAGAGAGCGACTGAAAGCCCTGATTGGTACAACCTTCGACCTTCAAAATAGCAAGATCTCCAATTCCTGCCCGGCTTGTCAGCAATATTGTTCCTCTGTTTAATATTTTTGCAGAACTATTCTGTAAGCCTTCTTCGGTTATTTTTCGACGACTTTGATAAATATACTTATCAAGGCCGACCTCAGTTGGAGTAAACCAATTTATGTCACCGTTCCAGTACCTTGAGACACTGCTGCTTGGGGTACCGCCGCCAATAACTTCCGCTATTTCTCCCAATGTCTTCTTTTCCCACTCCCCACTAAACCCAGGCAAACGCCGCTTGCCAATGAGCAACTCCTGCATCGCTCCTTGCTTGATGTTCTTTTTCTTTTCGAGAAGGGCATCTAGCTTATCGATTAACGCATCAGTGTCGGAGAGTGCTGTAGCGATTACGGCTTGTTCACAAAGTGCTGGTAGAGCCAAGATGATCTGGGACAATACTTGTCCGCTTAATGAGGGCAACGCAGTCGTGCTTACCAGTGCACCAAACTTAATACTATGCAAAACGTAATGAATATAACGAGTATCGG
>CAIKHN010000015.1 GCA_903827265.1 Candidatus Uhrbacteria bacterium
AATCGAATTCGAAGCAACGTTTACGGGGATTGATAAGGATGCGGTTCGGGCAAAATTGCAAGAAGTTGGCGGAACGCTCGTGCGGAAAGAATCGTTAATGCGACGAACGGTGTTTCATCCTCCTGTCGCTATTCCTGGCGGATGGATGCGGGTTCGCGACGAGGGGGAGGCGATTACGATGTCGTTAAAAGTGGTAAACGGTAAGGCTATCGAGGATCAGAAGGAAGTGATGGTGAAGGTTGATGATTTCAATAATGCGGTAGATTTTTTGTCGGCGATCGGCGCAGAGAAAAAAGCGTATCAAGAAACGCTGCGTGAAGCATGGACGTTGAACGGGGCAGAAGTAACGATCGACACATGGCCTGGCCTTCGTCCGTTTGTAGAGGTTGAGGCGCACGACGAAGCGACGGTCCGTGCGGCGTCGGAACTTATGGGCTTTCATTACGCCGACGCGAAGTTCTGCGAAGTGTCCACGGTGTATCTTGAAGAACTTGGTATTCCGCAGGACGTCATGAAAAACCAGATGCCGATCATTACATTCGAGCATCCGCCAACGCGTTATGTTTAATCACTGGTTTCCCTTTATTTCGCAACTCGGCAATTGGGCATACGCCTTACTGTTTGCATTTGCGTTTGGGGAATCTATTGCCGTTGTAGGCATTCTTGTTCCGGGCGCGACGTTTGTGGTGCTGTTTGGATTTGTTCTTTCGCAAGGCATTTATGACACCGGCGACGCGCTTGTTGTTGGTGCGGTCGGCGCGATTCTTGGAGATGTGTTGAGTTTCGTGCTTGGTCGACGGGGGATCGATCCCGCGAAACGTTTTCCTCGATTGTTCGCACAAAACACCGTCGATCGTGCTGAGAAGTTCATGAACGAATACGGCATTGCGGGCGTATTTCTTGGACGTTTCATTGGGCCGCTTCGTCCGTTTGTTCCGTTTATTGCTGGTGTCCTGAAAATGAAATGGCGCTCGTTCATGACGATGAACATTACGAGCGGCATTTTGTGGTCAGCTTCGTATCTTGCGATTGGATTTTTCTTCGGACAATTTTGGAGCTCCATTCATCGCGGTTTGCGATGGGTAGGCATTGGCCTCTTTATCATTATTGTCGCGTACATCGTTCTTCGCGCAACAGCAACAGGACGCGGAAAGACGGTGGTAGAGGAAGCAGTGGAGGACGTGAAGGAATAGCGTTGAAATTATTCTTTCGGTGGAAGCTCGACGAGATACCCGTTTGTTGGATCGTATATTCCGGTGCTCAGTAAGAGGAATGCGTATTTTTCATCGGCGGTCATGGTCATTCCGGCATACTGAGCGTCTTCGATCTCTGCGACAGTAACGCCATTTACGGCAAGCGTGTGGCATGGGTATGTAAGTTCATGACGTTCTCCGAGATACACATTTGTGCCGTCGTAGGCGAATTCAACGCCATCGCATGACACGTTTGCCGGAGGAGCGTCGTGGAGCATAGAATCATGTGAACGCTCTGCGTCGCCAATATCGGTGATTGAAGGATTTTGAATATCGTTGATGCCAATTCGCATCGTGCGGCTGTTCATTGTGACGACGAGATCGTCGCCAAAACGATACGCGTAATAATTCGCATACCAGCCTTCGTTGCGATTAAAGTATTTCACCACAGCGTACATTGGTCCCAATTCTTGTCGTTCCAGTGTTTCTCCAATGTCATTATGCGGAACATGCCAAGTGATATGTGATTCGCGTAATGGCGCGAGAGCAGCGATTCCACCGAAATACACAACACTTATTACAGCGACCCATGGAATGGAAAGACGATGTACAAGAGTGTATCGGCGGTAAGCGCTCATGATTGGCGTAACGATACTGACAAAGATAACGGTTCCAAAGATGAGAATATATGTCGCTGTCACATTGAGATGGAGTATATGCAGCGCAGCGCTACTCATCCACCAATGAATAAAGAACATCCCAAGCTCGATAGCAAATCGCGGCGCTGCAATGAACAATGCGAGTACCGGATGGGTGTCGACGACGGTGTTAAAGCGATCAAGCGACGCGAGTGTGAGAAAGAGTTTGTGTGTTACAAGGATCGACACCGTGCAATACACGCCAATGATCGTTGAGAGCTTTGGATAGAGTTTTTCTCGATACCACAGAATACTCTTGCCAAAACGACTGTATGATGGCGCGGCGATCGAGGCACGAATGATTCGCAAGGCGAGCAATACGCCAAGAAGGAAAATTGCTATTGAGAGCATGAAGCCGATCACAGTCGCCGGATCGAAAGCGGTAAGGGCTTGAGGGCTTACTATGCCAACGCTGACGAGGAAGGAGAACGCTATCGGGAATCCGACTATTGTCCACTGGCGTGCTCTCTGTAGCTGCGCCTGCTCATGATCTGTAACGACTGATCGCAATGTAAAGAGATGAAAAATGATGCTCGCTCCAAGACAGAGTAGTCCGTAACCAATGAGGCTTTGTCCAATCGCAAAAACCCACGCAAGTGATTCCGGAAGCGCCGGATATGCATTCCACGATCCTGAACCGAGTGCGTTGAGTGTTCCCAGGAGTTGCGTAAACATCGCAATAAACGTCATGAGAAAAATCGGTGTTCCTGCGACGCCAAACCCAATCGCCTCCAGCATTATCATTGTTGGGTTTGCGGTACGACGAGCTGTGCGGTGAGCGTTTGCGATGATCGTTGATTGGCCGAGTACTGCTTCCGTGGTTTCTCTTGATGTTCCGGTTAATGCAGCCATCGATTCGTGATCATCAAGGTGCTCGTTAAGTTCCTCAATAAGTCGATCGGTTCGAGGATCGTTATTGAGGTCGGTACGAAGGATCGCAAAATAGTCTTTGCGGTTCATACGTTTGCAAAATGCAATGAAGTTTTGAGCGCAGAGAAGAGTGTTCCAAATTCGGTCCGACGGTTTTTTAGAAACGTTTTTCCTGCAGGAGTAATTTTGTAGTAGCGACGTTCTTTACTTCCGGAGACCGTTTTGCGAATACTCGTGACGTACTTTCGGTCTTCCATGCGGTAGAGGAGCGGATACAGCGTGCCTTCTTGAAAGGCGAATACATTGTTGCTCTGGGAAGCAATACGCTGGAGGAGTTCATATCCGTATGCTTCGCCGTCGTCGGCAAGACATTGGAGAACGACGGCCTCAATAGCGCCTTTGAGGAGTTCTTTGTTGAGCGACATACACGATGGTGTTACGATGTGATACATACTATTTAGTACATAGTATTGAATTGAACAAGAGCGCCTGGGGATATGTTTCATTGGTCATGTATTCGTACTCGAGCTCGTCGCTTCGTGACATTATGCTGGATTTTGTGTACGCTCTTGGCCACTATGCTCGATCTCGAACAAAACCTTCGCGATATTATTACTAAGGCGTTTCGCATTGATGTATCGCATCCGTCGATTATTGTTTTCGATGAACAATCGCCGCTTTCAAGGCGTCTTGCGACGGCGTATCGCGATGTCCTTACCAACGCAATTGCCATCAATTTTGATACAACAACTCCAGATGCGATTCGTGCAGATATCGACACGTTGGCGCCAGGAAGTCTTGTAGTACTTGTTCAGTCTGGAAGCTTCCGATTGAACGAATTCCGTTTCCGACTTGAGCTGTTTAACCGCAGCCTTGCCGTTATTGAGCACCCGCACCTTGGCCGCATGCCGGAGGAGGAGCACGACATTTATCTGGATGCATTGGCATACGACGAGCAGTACTACCATGCGGTTGGCCCGTGGTTAAAAGAAAAGATTGATCGCGCGAAGCAGATTGTTGTGTCGTGCGAAGGAACAGAACTGGTATACGACGGGCCGTTTGAATCTGCGAAGTTGAATACTGGTGATTACACGGGAATGAAAAATCTCGGTGGGCAATTCCCAATCGGTGAGGTGTTTACTGAAGCGTCGGAATTCTCCAATTTGAACGGAACAGTGAAGCTGTTTGGCTACGCAGACGCAGATTTTCACGTGATTGTTCCGCCGGAACCGGTGCTCGTCCGTATTGAAAACGGCATTCTTGTTGAGGCTATTGATGCGCCGGAATCATTTACTGCAGTGCTCGATCAGATTCGTGCAGACGAGCAGCTTTGGGTGCGCGAACTTGGATTTGGGCTGAATCGTGCGCTTACTCGCAACCGTCGACTTACCGACATTGGAAGCTACGAACGCATGTGTGGCATTCATCTTTCTCTTGGTCAGAAACATTCGGTATATACCAAAGAAGGTTTCCCAAAACGATCAAGTAAATATCACGTCGACGTGTTCGCTGATGTGACGACTGTCACGATCGACGGGGAAGTCGTGTACAAGGACGGGACGTATACGAACGCTTAAGAACAAGACAAAAACGCTCCGATTGCTCGGAGCGTTTTTGGTTGAATCGATTACTCAATGAAGTAGCGCAGATCAACCTTGCTTCCTGCCTTCACCCACTTTGCGAGGGTGCGGATGCCGCGGCCGGAAACCATGAGCACGACTGGCTTGCCGGTTGCTGGATTAATAACCGTTTTCTTTTGCAAATTTGGCATCTGGCGACGCTTTGATTTGACGTTGGAGTGGCTGACATTGTTGCCAGTCAATGGGCTCTTGCCCGTGATCATGCAGACTTTGCTCATAGAGGGGAATGGTTTCGAATGCGGGAATGCTACCTGAACCCTATAAATTTGGCAAATCTCAGCGGTGGACAGGGTTTTGTGTTTTATTGGGTACATCTTGGTACGCTTTTGGCGAATATTGGCGAAGAATATTGACTTTTCAGCTCATTTTGCTAGCATATTCCCACGATTGTTCCGGTATCCGCCGGCACAGCGACGGCTCTTTCCTCAGGTGCCTCATGAAATTCTCCGACTTTCTCGCTCGTCTCCGGCTGATCCTCGAGAGCGATACCCCCAGGGCTCGGGCGACTCTCGAGTACATCACGCAACTCATCGACGGCACCGCGGTTCTTCCCGGGGGCATCAAGCGCCTCATGGCGGAACTCGACTGTACAGTCGTCGGCGCCGAAATCACTGATGCGCTCTTCCCGAACTCTGACGCGTTTGCCTCTACGGCAGACATCCGGCCCATGGAAATCTACTCGGGTTATTTGGAAGGGGAAAAGATCACTGAAGCAGATCTGCGACAAAGGCTCGATGCCAAAGGACTCGATCCTGCGAATGCAGACGAAGGCCTTCAGTGGGTTGCGGAGAACCGGGAACAATTGAAATATGCACTCATGATCTTCAGCCACGGTCGCATCATCGAGATGCGCAAAAACGAAGGTACTGGGAAACTGCGTGCGTCGCTTTCTGTCTTGCCGACCTGGATTCCGCATCGGTGCGTTGTCCTCGCAAAACCCAAGAAACCGACGCCTGCGACGTAGTCGACGTGTTCGCAACGGCCGCGCTGATCCGAAAGGGTCGGTGCGGTTTTCGTTTTGCTATACTTCACATAAACGTATGGAGGAAAAAAGGGGGAAAGCGTTGGCGCATGTCGTCGCTGTGAATATGGGCTATGGCCACGAGCGGGCCGCGTTTGCGTTGCGTCATTTAGCTCCGGGCGGGGAGGTGACGGTCGCGAATGATTATCCAGGAATTCCTGCACACGAAAAACGACTTTGGGAAACAGGGAAGCGTTTTTACGAATTTGTATCACGATTCAAGAACGTGCCGATCCTCGGAACGACAGCGTTTGGCATTATGGACAAGATGCAGCGCATTCCTGAGTTTTATCCGCGTCGCGATCTGTCGAAGCCGAGTTTGCAAGTGCGACAAACATACGCACTTATTCGTCGCCAAGGCATGTGTCGCGATCTGATTGAACGATTGAAAGAGCGACCGTTGCCGATCGTTTCTACTTTCTTTACTCCCGCTTTCGCCGCAGAAGAATTCGATTATCCTGAAGATATTTACATCGTGCTCTGTGATGCCGATGTTGCTCGAGCGTGGGTGCCGCTGAATCCAAAGAAGAGTCGGATCAAATATTTAGCACCGACTGGGCGTGTTGTTGAGCGATTGAAATTGTACGGCGTGAAGGAGAAGAACATTACGCTGACAGGCTTTCCGTTGCCGTTTGAAACGGTTGGCGGCCCGCATGTTCCCGAATACGTTCGGGCAGATTTGCAGCGACGCATGTGCAATCTTGACCCGCACGGAAATTTTGTCGCAAAGGCGCAATCGTTACTCGATGCAACATTTGGTGGAAAGTTCTGTTCTGCAAAACCATCGACACCAACAATGACGTTCGCGGTCGGCGGAGCAGGAACGCAGCGCGAGATTGTGGCACTCGCACTCCGATCATTAGCAAGCGATATTCGCGCCGGAAGAATCAATGTGAATCTTGTTGCTGGTACGCGGCCAGAGGTTGCAGAATATTTCGAACGTGAAATCCGATTGTGCGGATTGGTGGGCGCAAAGCGTACCGGAAAAGTAACAGTGTTGTTTGAACGAACGCGTCATGCGTATTTTGTGGCATTTTCAAAACTCATGCGGAAGACGGATATTCTTTGGACAAAGCCATCGGAGCTTTCGTTTTACACCGGTTTGGCGATTCCAATTATCATGGCGCCAACCGTGGGAAGCCAAGAGGATTTTAATCGTGCGTGGTTAACGTATGTCGGCGGTGGCGCTGACGGGCTTCTTCCGCAGTACATGAACGAATGGTTGTTCGACTGGATTGAAAGCGGTGCGTTGGCTCGAATGGCGTGGAACGGATTCACGAACGCACCAACGCACGGCGCGTATCGAATCGAGTCACTGTTGCGTGGCGATACGAAAGTGTGGAGGAATTTGCCGATCGTTGTGTAAATATGCCAAAAAAGACGTCACGAAAAGCTGGGTTCGACGTTGTCGTGATTGGTGGAGGCTCTGCGGGGCTTTCTGCAGCGTTTTCGGCGCGACAGGAGGGTGCAAGCGTTGCACTTGTTGCTGCCGACAAGCTTGGAGGCGAGTGCCCAAATTACGCATGCGTTCCAACAAAGACCATGCTCGCTGCTGCGGTGCGATACGACGATATCCGAAGGAACGGCGCTCGATTCGGTATCGACGTGAAGCGGCTGACTTTTAATGTCAGTGCAATGATGGAACGAAAGGATGCGGTTGTGCATGCAATGACCGGACATCGCCGTCTAGAAAAAATTCTCGAGAGCGAGAAGGTTACGGTGTTCCGCGGAACAGCGACCTTTATTGACGACGAATCGATTCGTGTCGGGACGCATATCATTAGCGCCAAAGCATTTGTGATTGCGACAGGATCGGTACCGAAAATTCCACCAGTCGCAGGAATTGAGTCTGTCGAGTATTGGACGCCACGTGAAGCGACGTCGATCACCGAACTTCCAGAATCTATCGCAATTCTTGGTAGCGGCCCAATTGGTTGCGAATTCGCAACGTTCTTTTCGATGCTTGGTGTTCCGGTCATTATTTTCGATATCGCCGATCGATTGCTTCCTCGTGAAGATGCTGAAGTTGCCGCGCTCGCTGCAAAAACACTTATGCATCGCGGCGTAACATTCCATAGCAACACTCGTGTTCTCGGCGTTGCAAAATCTGGACGGCATATTCGCGTCACGTATCAGACGAAATCAGAATCTCGAAAAACAGTGCGCGTCGAAAAAATATTGATCGCTTCTGGCCGTGCGCCAAACATTGAATCGCTGAGTCTTGAGAACGCTGGTGTAAAACGGAATATAATGAACGGCATCACGATCGATTCAGCAATGCGAGTAAAAGGGCAATCAATATTCCTTGCTGGTGATGTTAGCGGACTTCCGGCGTATACGCACACGGCGCATCATGAAGGAACAATCGCGGGGAAGAGCGCAGCACTATTTGCGCAAGGAAAGAAGAAGTTTGCGAGTATCGATCTCGCCGTTGTTCCTCGCGTGACGTTTGTGGCGCCTGAGCTTGCTTCTGTTGGTGCAATGCCTGAAGAACTCGTTGCGAAAAAGAAATCATTTACCATTTGGAAATTTCCGGTTGGAGCACTTGGTCGTGCCGTCATTGAAAGCGAACGGATCGGCCTCCTTAAAGTTTTTGTCGAAAAGAAAACAAACCGTATTCTCGGCGCATCGATGCTTGGCGACCGTTCCGGCGAGGTTATTCACGAGCTTGCGTTGGCGATGTACGCCGGGCTGACGATCGACTCCCTTCAGTCGATGATTCACGCATATCCCACAATGAGCGAAGCAATTCCTGGACTGATCCCATCGTAATCGTTACTCTGGCTACTATATGCCTTTGTGGTGGCCGATTCCTGTTGCGTTCGCATTCTTAATCTCCGCATGGACGACTCCGATTATTCGATCGTTGGCGTTGCGGTTTGGCGTGATCGATTCTCCAGACGGCGGGAGAAAACTGCATCGCGAACCGACGCCACTTCTCGGCGGCTTGGCGATTGTTGCGAGCTTTACGATCGTCACGATCGGAGTTCTCCTTTCATCGACCGAGCTAACGAGCGGCGCGATCGGTATCCATCACTTCATTGGTTTCTTTGCTGGAATCGCGATCCTTACAATTGGTGGTGTGATCGACGATCGGTTTGCGATATCGGCGAAGTATTCGATGGCGTTGTTTGTGCTCGCATCCTTCATTGCTGTTCTCGGTGGAATCAACGTCGCGAAGATGACGAATCCGCTTGGTGGGGTCATTGTGTTGGCTCCGATTATGGCGTCGGTTGTTGCCTTTGTCTGGATTCTTGCAATGACAATGACGACGAAGCTCCTCGATGGCGTCGATGGCTTGGCATCGAGTGTGTCGTTGGTTGGAGCGCTGATGATCGCCGCACTCGCACTGACACCGACATATTTCCAGTCTGATGTTGCGCTGCTCGCGTTAATCTTCTCCGGTTCGATTCTTGGGTTTATTCTGTGGAACTGGCATCCGGCGCAGATCTTTCTTGGAGAGTCAGGGAGTACCGTCCTTGGATTTACCGTTGGAGTGCTCTCCGTGATTGCCGGCAGCAAGATGGCGACAGCGCTTCTTGTTCTCGGCATTCCGGCGATTGATGTCGGTCTCGTTGCGATCCGCCGTTGGCGAGCAGGGAAGAATCCGTTTACTACTGCTGACCGTTGGCATTTCCATTTTATGCTTCGGGACGCTGGTCTGTCGCCGCGACAGGTGACGCTGCTCTATTCGCTCTTTGCTTTGGCATTTGGTGTAACAAGTCTGCTCTTTGCAAGCTGGCAAAAGGTGATTGCGTTGGGTTTTCTCGCTATTTTGGCCATTATCGGCATTAGCCTGTTAGCGAAATACCTTGACGATTCCAAGGCTTCCTGATACTCTTTTCGCACATTTTGGCTTGCAATAGGCAAAAAAGCGTAGGGGTTTCCTTACCGCCTCAGCAGCTCAATCCTTATATGTTTGCAGTTATTACCGCAGGTGGAAAGCAGCACATCGTCCGCGAGGGCCAGGTGCTCAGCGTAGAAAAGATCGATCTCGAGGTTGGTGCTCCAATGACGTTTGATGCACTTCTCGTGGCATCTGACGACGGCGCAACCGTAAAGGTTGGTACTCCAGTCGTGAAAGATGCAAAGGTAACGGCAATCGTTTCTGAGCACGGTCGTGCTGAGAAGGTGTCCGTTATTAAGTACAAGCCAAAGACACGTTACCGCCGTAACGTTGGTCACCGCCAGCCTTGGACAAAAATCACAATTCAAACCATCGCGTAATCGCAAATCAAAACTCCGAGCATTGCGCTCGGAGTTTTGTTATTCCTTCGGTGTTTCCTTTGGGATGCTTTCCGTGATGTACGAATAGCAGTGCGGACAACGATAGATCTCCTCGTTGTACCGAATCCCTTCGTATGTGTTGGTGCCGTTGCGAACGTACTTCATGCCTCGTTTACAGTTTGGACATTCCATATACTGAAAGTTTACTCCCATTCCACGATGTCCGTCATCTTCGCCTCGATAGGGTCGGCAAGTCGAAGTCGTGCGATTTGGGATCGATTCAGCATTGGCGAGTGAGGAATCGAGACAAGATATTCGGGGATATACCAAATCGGTTCTTCGCTCGTTTCCCATTGTTGATTATTGAATCGCGAGAGATCGACAGGCTTTGAAAAGCTGCGCAACGTTTTCTTTCGATTCGACTGTAAAAAGTATTCGTGAAAGTAACTCATTGCAAGTTCGCGGATCGATCGATAGATCGGTTCGCGATATCGGAGTACTCCGTGATTTGTTTTGGAAATTGCGCCCCAATATCCGTCAATTTGAAAGACGGCGATGACGTGGTCTTGGTCCTGCGCCGTGGAGACGAGATCGACGATACGTGCCCGATAACCATGGAACTGAAGCGCTGCCGCTGCAAACATTGCGCCTTCAACACATTGTGCTTCCCGATGTCGCAAGACGAGTCGTGGTGAATAGCACGTTTCATTTTCGCCTATGATTCGGAATCGAAGTGTATTCAAGAAGTCTTGAATTTTCGCTGGAGTTGAAAGTGCCTTGAGAATGATGCGCTCCTCAGATGTCCATAATGGCATATGCGCAATTGTATCGCACAAATCAAAAAGCCCCAGCGATTATTCGCCGGGGCTTTTGGGTGAAAACTACGCCGCAGGTTCTGCTGGAACTTCTGAAGCTTCTGTTTCAGGAGCAACAACTTCCTCTGTTCCTTCTTCTGGCGCTGCAACTGGCTCTGCTGGAGGAACGGTTGTTGTGGTCACTTCTTCGCCGTCGGTCATACGAGTGGTTCTTTTGGAGCCATAAAACAGACTCTCATGTGTGAGGCTGAACCTTATCAGCTTCGGTGGGGAATAGATAGGAGGACCATCGGATTCTGATGAGACCGCATTACTACTGCGTGTTTTGATACGCTAAATATCCCCCTTCAAGATTGCTGATGTTGGCGTATCCCATCGTGAGAAGCTGATGTGCGGACGTTGTTGCTCTGCCGCCACTTCGGCAGTAAAGCACAATTGGCGTGTCTCGGTTTGGTGCAATTTCCGAAATCTTAAATTCAAGAATGCCACGAGGAATGTGTATGGCTCCGGTGATGTGACCAGCGTCCCATTCTTCGAGTTCTCTGACATCGATGACGAGCGGAGCGGAGTTCGTTTCTTGTGCGTTACGGAGGTCGTCGCACGAAATCGACCGTACGGTAGGCGGTGAAAATGTGAGGTCATCGCGGGAGAATATAGTCATAACGTTTTTCAAGAGGCGGATTTTTTTGCTTGCTATACTATAGAAATGCGATTGCGATACGTCACCGATGATATCCCTGGATGGACACGGAGGAAAGGCCTCTTTGGTTTTGTATACAAGAATGAGCATGGTCGACGAATTTGGGATCGATCAGCGTTACGTCGAATTCGATCGCTTGGTATTCCTCCGGCGTATACGTCGGTGTGGATTTGTCCGTTTGCGAACGGCCATATTCAAGCAACAGCGCTCGACGCAAAACAACGAAAGCAGTACGTCTATCATTCGGATTGGGTGACGAAACATAGTGAAGGAAAATTTCATCGCATGCGAGAATTCGCCGCATCGCTTCCGCGTATTCGTCGAAGAGTGCAGCGTGATTTACGTCTGCGTGGCATGCCAAAGGAAAAGGTGCTTGCAGCGATTGTTCGGCTGCTTGATACCGCGTTTATTCGTATCGGAAACGAGGAGTATGCGAAAGACAATCATTCATTTGGCTTAACAACGCTGCGGAATAGGCATGTGAAAGGAACGGGGGAGCACATGGAGCTTGCGTTTGACGGTAAAGACGGCATTGCGCACGAGGTTGTTATTGAAGATGCGCGCTTGCGAAAGATTGTTGCAACGTGTCATGACATTCCTGGGCAAAAGCTTTTTGAATATATCGATCACGATGGGAACCCGCACGATGTGAAGTCAGAGGATGTAAATGAATATTTGCAACGGATTTCGAAAGAAGAGATTACTGCAAAGGATTTTCGAACATGGCATGGAACACTTGCTGCGGCGTCGTATCTTTGGAGCCGTCCGCTTGCGCAATCAAAACATGACATTCAGGCCGACATAAAGGCTGCAGTTCAGCGTGCGGCTGATGCACTCGGGAATACGCCATCGGTATGTAAAAAATCATACATTCATCCGCTTGTTCTGTCATTGTATCGCGAGGGAGCATTTCGTCGGATACCACAAAAAAGCGTTCCTGCGTTTTTCCATGTGGATGAAAGAAGTTTTATTGCGCTCCTAAAAAAGCACGAGCGCTAAAGCGTTGATCCGACGGTGAATGATGACCATGATGTTGGGGGAATATCGAAAACGTTTGTTGCCCATTCGTTGCCAAACATCGATGTCGCAATTGCTTCTGTTGGAATCCAGTGAAGCACTGGACGTTCGGCGGTGCCGTCAACGGCGTACACCTTTGGTACAGAGGTGATTTTTACAAGAACAGTTCCGGGTTTTGGCGGGAGTGGCCGGCCGAGAGGAATTGTTGCCATGACCGCCGCATCGATAATGCGAACAACGTCGAAAGAACGTTCCCACGTAAAAAACGTTTGCGCGTTAGGAATTGGTTGACGAGCGTCGTCACCATTTATGTAATACACGGTGTCCTGTGATGCGGTGCGAACAAAATTCCCGACGGGAATCGTTTGTGTTGCTGTCTGTGTTGTGGAGGTGGTCTTCCAAACGACGCTGTTCGATTCGGTCGACGAGAGCGATTGTGCGAGATCGGTTGCTTCAACGCGAAAGGTTACCGGTACATTTTGATATGACGACGGCATCTGCCAAGAAAAGGATGATGTCGGTGCAAGAGGTTCTGATACGCGTTGCCAGGTGTTTGCGTCGGTTGATACGAAGACGCGAACGAATGGAACGGATGACGCTGCAGTCCAGGTAAGCATGGCTTCGCCGGATTGCGTTATGACAGCGTTGGCGTTTTTGACGGAATAATCGGGTGGAGAAATCGTCTCAAGTGACTTTGACGATGACGTTGTTTGAATGTTCCAGCCTGTTGTCGACGAGATTCCGGCGTATGCATTACTCCACCCATCAAGAAATGCGCCGTCGTCGATAGTGACGTAATACGGATTTCCGCGAAGGAGTGATGACGGTGGATTGATGGCGATCGTGCTCGATCCAAAGCCGCTGACTGCATCTGACTGTACGTCGATTGTTTGTACTGCTGCGCCATCGCTCGCTTGGTGAATGATGATATTGCCAGTTCCGGCGTATACGGATTCGTTGAATGTCATCGAGAGATTCGAGAGTATATTGATTGGTGCGCCGTTGTCTGCCGGAGAAGTGCTTTCGAGCGTTGGTTCGGTGCTATCGCCGGTAAGTGTCAGTGTGACGTCGTCGAACATCGCGCCTTGATCTGGACCATCGCTCTCGCCGTCGACGGACCACAGTTCAATATGAACGTATCGAAGTCCTGGTCCGTAGTTACCGAGTGAAGCTTCGACTTGTGTCCAGTCAGCCGGAACGGTTGCGAGGTTGACATACGTAAACGCCATGGTGCCGTGGCCTTCGCCTTGAAGCGCAATCAGCATGCCGTACTGATCGTCGAAAGAAACGCCAAACACAAATTGTTTTACCCACGCGGTAAGACTAATGTTCGTAAACGTGTCGAGCTGTGGCTGGGTGTAGCCCAAGCCGAGCATGTCGACGTCGCGAGTGAGCGCAGAACTGCCAACTCCGCCAACGAATTCGTTGAGTCCGCTGTGTGGGTCAGAATTATCGACCATCCACGGATCTTCAACGTCGTTTGTCCATCCGGTGAAGTCACCGGTTTCTGCGCCAGGATTGGTGAGAAGGTTTGGGGGAAGCGCAAATACCGAAGAATACGGCGCGATGGCGAGACAAAAAAAGAGTGCACCAACAGCGGCAATTCGACGAAATGGCATACGAAAATACTTCAATGCCAGTATAACATGAGGGTTTATTCAAGATTCAGCGGTCGAGCGGGGTCGAGTTAGATTCTTGCTACACCAATTGCGCGAATGGTTTGGCGAAGCGGTTCTGGGTTTTCAACGTGCGCTGCGGCGAGGAGCTCTTCGCAGATCATTTCGGCGCGCTCGACGGCTTCTTCGTATTTCCGTTTTCCGCCAGGTGCGAGCACAACGTAGCTTACTCGGGCGTCTTCTGCGCATGCTTTTCGTTTTACCAGTCCGATTTTTTCCATTGGCGCGAGGAGTCGTGTGATTCCGGATTGTGTAAGCCCAACATTGTCTGCAAGATCTATCCGCCGAAGTGTTTCGTCGGTGCTGATATGCAACTGGTGAAGAATCATGAATTCATTTAATCCTAGTCCGCCAAGCCCGGCATCAAAGCGACGAGTAAGAATGGTTTGCGCCTTTGCGAGTTCAAGAAATACCTGCACGGAAGGTGAGAGATTTTCCATATACTTGCAATATAGTTGACTAATCAACTAATTACAATGCTTGTCTTGCACATGTGATGTGAAATAAAAAAAATCCAGCATGTCGCTGGATTTTTTTTTGGATGTTTAGACTCCTGTTGGTGTTGTTTCTGCTGCGGGCACTGGCTTGATTGGCATAATAAGGGCCGCAATCACGTAAACAATAACCCCAGGAATGAAGCCGGTGAATGCAACAACCAGGGCCCAGATGAGGCGTAGAACCGTCGAATCCATGGAGACGTATTCTGCTACTCCTCCACAAACACCAGCGATCATTTTATCTATGGCACTCCGATACAATTTTTTGTTGAGATCCATATATGGGCAGCGTAATGTGTTTTTATAAGAAATGCTAGTCCTGTGTTATGTGGTGGAGATTACGGAATGCTTCCGGAATCTTTTGGCATGCGAATGCAGGGAGTACCGCAACGCACATCGCGACGCCGATCCAAAGTTGCCTGTAAAACGGAATAAAACGGAGTGAGTCGCCGGAATAAATATAATTATAGTTTTCCTGCATCGCGAGAACGGGATCGGCAAGGCTTAAAACAGAGACATATATTGTAAGGAGAATTATTGCTGAATAGAGGATCGACCATGTGGTTGCACGAATGCGTCGTGTCGCAATGAGCGCTAGAATTGCGCTCTGATGCATGATGAAGGTGATGGAAATTGAGAATACGTCAACAGTGAAGTCGATCGGGAATCCGAAAAGGGGAATGTGAAAGAAGGCTGCGCTGAGAAATGAAACGGTGTAGAGCAGCTGGCCAAAAAGACCAATGTGAATGAGCCCTTTTATTCCTTGCGGCGCGTTGCAGAAGAAAAATGCTGCAAACACGGCAGGAGCGAAGTCGCAGAACCAGTAAAAATCGACGTATCCAATAATGAAATTTCGCGCCAAAATAAGCACCTGAAGTAGCAGGAAGATGCCCCCCCAAACGAGATTTTCTCGAGTGAGCCTGCGCATAGATTGTGTGATCCCTCCAACATGACCGTATCACTTTCTCGCTTATTTTACAATGGTTTCTCGCAATATTCGCTTACACGTTGAGGTTTTGTTCCTTCTTTGGAATTTGCGGTTTACAGAAGATGAAGAACTTTGTAGAATACTTCTGCTTTCCATTGTTTCGACAGAGGTTGGCGAACGGGTAGAACCTTCTCGTAAAACCAGAAGGTTCTATGCATGTTATGTATAGGGGCGTCGTATAATGGTAGTACAACGGTCTCCAAAACCGTTAGCGTGGGTTCGATTCCCCCCGCCCCTGCCAAGAGGAAATCACTGATGAAAAGTCGGTGATTTTTTCTTTATGTAAGCCATTATTTGGGGGTTCTAGCCGTTCTATATCTCTTTGAAGCTGATCATGTGCTTTTGCAAAGAGTTCCCACATCTTTCCTAACTGGATATTGAGCTTTCCGTCTTTTAGAACAAAGTTCGAGCCAAGTCGTGTCATAACTTTTCGCTTCTCTTCAAGTGTTCCATTCTCGAACCAGTATGTTGCGTGTACAGCGAAATCAAAAGCCTCCTCAACCTTTTGCATCCAATTCTCTGCTCGTTGTTCTGTATCGCCCATTTTTTCTTTGAGCTGAGACTGTTCGGCTAACAGGTGCGTCTTTTGCTTAGAAAATTCTTCGTCCGTAATAAGGTCACGAAGACGAAGGTCCAAAAGCCTATCCAGCTTCGCCTGGACCTCGTTGTATGTCTTTTGGAGAGTGATATAGATTTGCGTCCGATCACCACTCTCCATTTGATTCACATCCTGCAATTGTTCGATCGCCCAGGAGACGAATGACTGAGGAATACTAATATTGTTCAAGGTCTCGGAAATCTGTGCCTCAATTTGTTTCACCGTCGAACACTTTTGGGAACATGCAATATTTTCTTTCTTCTTCGTACACCGATAGTAGATGTACCGTAGTCCAGATTTCTTCACTTTCTCTTCTGCGGTAATCATACAATCGCATTCTCCACATCGCATCAATCCAGTGAACGCGAACTCCTTCGTCTGGGGACGCGGAGCCGGATTTCCCAGAATACGTTGTGCCTGCCAAAATTCCTCTTCCGTAATCATTGGCTGATGACTGCCGTGATGATGGCCGCGCGTTCCTTCGGAAAGACGGTTGATGACACCGTAGTAAAAAGGGTTCTTGAAAAGACGGTAAATTGAACTCTGCGCGATCGGCTTTCCGCCCATGCGCTTTGTCTTTCGACTACGGAAGCCCCATTCTTTGTTTGCAACTTCTCGAATGCGCTGAGGTGAATATGCGCCCGTCAAAAGCAAGTCCCACATCTTACGAACGAGATCGAAACGCTCTGAATCAGGAATAATTGTGTGATCATCAAGTTTATTGATGTATCCCAACGGCGCATTGCCCGGTAACCACCCCATCTCCAGTTTCGTTTTATTGCCGCGTCGCACATTCTTCCCCAAATCGTCGATGTACTTCTGCGCCATGCCAAACTCAACATACATGAGGATGGTGTTGTCCTCCTCCGCCGAATAGCCTTGGCTCGGCGTAAAGATTCGTAAATTATTGCTCTTGATACACCAAATAATGCGGCCACCATCAACCGGATTGCGAGCGAGACGGTCGAGCTTCCAGCATAGAATTCCGGCAACCTTTCCCGCTTCGACATCTTCCATGAGCTTGTTGAAAATCGGACGACCCGGGGCTTTGGCCGACATTGATTCATGCAACACGTATGCAACTTCAATGCCGTGGCGTGCAGCAACAGCCCTGAGTTCGTTGATCTGAGAATCGATGGAAAGCACTTGGCGATCTTCGGATTCGGTAGACTTTCGAGCGTAGATGACAAATTTATTCATAAAAACCAAAAAGGCGGTTCTGACTACCCGACAGCAAGTATCACGAAGACACCGCTTATCGGCAGAACCGCCCAATTTGGGCGATAAGCAAAACAAAACGTGCCTTCGTTTTTCTGATAACTGTCGGGTAGTGGACTCATCATATCATCTTTTTCTGTACGTGGTTCTACGAGCGTCTCAATGCCCTCAGAGCACTCGTTTCTCGTTCCACTTGATCACTGAGCATCCCCAATCTCGCCATCTTTCTGAGCAGTTTTGCATAGCGTTTTGTCGGTCTGCCACGCCAATACTTCACACGCATTTCACTGAGTTTTTTGTCGATCTTATCGGACAGAGTCATAAGCTCGAAACAACCCGCGAGCATGCCGGAATACGAAACCTGTTGAGTGCTATAAGCCAAGTCGTAACACTTCCGACAACCAAAGTAGCGACCAGCCGAATACAACATCGCACATCGTCTCCCGCAATAACGCCCGGCGATGTTCAGTGGGCAAATAAACCAGTATCGCTTTCCACCAAAACGACATGTATCTGCTTCAAGACGAACGTTATACGCGTAATCCTCTCCATCGGAGTTATAGGACAAGCGAGCGGAAAGAGGATATTCATTGAAATCCACGATAACGCGTATAGATTCCTTACGGCCCCATCCATTTTCCCAAGAAATTCTGGACGAAGTGTAAGAAGTATTGAAGTAGCCCCATTCTTTCAACCGGAATATCGAAAGGCGTGGATGGTCCTCACAGGTATCTTTGGCCATATGGATTGATCGAAATCATTTGGACTTCGCCGGGTTATTCAAATCGGTTCCAATATCGAAAAATGTGAGAACTTTGAGAAATCATTCAAATAGTTCCAAGGGGGAGGATGCGCTCCCCCTTTATAAATAAACGGATCAGAATCGTTGCCCAGAACAAAATGCATCAAAAGCTTCTGGGGAGACGACATCAACCACTTCGCCATCAATACGGATGGTAATTTCCAAGGACGGTTCAAGGTTGCCGAGCAGATCCCGAAAGCGGCTTACGTGATATGTCGCAACAGCACTCCGTAGACGCCTCAAATAATCGATTCTCTTCTTGGCAAGTGGCTGTTCGCACCGTGGACATGTATTACGGTTCATAGATGTTTCATTTATCGGACAAAGCCGAAGGAATTACTTTTCACTACTGACTTCGCCAGGGCGCATATTGCGTAGACGAGTACAGTCTTCCGAACAGAACCAGTCGAATTCTTCTTTCAACGTCACAATCTTTTCCGGACGTCCTGGATCTCCAGTCTTTTCGTCCTGAACATTCACAATTCCAAGAATGCGGAAACTTTCGACTTCTTTGAGTGCGGTCGGGTTGCTACAACCGATTGCCCACTCTGCAAGCTTCGTATTGATTGTTCCAGCTCCCTTGATCAGTCCCTCCATGAGCTTGATACGGTTGTACTGAGCCGAATTGAGCGTCACTTCAATAATCGGCCACATATCCTCTTCTGTAAGCTGTAAACGACCGCAGATGAGCGCATGACCCCGTGCAAGGTTGTATAGGAGCTGATTGATACGGGTAGGCTTCTCGATAACGACGTTCGTGTGATGCTGTGTCTTCTCGCCGCCATCTTCATCAGACCAGACGTTGAGCGTTCCTCGCATATGAGCGAGAAGTTTTGCGCAGCGCGAAACGATGCGACGAAGCTCAGAAGGATCAGAACGCTTGTCCCAATTCACCCCACCGGGGTGCTTCGCCCAACGTGTCAAAAGCACATTCCGCGTTGCCGTGCGACACTCTCGCTCCTTACGCTTGAAGTCGTCCTGCACAAGAAGGTCTGCAAGCTCTTCCTCGCCTTTGTCACGAACGTTGAGGTTGAGGAAGAACAGACGACTACCAAGATTTCCCATGAACTTCCAAACGCGCGGAGCGATTGGTGTTGATCCAGCAAGGAACATGAATGTGTAGTCTCCTCGATAGCCACGTTTGCCATGCACGCCAGAATCAGACTCATATCCTTCACCGTCAAACACTCGCGTCAGAACTCCAAGGTTCTTCAATAGATTTTCCTGACGTTCGGCGAAGATTGGTGCCAGATCGCGCACAATCAACGTTCGGAAACGAATGCGCGGAAGCAGGTCAATCTTTTCGAGGTCCTCCTGTTTACGATTCGTCGCGTGGGATACGAGCGAAGAAGGTGTAAAACTATCCGTCGAATACATGAGCTCATCCAACTCCGAAAAGAAGTTGAGCGTGATTGTCTTGCCAGCACTTGGAACATCAACGAATACGAGTCCAAAAGGATTTCGAACGTCGTTGATAAGTAACTGACTCACAACTGATAATCCGACTTCTCCCGCACCAAGGCACTCTGGGAAACGTTCGCTAATCAACGATCGCCATTCATCGATACTCGTTTCTTTTTCCGGTTTGGGTAATGGAACATTGCGTTCTCCTTGCTCCTGTATCTCCCCCGAAGTTTTCCCAGTTTTGAGCAAAGCTCCGAAGTCATCAGGATTATTTTTCAACTTCACGAAGTAGTCAGTAACATCTCCTGCTTCACCAACGTCAGGAGGCAGTCGCACGATCTTTGCAGAAGGCAACATTTTTCCAACACGCAGTGCTCCGCGTCTTCCAGCTTCATCGTTATCGTAAATGACATACAAGGACGTAATGTCTTTGAAAATGTCGATCCACGTCTCTTCAAACGTTCCAGCTCCACCGGTCGATGACACTGCCGCGATGCCGTTTGAATGGAGAACGAGAGCATCCAGCTCCCCCTCACAGATCACCGCCATACTCGCTCCTTGAAGCGACTCAATGCCGTATAACGCGGCTTTGGCACCTTTTGGGTAAAGATACTTCGGTTCACTTTCAGAATCAGGTAGAGCGCGACGTTTTGCGAAGAGCCATGTGCCTTTGCCATCCGAAACTGGAACCGTCAGACGTTCGCCGTCAAAGCCCAGTCTTGCGACATCAACAATGCTCGTCGCGATACCGCGTTCATTCGTAAGCCATGATCGGAGGTGCTCTGGTAACGCGACGTGCCATTTTTCAACATCTTCCGCGGAAAGACCAGCAGCAATTTCCTTGGCCTTCTTTTTCACGACACGACCAATCTTCTCAGGACCCTCTTTGAATCCAAGTTCAACCGGATCATCTCCGAGATGTCTGGATAGTGTTACGAGATTTCCGGAAGCATCACACTTCACACAGCGATACACTCCAGTTTCGGCCTCCATGTAGAGATGCCCTGCGTGTTTTGTATCAACATCGCAACCACCGAATGGACACTTGAATACAAGTTCCTTTCCGCGTTCTACGAAACTAATACTGCGTGATCCAAGGTAATCTTTTGCATTCATGTTCATACGGGGTAGTTGGAGGGGCATCCGAATAACCGGATGCCCCAATCGACATTTATTCGAGCTTTACTGGAAAGAAATCGACGACTTTCGCGAATGTCTTTCCAGCTTTCGAAGTCGCCTCTTTTACGACTACACAAACTGTTTTCCCAATGAGATAACTCACATCGAAACCATCGCGACGCTCCACTTCGTTCAACGGCCGAGCAAGCACGGCTTCCGTAAACGGTTTGAGATGTCCTTTCGGGTGTAGAACAGGACTTGTCCAAAATCGCGCCGTAGGATGAACACCATCAATTTCGTCGATGGATTCAAGCTCAATCATGAGCTTCGCGCGTTCTGGGTCGTTGAGATCGGTAGTCTCTTCAATGTTTTTCACTCTCACCGAGTGCATGCCGCTGGGCAAATAACGTGATCGTGACTCGTGAACGATGATTGCCATATTGGGATTGATGAATTTTTATTCAGGTGGTAACATCCGGGTAACAAAACGTTGTTCCTGGAGGTTCAGCGTTTACAGCGGACTGCCCATTGGGTGGTCCTTTGTTATTTATTGGGGGAGAAGTCGCCGACGGAACAGGACGCATCGCAATCTGTAAAACAGAAAGCAATTGCTCCGCATATTCACGTGCTTCCTCGAAAGGAATTTCTTGGGCGAATTGCTTCTGCCAAATATCCCGGAAGTCGTTCACGGCCTTTTCTGAAATTTTCATAGAAGGCCGTCATTACGAATCGCATAAATGCGACTTTTGAGATTTTTGAGGGAACTAAAGAATAGCGATGCATCTATCGACTGATCTCCCGCCCAGTACCTCTCAGCGATAGATTTTGCCTTTGCGCTGAACTGAAAAGCACAGCGGCCTCCCTCGTCGGGAAGGATCGCGAGGAGCTCCGTACCAAGAGCCACGACGCAGGCTGCGCACCCCAAATCGCTCGTTGAAAACGCTTCATCTTTCATAAGACGACAAAACAAAAATTACGCGGTCAGCGTAACTTTTTTGCGTTGATTCAATGATGAGTAGTTCTACTCAACGACTCGCTTTATATGCTTATTTCCGTGATCAATGAAGAAAAAATCGTCTACTCCAAATGTTGAGTGAATCTTCTGATTCAGTGCGCGGGCGGCGTCATAAATAGAGCGAAAATTATCAATATCCACGCTCGCCCCATCAATACGTGTTCCCACCGACTCCGTGAAAGCGAATCGAAGGAGTGCAAATTGAATCTCATCCTCTTTGAAGATTTCCGTTCCATCGAAAGCGTCTCGAAACAAGACGCCATGAGTGGGGTCAAAATGGAAATGGGGATTCGCAAATGTAACCTTCGGGGTCGTGGGGGTCGGGACAGATGGAGGCGGTTTTGGCAAAAATGCTTCAGGCTTCAACACTCGAACCTGGGTTTCAATGTTGCAAAAATTATCCGGATCTCTAGCCGTAACAACCGTCTTTGGGTACCTGATCACAACGGGATCATTCAGTTTCTTGATTACGATTACACCCTCATTTTCAAGAGCGAGTAAGGCTTCGACATATCGCACCTTAAAAGCTGGCTCTGGCTTTCTCGGCCAAATTTCATCCTCATTCAAGACGAGATTATTGGGCGACAGTCCAGCATTCAATTTCAAACCAATTTTTTCAAAAATATATCTCTTGTGCATTGCATAGGAAAACAGATCTATACCCTGAGAATCAAGCTCATCGTTTGCAAACTTTTTAGCGTAACCCGCCAAGAAATCCCTTAGCCCTTGTGTTTCGATCTTCAAATCAAAAAAGATATAAGAAGTCGGGTTTATTGGAGATTTAGCAATCAATTGCGAAACCTCGGGCAACGAAAGTGGGAGAAAGTCATCGACAACGAGACGGGTGTGACGGTCGATCCCGAGAAAACAATCATCCGCGTATCTCGCATGAACCCCTGCTATCCTTTGCTGAATTTCAGCACGTGCGCCAGACGAAACAACCCCAAGACCAGCAATGCGGCTCAAATGATCCTTTCTCTCTCTTTGAAACGCTTCGTCAAAACCACGGCTGATTCGAATATTGCCGAGATCGATAAGTCCCTTATTAGCAAGATCGAGCAATCCGTTGAAGTGAAGAGAGAAAAGACGTCGTAGCGTCGAGAAGCCTTGCTTTTCTTGGCTCTCAACAGTCCCGCCGTTCAATAACAAAACACGCGCGGTATAGGCGGCATCAGATTGAAATATTTCGTCGTTCGCATCAGGCACACCATTTTCATTCTCATTTGTATTGAATACAGAATAACCCTTTCGTGGCATTTTTTACAAGCATTTCTGGTGGTGTGTTGCCTATAACCACCTTCATGCGTCATAATTGTTTCGTCTAGCTCCAAATACAACAAACAACAAGACGCTCGCTGCGTTTTGAGGGTCATTTGATGCGCCAGTTTGGGCATCCCTCAACAAGCAGCAGTGACCCTGTTGTTTGGGGCTAGACACCTGAGGGGTGTCCTTTTGTTTTTACAGAAGCCCTCGCTGTAAACGCGGGTCGTCTAGCCCCCGCGTTCGTTCAAAAAACTATGAAGAGAGTGACAATCGGGTCGCTTTTCGCCGGATGTGGCGGAATGGATTTGGGATTCTTGCAGGAGGGTTTTTCCATACGATGGGCGAACGATTTTGATCACTGGGCATGCGAAACGTACAAAAAGAATTTCGGTCCGCATATTATCGAAGATGATGTCGCGAAGCTGAATTTCGAAAAACTCGCGTCGTGCGACGTGATGCTCGGCGGCTTCCCGTGTCAGGATTTTTCAATGATTTCAAAAAGAAAGGGTCTTGGTACGGTGCGCGGGAATCTGTATCGTCATTTTGTAAAAGCAGTTGTTACCAAGAAACCGAAAATCTTCATCGCGGAAAACGTCAAAGGACTCATTACGGCAAACGAGGGGAAAGCTATACGACAAATTACCGAAGATTTCACGCAAGCCGGATACCGCTTACAGGTTCATCTCGTGAACTTCGCGAATTATGGCGCTCCTCAATTACGCGAGCGAGTTCTTATTATTGGGATTCGCAACGACCTCAAAAAAGAGTTCATCATGCCCGCTCCGACACACAGCAAGAGCACATGGGTTGGAGCACAACGCGCGCTCAAAGGCGTAGAAAAAGCACTCTATAACAATGAGCCCCTCAACATACGGCCGGAAACGATTGAAAAACTCAAACTCATTCCTCCCGGTGGAAACTTTTCAAGCATCCCCAAGAATTCAAAGCATTACGTCAAAGGGATGATCAGTCACGTCTATCGTCGGTTGCATCCCGACATGCCGTCTTCGACCATTATCGCCGGGGGAGGTGGCGGAACGTGGGGCTACCACTACGATGAACCAAGACCGCTCACAAACAGAGAGCGAGCACGTCTTTTTGGCTATCCGGATGATTTTATTTTCGAAGGTTCTACGGCGGAGGTTCGTCGCCAAATCGGCAACTCGGTTCCTCCGGTAGCAATTCGTGTTGTAGCGAAAGCAATCAAAAAATTCCTTGAAAAGAAATAACGATATGGAACTCATTTATTCCAGCGTTATTCCGGTTCAATATCCTGACGTTTCGAATTTTCAAAAAACGTTTGAACGTCAGCTTGTCGCATCTGGGGAAATAAAAATCGCAACGGGATATGTATCCGAAGATTCCCTCATGGAATTGAAATCAATTTTCGCCCACTACAAAAAGAGCGCTACGCCGAAAGCCTGCGATCTGATTATTGGGATGCACGGCCGAGAAGGATTCACACGGCCTCAGTACGAAGCAGCGTGCTCACTAGGCCAATTTCTCAGCGACAATCGTATCGGCTGTGTGCGCGTTTGTACCGCATTCAAATTCCACGGAAAGGTTTACTCATTCCTAAAGAATCAGCTCCCCCACGCATCAATCGTTGGATCGTCCAACATATCCAACATTCTCGGCCTCGGTGCGCAGTGGGAAGTGGACACATTGATTACGGAAACGCAGAAAATCACAGATCTCATCGGGCTTCATGAAGACATTGCACGAAAAACAACAAAACCAATTCTCGAATATACAGACGTAAAATTCATCGATCGCCAAGACCTTCTTGAAGGCTGTAGCAATGTCGAAAAAGTCAGTCATCAAGAACTCGACCGGGCCAAGCATTCAGTAACTGGTCTCACATTTGATATTCCTCTCAAAGCCGAAGCCAGAAGTAATCTCAATGCACATTTTGGAAAAGGACGAGAAGCCCCAACGGGACTCATACGATCACGCCCCTGGTACGAAGTGGAAGTTATTGTGCCACTCGCAATCACCACGTTGTCAGGTTATCCGCCAATCGGAGAAACATTCACTGTTTATACCGATGATGGATGGTCATTCAAGTGCAAGGTCAATGGACAGAACAGCAAGAATCTTCGTTCGGAAGGCGATCTTCAAATTTTGGGTAGATGGATCAAGGGACGAATGGAAGATGCTCGGGTGCTGAAAGTTGGAGAACTCGTCACCGCAGAAATGCTCCAACACTACGGAACAAATCACCTCAAACTCTCAGCAACAAATGATCCGAGGCTTTGGCTTTTGGATTTCTCACCCAAAAAGATATGAGCTATCTCGAAACATATATTGAACGCGCCGAGGCGAGCACCAAAGGAACAGCCGTTGCCCTCAGACAATCTGCCGAAGACTTTGCGAATAAGTACATCGCAAACTTCAACTTCAATGAACACATTTCGGGACTACTCTTTGGACATGTTCAAAGTGGAAAGACGGGACAAATGTTCGCTATCGCTTCGGCTGCCGCTGATGCTGGCTTTCGTCTCTTCATCCTCGTGACGACCGACAATATCCGACTTCAACAACAAACACTTGATCGAGCCAAAAAACTGCTCGGCGGATTCATGGATGGGTTTCGTGTGCTCAATGAAACAGACGATGCTGCCTTCCTCGTTCCACCAAGTGCGAACAATCCAACGATCATCGTATTGAAAAAGAATGTTCGTGTTTTGAGACATTGGGCTGATCACATTTCTGCGAGTAAGTATTTCCGTGATAGTCCGATATTCGTACTTGACGACGAGGGGGATGCTTCAAGCCTCAACACAAAGGTAAACATCCCTGATAAAAGTGCAATCCATGAATTGCTTGAACGAATTCGAAAACAAGAACCTTCAAGTTTCTATCTTCACGTTACGGCAACGCCACAGTCGTTACTGCTCCAAGCGGAAGAATCTGGTTGGCGACCTGGATTTGCCCACTATATCGCTCCGGGGAAAGGATATCTTGGGGGAGATCTCTTTTACGGAGAAGAAACTACTTCCATCCGTATTACACCAGACGATGAAAAGAACACGCTTTTGAAAAGTGACGATATTCCCGAAGGACTACGCAAGGCCGTTTTGTCTTTTCTTATTACCGGAGCGCATAGTCTTCTGACAGGAGATCGTACTGTTTGTAGCTTGCTCATTCATCCCGGGATACAAATCAAAGAGCACAATCAGACCAAAGAAAAAGTTGAACGATTCCTCTGCGGTGTGCGAGAAGACCTCACAAACGAATCGCCAACGTTCCTTTGTAACCTTCAAGACGCATGGAGCGATCTTGCAACGACAAAACCCGATCTCAGTAGCATGGATCAAATAAAGGCATTCCTGCTCAATGGACTCCCCCAAATCAATGTCATCGTCATGAACTCCAAAACAATTGATGGAGTTCGATACGACTCCGGACTCAACGTTTTGGTTGGCGGAAACAGTTTGGGTCGAGGAGTAACATTCCCCGGACTTCACACTGTTTACTACTGTCGCAGTTCAAAAACTCCCCAAGCGGATACGTGCTGGCAGCACGCCCGTATTTTCGGCTACGACCGTGATGCAGGACTTTGTCGCATCTTCACGCCAGAACCCCTTGCAAAGCTGTTCAGAGAGCTCAACGACGCAAACAACGCCCTATTCTCTGTCCTCCGTGAGAAGGGACCGGATGGTGTTCACGTTCTGACTCCTGCGGGGACACGTCCAACGCGAATGAATATTCTCAAAACAGATGAACTGGCTATTCTTGCAGGTGGCGTCAATTACTTCCCGTCAGCCGCTAAGGAAAGCAATCTCAGCGCACTTGATGACATCCTGGGGGAGATAGACGCCGACCGCCCTTCTACTGCCGAAGAAATCATAAGGATTCTGCAATTGATCCAAGTGGAAAAGGGCGATCCATGGATCAGCCACAATTTTCCTGGCTGTGTCATGGCCCAAGAACAATCCGGTAAGAAGCAATCTTTCCGCCTTATTGTGAGAACGGATCGAAGCATCAAAAAAGGGATGAGAACGTTGCTCTCCCCAGATGATCGAGAGTTGGGCAAAGAACACAACGATAAAACAGTTTTGACGATGTACAGACTACGAGGCGAAGCAGAGAAAGGATGGAGCGGTAGTCCTCTTTGGGTTCCCAACATCAAACTCGCCGATGGCATGTGTATCTTCCTGAGTTCAAAGGAACTTTTGCCGATATTCTAATCCGAAATTCGAGAAGAGCGTTTTCAAAGCGAATCAGGCTCTGCGTTGTGGTACCCGTCTTAAAAAAGCGAAACGCACCCGGAGGCGGCACGTTTGCCGCGCGGGTGCGCAAGATGTCACTCGGGCATGATGGTGAAGAAGCCTTCGGCCGTGGATTCACCGGAAGTGCCATTGGACGCCGTCCACGTGACGACCGCGAACACACGCATCAGGTCGGCGTTGGCGTCGTGCAGATCGGCGATCTCGGCCATCATTTCGTCTTCAGAGAAGAACGCCATGGTGAAGCCGAAGTCGATGGACGTGACGCTGTCAGCCGTGAGCGCGGAGCTGGTGGTGTCGATCACCCACTCATTGCTGCAGTAGGTGTTCCCATCCGTGTACGAACCGCAGAAGTTGTCGTACCGCGTGTACACGCCGATGTGCTGGTCGGCCGTCCCGACACCCAGACGGGTGTCACCGATCGTGGTTGGCCACGCCGCGTTGGCCGCTCCGATGAAGACATCGAGTTCGGTCACGGTGTAGGTGACGCCAAGATCGTTGGTGTGCGTGAGGAGGTGGGGCAGGACGACGCTGTCGAGCGTCACAGTTTCACTGGCCACGACCCACTCGGCGATGAAGCCGGAGGGTTCGACGACCGGCGTGCCGGTGTCGGTCTCCTGAGCGGTGTCGGTGTCGACCACGCCAGTGTCGTCCATGTTCTCGGCCGTGTCGGACTGGGCGCTGTCCTCGAGGTTGGGTTCGGCGGTGTTGCCGGACTTCTCTTCGGGGATCGCACGACAGCCGACGGTGAGAACGAGGACGATGAGCAGATTGGAACGCATGGGGGAACTCCAGTGTGTTGGGACAGTGGGCGGAAATGCCCGTCTATTGGCACCACTTTGTAGTGATGGCTATAGACGGACATCGCTCCTTTGGCCTTCATCGTAACCCTATATAATAGCGCAAAAATAGGCTTTTGTCAACCAGAAATACGAAGAAGAGCCAATAAAAGCAAGCATTTTACTGGAAATGACCTGTGTACAAGTTTTTGGGCTTTTCTGTAAAGGACTCGAGATTCCCTGGCAGCGAGATATGTTAGAATTCCAACAATATGCCAAACAAACCAGGAGCTGATGCGATCATTGTTCACAACAACAAAATCTGTCTTGTTCTTCGGGATAACATTCCCACGATTTCCCGCCCAAACAAGTGGAATGCTCCAGGGGGAGGTATAGATGAAGGCGAGACTCCAGAGGAGGGGCTACGTCGTGAGCTAAAAGAAGAAATCAATCTCGACGCAACAGATATTATCAGCCTTGGATCGACGACGGATACAAACGGGATGATCGTGTACCGATTTTTCGTCCCCGTCACTGATGAACAGTTTCAAGCCATCACGCTTCTTGAAGAAGGCCAGCGTCTCGATTGGTTTACGTTTGATGAAGTTTTGGAATTCAGCAAAGTGGAAGAGTTCACACCAAATTTTACGTTCTTTCTTGAAGCATTCGCAGATGACCTCAAAAAACTCATTGAGGGCAAGCGAGAATTCACTCTGCGACACGAAACGTTAGGGATTCGATGAGTCTGCACGTACAATCAAAATATGACAACTGAAAAATCCCAAGCTAACAAAGTTATCGTCTATTGCGTCAATGCCGGTAAGCTCCTTGTTTTTCGTCATACGGATTTTTCGTTTGAAGAAGTGGGCATTCAAGTTCCAGCGGGAACAATCCGAGATGGCGAGTCTCCTAAAGACGCGGCACTCCGAGAGCTTCAAGAAGAAACGGGACGAGAAGAATTCGAAATTATCGGTGAAATCGGAATCGCGACCTACGACATGTCACCATATCGCAACGAAATCCAGAATCGGCATTTCTTTCTCGCAAGACCGACAACATCGTTTCCTGATCGCTGGAAGAGTGCAGAGGAACACGACGGAAATCAACCACCAACAAACCTCAAATGCTTCTGGATTCCTTTGGAAAGCGGGCATATTCTGCAAGCCGGACAGGGTGAGTTGCTTCATTCGATCGATGAGGTTTTGGTTTGAAATATGGAAGATCGTCTTATCAAGAACTGCAAAGCTCTACTTACCGCCTACGCGTCATCGGCTCTCTCACGAAATGCTCTGTGCGACTCGGAGTGATTACGCAATCCGAAGCTGATACATGGTCACGAGAAAAGATTTCCGAACGATGGCGTGAACGCCTCGCGGGATCAGGTATCGATCCCATCGACATGCACCCGCCGCTATGGTTCTGGAGCAGAAATAATTTTCAATATATATTACCGGAATAATATGACCGACGAATCTCCGAAACTCTCCAACTTACAAGAAGCAATTGACTACATCGCTGCGCGATTTGTTTTTGATGAAGCGAGCTATCCGCTTTTACAAAAGCTGACACCGGAGGAACGATTGCAATTCTCTATCAATCACAGCCTACAGCACATGATGAAGCAGCTTGGTCGAATCGCGACGCATCTTGAAGATAAGGATCATGGCGGTGCAGGCAATGACGATTTGCTCAAACAGGCTCTCGTCAAAGAGTTCATCAATATTCTTCGCCTTTCTGAGCTTCTGAACGTCGAGGCAGAAGAATTGCTTGAATCGATACCGAAGTTCATGAAATAAAAACGAGCGAACGGTATTCAAAGCAAATCCGGCGTTGAGTCGTCGTACCCCTACCTCCTCCTACATACTCATCGCAAGAGTTCTAACGTCGCGTACTAGCCCCTGCCACGTCGGTCGCGACCGACGTGGCCTGCCACGATACGTCATTCGCAAATGACGTATCACGATCGACCATTCGATCGATAAACAGGTCACGTAAGGTCGTGCCAAGGTGACAACACACAAGCGCCACAGTACGTCGTTCGTGAACGATCGTACCGAAAGGCGCTTTTGTGTTTGCATGGTAGAATTTTTGCATTATGTGGTATTTCTACATTCTTCAGAGTTTAACAAGACCCGACTATTTCTATAAAGGTTCAACTGGCAATCTTGAGAAACGCCTTACAGAACACAATCTCGGTGAAACAATTTCAAACAGACCATACAAACCGTTTCGTATTGTGTATTACGAGGCATATGTTTCCGAGAGCGCCGCAAGACTCCGAGAATCCGCAGTAAAGAAAAGCGGGTCGATTTCCGTTCCATTGTTACGACGGATAAAAGAAAGTTTGAATGTACTCGAATAAATGTCGGTAAGACATTCTATGTGGATGGAATGCTCATGCACGAGCAGAGTTTATGTGTAATACTGCTCGAGATTGAATATCGTCTTATGCCAAACATTCTCGTCACGGGACCAGCAGGGTCGGGAAAATCCTATCTTTCCAAGAAATTGTCAGAGAAAGGGGTAAAAACTATCGACGGAGACGCCATGACGGACGTCTGCCGATGGTTCGATAAAAATGGCAACAGGGACGAGTTTCCTGAAGATATCAGCAAGGCCGATGCTGCGTGGTTCAACTCTCACGTTTTCCTTTGGGATACGCCAAGTCTCATAGAGTTTTTATCAAAGAACGAGCCCATAGTCGTCCTCGGCGTCTGCGACAACATCGCCGAAGTGGTGAAATATTTCGACCGCGCCTATTACCTCAAAGTCCCGTTCAGCGTCGCAAAGGAGCGTCTGCTCAACCCAGAACGTCAGGCTTTTACCGCGTTCGGTCAACACGAGGAGCAACGAATAGCATTAGAGAAAATGATTGCCGACGCTGACAAAAAAGCTGCTGATTTGGGGATGACTATTATCGACGCCACGCTTCCTGCCGATGAAATCCTGCGGCTGATAGACTTGGCATAAAAACGAAGAGCGCACCGACGAGGCTGCGCTCCCGTGAACGATTGCTCGTTCGGAACGCCGCCGCGCCGATGCGCGAGGGTGCTATTTCTTCTGGCGGAAACGGACCACGAGGAAGTTGAAGGACTTGTTCCCGACTTCCATTGCATCGAACGTCGCGAGCGTCCGCTTGTCGCTGGCCTTCATGATGCCTGCAAAGGCCGTGTAGCTGGGATTGTGTCCCTTCAGCTTCGTCATGAGTGAGCCGAGCGCGACGGTGCACCACTTGGAGGGGTGGCTCGGTTCCTCGGGGTGCGCCTCCGCGAACGCGAGGAGCTCCTCGTAGGTGGCGGGACGAACGCCGTCTTCGTCCATCTCGACCAGCACCTCAGCCACCTGCTTCTTGCCGCTGATGCTGAAGTACTCGAACACATTGTCGGCCGACTGGTACGGAGCCCGACCATGAGCCCCATAGGGTTCGGGCTTTGCTCCATCGAGGCTTTCGTTCGCGTTCCCCTTGAAACGCCGCACGAGCTCGGCGAACGTCGGAAACGGGAGGAGGGTGACGGGGACGATGAAGTAAACGCGCCCGAGGAAGGCCTGCAAGGCCTCACAACTGATGTGGGCACGATGCCCCTCGGGGAGTTCGCAGCGGTCGAGCAGCTTCTTGAGCTGCGCGGTCGTAATCTTGGCCATTTGGACGCTCCGACACCTACACTTTTTCGCAACGGACCTCGGAGAGGGACGCGGCAACATATGCAGATGGTGGAAAAACACGGGTGCCGCCGTGCGCGGTTTGCACCTTCGCCCGATAGTCGGAACGAAGATAACGTTTTATATTAGCATAAAAATAGCGTTCCGTCAATGAAAAACTGACGGAACGCCTCGATAATTTGGAAAAGTCCCCTATTTCGTTGAAGAGAGCATGGCATCTTTCCAGCCGAGCACTCGCACCGCAACCTGTGGAAATACGCACATGTCTTGATACAACGCCGCCCAGTCAAAAGTTCCGAACTCGTCCGCCAGCTCCTGCCACGTCGGTCGCGGCCGACGTGGCCTGCCACCGATAAGGTACAGGTCACGTCTCTGGTACCGATATGAGAAGGTGATGCTTTGTTTATCACCGACACCCTCGGCGACATTCGAGAAGCGGAGCTTGCCCATATTCCAACCGTCGCCGTCACGTGGGGAGCTCATGACAGAGGCTATTTTTCCCGACTCGAGAATCCAGAGTACTTGATTGCTGTGGTAGACACGTTTGAAGAGCTTAAACGGTGCATTGTTACTTGCTAGCATATTTTTGTTCACGTTCCGCGACGTGTTAAAATCATTCCGTATGAACCTCCGCGGAAAGGTGTTGGTTGTTGCGGCAACGATGAATGATGAGTTTCGGGCAGATATTGCGTGTGCAAAGCTGATGATTGCAGGCATTCCTTCTGAAATTGCCGGAGATTCCGCGTTTCACTGGAATCCGTTTGCTGCACGAACGCCGTCGAAATTTTCCATTATGGTCCCTGCTTCTGCGGCGCAAAAGGCAAAAAAGATTCTTCGAACATTCTGATATGCCAAATGATGTGGTGATTCGTTACAAGCCGTTAGGATGGGCGGTGTGGTTTTATGGGCCGATTGCGACGATTGGTGGTGCGTTGCTCCTCATGTCGTGGTGGAACGAGATTGTTCACACGGTGGCGAATTCCGGAATTGTCGTTCACTCGCTGAGCGATTGGTTTTCTGCGGTGCTTTGTCCAGGATCGCGCTGCACAAGTTTTGAACTCGCGTTTAGCGGAGTAATGTGGGGGCTCTTTTTCGCATTCGGAGCAGCGTTTCTTCTTCTTGGACTCTTCACGATGAACGTTGATCGATCAACAAAAACTGAAGGAGGGAAACTTGTAACGTGGCGTGGAAATTTTATTCGCTGGCACAAAGAATCGTTCGCACGAGGAGATATCGCGCAGATTGACGTTGCGAAGGTTCCGGTATTTATGGTGATGGGGAACCGCGTTTCGAAAATTGGCGAAAAGTGGCGCGTGACAGCGGTACTTCGTGCAAACGGAATGTTTGGTAAACCAAAGAAGCGGATTATTGCATTGGAATGGAAAGAAGCTGACGCTCGAGCGATCGCGACTCGCTGTAACGTGTAGCTTGCGTGTGCGTTTGTTCGGAATCGATTCGTCACATGGTAAAATGGAGTGAAAGTGGATGAGGTTTTACCGCATGTATTGCGTATATTATGGCGAAGATCGATTTCGAAAAGCTCCTAGCAGATCGTGGACCTCAACAGCCTGTTTTGCCTGCATCTCGGCAGGTCGAGCGAGTTCGTGGATCCGAAGAACGGTTGAGCCCGCAGGAGCGGAGAGTATTAATGTTGAAGAAAGCGGAGCACATGGGGATCGTGACGGAAACAGAAGCGATGTTGGGTTTAGTGAAGGCAGTGGAAGGGTTTACCAACATGGCTGCCGTGTATAAAGTTCCGGATCGCGCACTGATTAACGCTGAGCAAATGAGGGGCGCGCGCACTGAAATGCAGGCACGCGGCCGTGCGTGGGATAGGTTGCACGGTCGCCAGCGATTACTTGATGGTGAAATGCGAGAATCGGGGACGGGATATGTCCGTCCGTCGGATTGGTTTCGGCTTTTTGCTGCGCTAAAAAAAGCGACCAAGCCAGATGCGGGCGTTCCACATGTTTTTATTGCAGAATCCCCAACGGATCGATCAGCCTTTCGTGCGTGGGCGGATCAGTACGGTTTGGACGGCGACGGATTGGTTCGTGTTGCGAAGATGCTTCGAGCTGATCAGGAAGCGAAAGCGCGAGGCTCGTTCAACGTGGACGCATTTATTGAGAAAATTCAGGCGCTTAGCGCCAAACAACTCCACGAGGTTATTCGTGCGGGGTTTGAGACGGACGATATTTTCGTGCGATCAGACGAAGGAAGTTCCATCCCATTGAAACGGCTTCCTGCGCGGTACAGTGATTCTCAGATACGAGAGCGAGAAACAGCAATACGCACAGAGACGGATCGTCGAGTGAATACTGCGCCTCCGTTGGGAAACGCAATGGCCGCAAAAGAATTCAGGACGCAAACGCTTCGTACAGTAGTTGAAGAATATGATGCACATCACTTTGACGCCGTCTTTGTGGATCGCAGTTCTGTCGGGCATGATGGTAGGATTGTTTCAAATGTTTTCGCGACGCTTAATGATAATGGGAATGGCGAACGAATTGGTTGCGGGTATCACGGTATTATTGAACCGGAGCTTCTCGCGGCGGTGCCTAAGGGATATGTATATGAAGAACGTGGAAGGCCGCGTGTTCGAGATATTGACGGAAAGACAGTCGTCGATGTTCAACGCTGGCTCATTAATAAGAAAGGGGTTGGCTTGATGCCCGCTGAAGAAATTGTGCAGGGCAATCAGGTTGCGGCGCTTGAGCAGGCGGCGACGCAGCAAATTGCGGATGCGATTGTGTATAACATCGAGGCGTCACCGCGTTCACGGGTGGGAAATCGTGCAGATATCTTTGCGCCATTCTATTGGAGTGATGTTCATTGGGTATATAAAAAACTTGTTGAGAACCGATTGCCGTTTCTTGCAAAGCTTGCCGGCGTAGATTACGAGCCGATTGGATCGTTTGTTGGCGAAGATGCGGAGAATGAATGGATGCATAACCGCATACTGTCGTCCCATGTCACGACCGCAAAACAGCTCGATGACATGCGATCGCATTTCCTGCTTACGTTGGAAGATGTGTTCTTGGACGATGGTGATCGTGCAAAAATCCGAGAAGTAGAAAAGCAATATCCTGAATCCGTTCGTTTGGGTGGCAACGAATTTTCCATCACGTATGAAAAAGATTCTGACGGGAAGCGCATTGCTCGCGGAGTGATAGCGATTGAACGCAGTACTGGATTCGATAATAATGCACACTTGCTTGAAAGAGCGGTTCCTTCGGAGGTCCCGACGCTCGGTACAAAAGAGAATCCAGTTCCATTGGTGTTTCGATTTCGAGATGTTTCGTTTTCTGGTATGCGTGTGATACCGCAGGAATTCACGGCAAGCAATTTTCGAGAGCTGCTTGCGAAGCTTCAGCCGCAAGAGCGGTTTCTTGATCAAGCATGGCGAGATTTTTCTGGATACGATTCGGTAGGAAAAATGCGTATTCCTTTAACGATCACTGTGCAGGATGCATTCCCAACCTTGGAACAGCTGCGCATCGTCATGTCGCCAAACCCGGAGACAGTGCGGTATGTCGTGGATCGTGATGGCGTAGAGCATTTCGCTCATATCGCGCTTCAGTACGTGGAGGGTGACACGTTTCAGTTGCATTATGCGCAAACACAAAAGAACGCCGATGATGAGTTTGCTCACGCGAAAGAAAAACATGCACAACGTGTTGTGGTATTCCAAAGCCGTTCAACAATGGATGGAAATGCGCAAAACGAACAACTGAAAAACGTGTTGCCGTTACAGGCAGAGCTCGGGAAATTCGTATCTGAATTTGATGCGGATAATTTGGTCGCGTTCGTCCTTGGAACCTCGCCATATTCAGAGCAAGAAAAGCAGCGGGTGAAAGGCTATGTGGACGAGGGCGATATTGCGCGTGCCGAGATATGGCTGCAGTTGAAGATTCGAGAACGAGCTGAAAGCCAGTCGGTTATTGATGCTATGCGGAAAGTAGCTGAAACAATTACGGAATTAGAGAAACTCGGTTTTGATTGGTGGCGATTCAATTACAATAGTCGGAATCGTGACTCCGAGTATGCTCGTCAAGATAGTTCGGGATTCTATCCTGGCGATATTCGACTTCATAAAAATGAGATTTTCCATTCTTCAATGGGACGGGTTACTGGTCATCGAATGGATCTTTGGAGGCTTCAGCGGGAGTTACCTGACTTGCAGCGGCGATTGGATCGGGAGCTTGAGGTGTTGAAATTAAAAAAGGAGGCGTTGCGCGGAGAGCGGTCTGGAGCCGGAGTACGTTCGGATCGCATCGATTCCGGGCCGGAAGTTATTCATCGCGGTTCCCATGGCGTCGTGGATGACGACGGTGACGATTTCTAATTCGTATGAACTTGAAGCGAATTTTTGCACTTGGGTGCTTGGCGATGGTGTGTGGTGGTGTTGCGGTTGGAGTAATCGCCGCAATGTATCTGCCGACGATGAAATTATTGTTCCGGTACGGCTATGCCGATCTTCCGGCATTTATGGAACGGAGAATCGCAACATTCGATGGACACGAGGTGTCATTCCTTGTCTCGAAGTTTGCTGCTGATTCGCGATGGTCGATGGTGAATAATCCAGCGTCACCTCGATCGGTACATGAATGGAGACAGTCGACTAAATCAATGTTTGTTCTGAATGGATCGTACTTCACCGAAACAAACCAGCCCGCGGGTTTTTATTCAATCGATGGTGCCGAATCGGCTGTTGCGTGGCCGGAAATCGCGATTGGCGAAACAGGCTATACCTTTGCCGTGAACATTCGAGAAGACGGAACGATGAACATGTATCACGTACCGTTGAGTTCATTGCTCGGCCCGTATCCAGGATCGACATTTCTTTCGTTCCCAACATTAATCCTCAACGACACGTCAGCGATTGCCGAAGACAGCGGACTGCATGCTCGTCGAACCGTGCTCGCACAAGAGGATGGCGGAACGATCGACGTCATCGTGAGTGAGACCGGTGAAGAATCGCTGTATCAAATGGCAGAGTGGCTCGCGCAGCAACCTGAGCATTTTCGAATTGCCGGTAATCTTGACGGCGGGCCGTCAACGGGAATTTCGACAGCGTCAAAACCCTGGGATATCGAGGTGCAATCCGCTGCGGTACCGAACGTGTTGATGGTGCAATAGGCATTCTGGAGCGGTCTTGTTACCATGCCGGCATATGAAAAATCTGAACGGCATCATGCTCGGAATGGCGATAGTTGTCATTCTCGCCTCTGGAGGATACTTCGTGTACAAAGAATATCTTCAGCCTGAAACAGAGGTTCCAACAGATGTGACGGTCGCGGCAGGAACAGACCTTACATTCCGCGAAGTCACCCAAACGCGTCATGAAGACGTCGATGGTACTGGCGGTTGTGATGTGAAATTGTTATACCCGCAGATTGAGGAATCATCTGGCGTTTCGGCAGACATTCGTGAATCGATCAATCTGCAGATCGCATCGGCAGTGAAAGAATTCCTCACGACTGACGACGAAGATCTCACTCTCGCAGCGACGAGTTTCGTTACGTCGTGCAAGACGGATCTTACGGATCTCGTGGCACAAATGGACGATCCTATTGAGTCTGCGCAGCAGGCGTGGACGAGTGAAGTGGGCTACGACATCAAACAGAACGCGAATGGGATTCTCTCGATTGGATTATCGGATTACCTCAATCAAGGCGGTGCGCATCCAAACATTACACAGCTTTTCTTGAACTTCGATGTGAAGACGGGGAAGCAGCTGACGTTGCGTGATGTTATTGAACCGGCGAAGTTGCAGGCATTTGAAGTGAAAGAAAAACAGTGGCTCATCGATCATGAATCTGATGCGTTGTTTGAGGAATCGTTGAACGAGTTCAGAGCATACGCGAGTAATCCAACAGACGAATCAACGGATCGGTACATCGACGATGCGATTTTTTATCTGACTCCTGATGCGATCGGCGTCTTCTATAATCCGTACGCTATTGCGCCATATGCTGCTGGTCCGATTGCAGTAGAGATTCTGCGATCAGAAATCTAGAAAAGGCGAGAGGCTCCGATCCCTAGGGACTGGAGCCTCTTTCGTTCGTCGTTACAGCGGATGGATGGCGGTCGAGTCGAACATGTTGCTGAACAGCACGTGGCCGTCGTCTGTTTGTCCTTCGTGTTGTCCACCGCCTGTGGTGGCGAGTTCGGCGGGGGAGACTCGCCGCACCCTCTTCAGCGGATCCGCGAGAAGCTTCTCGAGGACGCTCGGATCTTGGAAGATCGCTTCGTGGCAGTAGTAGAATGGAGTCGTGACGATTCCTTCGTCCCCGCGGCGGGACTTGCGGGCGCCGCCACACTTCCACCCCACCAGTCTCGTTTGAATAGTCCCGAGTTCGGCGAGCGAGAGAATGCCCGGATTGTCGTCTACGAGTTCTTCTTTGAACTCGCGGCGAACGTCGAGCTCGATGCGTTCCGTTTTACGTTGTTGAGCCCACTCGATCAGCGTTTCCAGGATTCGCACACGACGTGCGCGGACCACGGCGGGGGCACCAGGGCACGCGAGCGTCATTCGTGCGTCCAGGAGAGCGCCGTCGTCATGCGGTTCGAACGTCATTCGTCCGGCGATGCCATTGAGGTGGCGCACACCTTCTGGAGTGACGGTCGCACCACCGCCAATTGCGCCGTACTGGATTTTTTCAACTTTGTATGCGCTATCGTTGCGAATGGCGAGAGCGAACGTTGACGGACTATCAACGATGCGCCATGAGCACACGATGTTGGATGCCGCGACGCGGCGATGCGTGGGGAGCGCGGTGAGAGGCGGGGGAGTTGTGGCGGGAAGGGTCACGAGGAACCTGGGGTGAGCCGCGAAAGAGTAGCAAGAAAAAGAAGAATTGTCACGTGTTATACTTCTTTTATATGCCACAGCACAGGAGGGTGCGAACCATGGTTCGCGGGGTGAAACGCCGTACGCCGGTGTTTTCGGCAGAAATGAATCGGAAGCGAAGCGTGAGCGAGCGTATCGCGGATTTTCTCACGGATTCATTTGGAACCATTGCGTTTTTTAATGTGAACGCCGTGCTTTTCCTTGCGTGGATTTTTGTGAACTCCAGTGTCATTCCTGGGTTTATTCCATTTGATCCGTATCCGTACGGCATGCTAACGATGGTGGTGTCGCTTGAAGCAATTTTCCTTTCGATCATTGTCCTTATTAGCCAGAACCGTGCGGCAAAAATTGCTGATCTTCGAGAAGAGCTTGATTTTCAAGTGAACGTGACGGCGGAGCAGGAAATTACGCAAATCCTTAGAATGATCGAACGTGTCGAAAAGAAATTGCTCGTTAGAGAGAAGGATCCCGCCGAGGTAGCCCGAATGCGAGAAGTTCTCGATCTTGTGGATCTGGAAAAGAATGTCGTGAAGGAATTAGAGCGTTAACGAAATTTTCCATCGGCTTCCTGGCATCCAAACGCGATGGATGTTGAAGTGCGTTTTGAAGTTGGAGTAGCCAATAAAATCATCAAACGGGAATGGATGCGGGCCGACGATGTCGCCAAAATTTGCGTGTACCATACCGCGCGCTGTGCATCGTTCGAACCACCACGCCACCAGCGCCACCATCGCGTGAGTCTTTCCTCCGTCGCCGGTAAAGCAGCCCACGAGGTATGAACTCTCTTTCGCCTCGAGGCAATAGCCGGCAATGAATCCTGCGATCGGTTGATTATTGAGCGTCGCGATGAGCACCTCGACATCTTCCGGATGTGCCACGATATGGCGCTTGGCAAAGTCGAGGAACGTTTGATGGAGAGATTTTGGAACTTGCGACGTCGGCAGCATGACAGCCATTTCGTCGATTGTGCCAAAGCGAAGTTTAAGATCAGGATTCTTTCTCGCCGATGACAAATGTCGACGAGCCTGCGAACTCCAGAGTTTTGTCGGCTCCGGCGTGAGAACGGTGAGCGCTTCAAAATGATTCATGCTAAACGCAAAAAATCCGGGAACTTTTCCTGGAAACGTTGGCGGAATCCATTCGTGAATGTGAATGAGGCTTTTGGATTCGAGTGTTGGAATCGAGAGGTCCTTTGTAAATGTTCTGTGCCAGGTGATGAACCGATTTTGAAAATCGGTCACCGTATATCCGTTCTGGTGTTCGATGATGGGGAATGCGGTTTGCGTCGCTCGTCCTTTCCAGATCGATGCGTCATGTGACGGGAATCCAGGTAATGGACAAATGTCCTTTACGATTCGAAGCCTGTTGAGATTTTGGAACAGCTTGAATCGCATACTGTCGGGATTGTAGCAGGAAAGTCTTTTACTTTTTGAGTTTTGTTAACACCTTCCAGATTGGGAGTTTTGGTGTTTTTGCAACAGTTGGAAACGATGTACGAATGGCAGCAAGTGCGCCGTTGAGGCCGTCGAGCGTATACGTCACTCCACCAATAGTTGCAGTAAACATTGACGTTCCAGTTTTAGATTTCAATTGCATCGCGATTCCTGCCCCGCCAACGGCGTAGTCGTAGCGCGAGCCATCTGGGTACGCAACGATGAATCCACCGGTTGTGGTTGATACGCCAACGGCAGTAACGATTCCCGTTGTGGTGAGCGGATTCATTCCGGCGTATGTTGGGTGCGTGCTGTTTTCAGCGACGGTGTTTACTTCGTCGATGTACGCATCGCCGTCGTTATCAACGCCATCACCGTAAATTTCAATTCTGTTGTTTGGGTACGCGTCAGAATGGTTTGCGACGTAGCCTTTTGGTGCCGTTGCACTGCAAAGTGTAGTTGGGGTTGCGCTATCTCCGTAGCCGTCGCGATCTTGGTCCTTCCAGTAAGTTCGGTCTGTGGACACCGTTGAATCTGCGTCGTTGCAGTCGACGTCGCTGTACACGCCGTCGCTGTCTGCATCAATAACTACGCACGCAGCAGGATAGCTTCCGTATCCGGTTACTCCGCCCGCATCATTTGCGAGAACAATGGTTCCGGTGCGCGACGTTGGGCAGCTGTCGTTGAGTGTAATGCCTTCCCATGATCCGGAGTCTGGGATTGTTGATGACGTAATGAGTGTTCCGTCGGTTTCGCGTTCCTCAACAAGATCGTATCCGTCGTATACCGCAAAAATTGTTTCGGTTGCCGAGTTGTACGAAAGCCCAGACAAATCGCTCATGCCTGATGTTGTTTTGATTCGGTCGAGGTACGTGATCGATCCACTCGTTGAGGTGTCGACGTCAAACACATACATGTCGGCGTCATACTGCCACCCTGCGTAAAAGACGCCGCCGCTTGCGGTGGTGCCGTATGGATGTTTACCGTCCGGTACCCAAGTTAATGCTTCGAGACCGAGTTTTCCAACAGGATAAATATACGCCGATACGCTCCACGAATC
>CAIKHN010000016.1 GCA_903827265.1 Candidatus Uhrbacteria bacterium
CGCTATTTTGCTCGCGATCGCTATTGCCGCCGCGTTCCCAACATTCCTCGGATTCGACTCCTCGAACATTGTTCTTATCTGGCTTGCGATTCCGATCATGATCGCTGACTCATTGTCGCTCACGTTCTACGGCGTGCTTCGAGGCCTTGAGGAGTTACGGTACGAATCGCTCGGCATTTTCGTTGGACAATCATTGTCGAGCATTGTCGGACTTATCGTCATCTTTTCGCCGATGAAGTCGATTGCGCTGCTTATCCTCGCCCTTGCGACGGGAAGTATCTGGAATGCGATTTTCTCGGGCATTCAGGTTGTTCGCAGGCTTGGCTCGCAGTCGATCGTGCCGAGTTCGAAGAACGTCCGACCGGTTCTTGTGGCGGCGTTTCCATTTTTCCTTGCAGCAGTCTTCGTAAAGATTTATTCCTACGTTGATTCGTTTACGTTGAAGTCGGTTATTGGCGACTCCGCTGTCGGCTTGTACAGCGTTGCGTACAAACTCACGTACGCTTTCCAGTTCCTTCCACTCGCCTTTATCGGCGCACTGTACCCACGAATGTCGTCGCTCGCTAACAGTCCCGTCGATCTGAAGAAAACGTTTCTCGATGCCGAGTGGTATCTCGCGTTGCTGATGGCGCCGATTGTCTTCGGTATTGCTGCGCTCGCGCCGGAAATTATCCATACCGTGTACGGCGTAAAATATTCAGGATCGATTCTGCCGCTCCTCGTATTGATCTTCGTGTTGATTCCTATTTTCTTCGATTTTCCTGTTGGTGCGCTTTTGAATGCGACAGGTCAACAAATGACGAAAACGAAAATCATGGGCGCGACGATGATCATCAATTTCGTCGCAAATATGGTTCTCATTCCATGGATCGGCATTCCTGGCGCAAGCGTTGCAGCGATTTTAAGTTTCACCTCGATGTTCGGCATGGGTGTGTGGGCATTGCAACGAAAAATTCATGTGACGATCGGCGAGTGGATCCGTACGGTCGGCGGATTCATTCTCGCTGGATTCGCGATGATGGTCGTCGTTCTCGTGCTGAAATCGATGATGCCTTGGATCGCGACGGTTCCAGTTGGTGCAATCGTCTTTATCGGATCATCGATAGCCACGAAATCGTTGACGAAAGCACACTGGATCCACGCAAAGTCTCTCATTCTCCGAAAATCCTATGGAGCGACTCCTGCTTCCAACGCCTGATTACCCGCCAAAGCGGGGAGGGGTTGCGCGATATTTATCGGCACTTGTTTCGACGTTCCCGGAATCGATTACGCCACTGGTTTGGAAGTCGTTTCCGTCGTATCGCGAGATGATCGCCGAGTTTTGGAATCGGCGAAAGGACTTTGACGTGTTGCTGACGAGTCACGTATTGCCGATCGGAACCGCTGCGTTCGTATTTCGATTAATGACAGGCAAACCGTACGATGTGATTCTTCACGGTCTCGACTTCGATGCTGCACGATCGGTTCCACGAAAGCGTTTCGCGATGAAGGTTGTTCTGTTTTTTGCTCGCCGAGTCTTCGCGAACTCCAAGTCACTTGCCGATGAAGTTTCAGCGTTCGCTCGTCGATCGTGTTTCGTCATGTATCCGTGTGTGACAGATGAGTTTGTCGAGGCTGCGGACGTGCTAGTTCGTGCTCCGAGTTCGGAATCGATTAGGCTCCTTACCGTCGGCCGTCTTGTTTCTCGCAAAGGCCATCTGAAAGTTCTCGAGGCGATGAAAGATATCCCGAATTCCACATATACGATTGTTGGTGACGGCCCGATGCGCAAAGAGATTCTCGATGCGATCAAGGAACTCAATCTCGAATCTCGCGTGACGATTCTTCAACATGTTTCCGACGGAAAGCTTCCAGAGGTATACGCAACACACGACGTCTTTGTGATGCCATCAACAAAATCATCCATCGACCGCGAGGGTTTTGGCATCGTTGCACTTGAGGCCGCGCTCTTTGGTCTTCCCGTGATTGCCACGAATCAACCGGGCGTTGATGAGGCCGTTGTTCAAGGACGAACGGGAGTGCTTATTGACGATACCATCGCCGATCTCGCCGTTGCGATTACAACGCTCGCGAACGACGAATCATTACGCCACCAATTCGGTAAAAACGGACGTGAGCGAGTAATTGCCGAGTTTACGAGAGAAAAGACGATGGGTGTTTTTCAAAAAGTAAAAGGTAAAGACCTGGCCCCATCTTCATCGGTCTCTATCGTCATTCCGACGTATCAACACGCAAATACGATCGGTCGATGCATCGCATCGATTCTCAAACAGACCTATTCGCCGATCGAAATCATTGTGATCGATGACGGATCAACGGATAACACGACTGAGGTTCTGCAGAAATTCGACGGAAAGATTCGTGTCATTCGTCAATCAAATGCCGGTGCAAACCCAGCGCGAAATCGAGGGCTCGTCGAAGCAACTGGAGATTTCGTGATGTTCTGTGACGCTGATGTTGTCATGAATTCAAAGATGATCGAAGAATTTGTATTCGCGCTCGTGAACCATCCTGAAGTGAGTTACGCATACAGTGGATTTCGGTTCGGCTGGAAAGTATTTCACGGCATTCCGTTTAATGGCGACCTTTTGCGACGAATGAATTTTGTTCACACGACGTCGCTGGTTCGTCGAAGTGATTTTCCAGGATTTGATCCTGCGATCAAGCGATTTCAAGATTGGGACGTGTGGCTAACGATGCTTGAACAACAAAAGATTGGCGTCCTTGTTCCTGGCGTGTGGTGTAATGTGCTTATTGACGGCGAATCGCGTATTGGATCGTCGTGGCTTCCATCGTTTGTGTACCGATTGCCGTGGAAGTACGTTGGATGGGAACCGAAGCGAGTTCGAAAGTACCGCGAGGCACGAGAAGCGATCGTCAAGAAGCATCGACTATAAAACTATGATTCCCGTCCTCAAACAATTTTTCGATCGGAACACGTTGTACGGAATCGGCGCGCTCCTCGCGGTTCATATTACGGCGTGGTTCACGCAACACACCGTGTGGAGCGCGATTCCGTTCGCGATCATCGTGATCGGAGCCTTGATTATCACGAAACGATCGCTTGTGTGGGGATTGGCGTTTGCGATGCTGGAGATATTTGTTGGCGGCCACGGTCATCTTATCGATGTCTCGATTGGCGGAACAGCGCTTGGTATTCGCCAAGGAATCTTTCTTGCAGTCATGCTTGGCACGCTGTATCACGTCGTCGTTAACTATGTTCGTCCGCGATTTGTCGCGGAGCGCGATGTTCCGTTTGTTTTTCTTGCAGTCGCCATTGCGCTCGGAACCATTTCAGGATTTGCGCGAAACAGCGTTGGAGCGGCGTTCGATGACATGAACGGCTACGCAACATTCGCATATCTTCTTCCTGTTGCAATGATCGTGTGGACGCCGGAAGCGAAGCGCGTGCTGTTGTGGACGTTTGCACTTGCTGCAACATGGGTCGCGTCGTCATCTCTCGTTTTTCTCTTTTTGTTCACGCACCTTTCTGCAGACGGCGTATGGGCATTGTATAAATTTGCTCGTGATGCGCGATTGCTTGAGGCGACAATGCTATCGGGACCGGCATGGCTTGTGTCACTTCTTCCAAATGGGGCGTGGTATTTCCGTGTATTTGAGCAAGGTCAGTTCATTGTGATGATGTTCACCGTTCTTCTTTGCGGCGTCATGATGTTTGTTACAAAGTCGTGGCGTGAGCGATTTGCACTTCTTGTACCAATGGCGCTCATGTTCGCGGTTGATATTGGCGGACAATCGCGGAGTTTTTGGCTCGGATTGCTCGTGTCACTCTTTCTTTTTGGAATGGTATTTTTGCGAGAAAGACCGACCATTCAAAATATTGTACGAATGAAGACGGTTGGTATGCTTGCGATTCTTGTTGCGGTCATGAGCCTGTGGCTTGTTGTGGTGTTTCCGGTTCCTTCACGGCCAGATTTTACGACAAGTCCGTTTTATCGAGGACAGAATGACTCCACGCGGGACTTGGCGGTTTCAAGCCGATGGAACTTGCTCGGACCAATGATGACGGAAATTGGAAAGAACCCGTTGTGGGGAAGTGGATTCGGTACGTCGGTGACGTATATTTCTGACGATCCTCGTTTGCGTGCGGTCAACGGAACAGGAGAATGGACGACGTATCGTTTTGAATGGGGGTACCAAGATATTTGGCTCAAGATGGGCGTCCCGGGTTTGCTCGCATTTGGTTTTTACCTTGTGACGATTCTGCGTGCCGGATATCGATCCGTTGTTGAACGCGAGGAAACGCGATGGCTGACGTTGAGTATGGCGTGTGGAGTTATTGCACTCTACGTTGCGCATGTCTTCTCGCCGTATCTCAATCACCCCATTGGTCTTGGATTCATGGTGTTCGTGCTTCCGTTTTTTACGTGGCGCGACATGCCGTTGCCGACGATGGAGTCGCTGAAAGATCGCATTCCATCAGCTTCGATTGCCCCAATGCAGAAGGCGGCGACAGTTCGTGAGCGATAGGGTAATAGGTCAAAACCGAACTTTGATTCGTCATTTTTAACATCGGAGGAACAAATTGGGATTGATATTGTTGAGTCAAGTGTTAAAGCTTAGCTTTGGCAGCGCCGGTCAAAGTCCGACGTTGACCTTGGTTATTTCAAATACCCACGTGCGAAATCGGCGCCGGACATGACTTTCCCTCCGGCGGGCTGAAGCTCAAGAATTTCGAGTGTGCCGTTTGCGGTATCAACAACAAGTTTTCCAGATTCAGATCGAGGTACGCCGATTTCTTCTGTGGTCGATTTCGCATGCGCAGTTTTCAAAATCTTCACGCTGACTTCTTTTCCGCCAATCACCCATGTCGTCGACGTTCCTGGCCATGGCGTGAGCGCGCGAACTTTACGATCGATCGCATCGGCCGATTCCGCCCAATCGATCTTTCCGTCTTCGCGCGAGAGCATTTTACAAATCGAAACCCCTTCAGTGCTCTGCGCAATTGGTTCGATCGTTCCCGCGATGTAGCCATTGAGTGTGGCAATGAGGAGTGGCGCGCTGACTTCGATGACTTTCTTCGTGAGCGTCTCCGATGTTTCATCAGCCGCGAGATCGATCGTGCGTTGCGCGAGAAGTGGTCCAGTGTCCATTCCTGCATCGAGTTTCATGATCGAGACACCAGTAATCGAATCGCCAGCGAGGATCGCTGCTTGAATCGGTGACGGCCCGCGGAACTTCGGCAACAGCGACGGGTGAACGTTAATAAACCCTCCAGGGATTCGATCGAGAAGAATTTGCGGAAGAATACGGCCGTACGCGAGGACGACGGCAACGTCGGCGTGGAGGGAATCGATTGATGCGAGGAACGATTCATCCTTGAGCTTCGTTGGTTGAAATACGGGAATCGACCGTTCGATCGCAAACTGTTTGGTCGGAGGGGCGGTCAGTACGGCTTTTCGTCCAACGGGTTCATCGGGCTGGCATACAACACCGACAACGTCGATTTCCGCGTCAGCGACGAGTGCCTCAAGAATCGATCGCGCAAGTGTTGGTGTGCCGAAAAAGACGACGCGCATAGGTTAGAGACGCGCGGCCTGCTCGATGTCCTTTGCGTGATCGATAAACAGAATGCCATCGAGGTGATCGATTTCGTGCTGGAAAATAGTCGCATCAAATCCTTGGGGCTTGAGAATGACAGTTTCTCCGTCTTCGTTGAGCGCGGTAACGGTAATCGAGCGATGTCGCTTCACGATACCCCATGTGCCAGGAACGGAAAGACATCCTTCTTCGCTGTCGATCATGCGGAAGGAACGGTTTGAAATGACCGGGTTAATGAATGCGGTTGCGATGGAGTCGATCTCGGCAATAATCACGCGGTCGTGCACGCCAATTTGCGGTGCAGCAATACCGACGCCGTTTTCTTTCAGCATGGTTTCCTTCAATTCTTTGATGAGGAGTTTCATTTCTGGCGTATTGATGCGCTCAGCCGAAACATCTTCGCTCTTGATGCGAAGTTGAGGATCGGGATTATGGAGGACTGGTCTCGACATACGTTGGTCGTTATTCGCTTACTCGTATCTTAATCGAATCAGAGATTGTGTGAAAGAGTTTTTGCCAAATCACGAATGTTTCATGATCGATTTTGGCGTAGAGACAATGCGTTGCGTCGTCTCTGAGAAGAACGCGATTTCCAATTTCGGCTGGGAGATTTTCTTTTGTCGTACCTTCAAATTCGACGACAATGCCAAACGGTGGGAGCGTGTACTTCTTTCGTGCTTCGAGCTCGATGCGATTGACGTATTCTGCGCCGAGGAGTGATTGGAGACGGTCGCGCGTGAGTGTTTGAATAATACACTCGGCATGTTCACGGTGCGCAAGATGACGAAGTCGCGCGATTTTTCTGGCCGTTATTTCGGCACCGCGGTAATCGCCTGGCATAAACGCGAGATCGCCGAGAATTTCAGCGACAACGCCGAAGTTGTAGGAAGCGAACGGTTCAAGGACGCTCGAGAAAAAGAACTCTGTGGCAAGGAGTATGTCGGCGTTGCGATCGATCTGGCCTTTTTGAATGTGACCAATTGTTGCTTCGGGAAATGCTTTGTGCAGATCGTCGGCAATTTTTGCGCCGCCGATCGACTTTAAGCCGATCTTTGGCGATCCGCATGCCGGACATGTTGTCGGTTTCCACATCTCGGTGCCGCACGCCGTACAGAGAAGATCGTCCAAACGAACCATCGGTAAACTTCCGCACGTTCCACAGAACGGAACGTGGCCACAAGCCTTGCATTCCATTCGCTTTGCGACACCCTTTCGGTTAAACGAGAGTAGCACCTTTTTTTGGCTCTGTAAAGCCAATTTTATGCTTTCGAGCAGTGTTTGGCTGATGAGCGGGTACGGAGAATTCTCGCCTTTGTGCATGACATCGACGAGTGTAGGATTGGTACCGTCGATCGCAACATGAAGCGGAAGCGTTGCTGATGGGGGAGGAAATACATCGGCTGAAACAAAGATTGAACCTGATGTTTTCGCAAGTGCCTCGGCGGCGCGAACGGCGTCAATGTGTGGGTTGCGGAGTGGGCTTTGATGGTCGTCGCACCCGGATTGATACACAAGAACTGCTCCGAGCGATTGTGGGGCAACAAGGACGCTCTGGCGAGTTCCGACGAGGATACGCGTTGCGCCGTTTTGCCACGATCGGAGAATACGGTTCCGATCCCGCGGGAGAACTTTCCCTGTGAGGATCGATGGTGAGAACTTCGAAAGCATTCCTGCAATGAACCGAGCATCGCGTTCTCGTGGAACAAGGACGACTATCTGTTTCGTTGTTGTTTTGCAGATGGCGTGTGCAAGTACGCAAAATGTTTCGTCATCGCACGCGAGTGCAATAGCGCGGTCGGTTTTACAGCGATCGAGGATGGTGTAGACGTTCGCGATTGTTTCTTGGTCGATTTTTGGTGAGATCGATGGAGATTCGGAAGCGGCATGCCGAGCCGTCTCTACGATCGGATACGGATTCAATCCTTCGTAGGCCACATTGAGGATCGACGACGCGGATTGTCCGAGCTCAGCGGCGATGGTTTCAATCCGTGCAAGGTCGATCTCGGGAATGGTGAATCCGATGGAGCCGCTAGCAATGTCCAGCGTTCGCTTTTCATCCGAGGAATTCGAAATGGATTTCACTACGCCGAGCACTGTACGATTCCGAAATGGAATCTGAATAACATCGCCAACACTCACCGATGTTCCGTCGGGAATTGCGTAATCGAAAACCGTAAAGCGACGGGGGAGTCGCAGAATGGGAATAACGTTTGCGTACACAAATTAATTGAGGATCAGTTCGGCAACAATTTCTCCAACACCAAATGGCGCTTCATGGGAAAGTACTCGACTGTGCGCTGGTGCGCCGTCGAGCGTACCAAAAAGCATAACAATTTGCTTGTACGCAGAATCTTGTCCGGTTTTTAAAAGATTTTCATCGAATTGCAAAAGGCCTGCTGTATTTTTCTGTGTGATGATTGTTTCAAGGAGCTCGTCGGATTGTTTGCCTTCGTCGTGGAGACCTCCCGGGGCATCAGCGGAACGCGTATGCGAGCAATCGCCAGCAGCAATAACAGCGATGCGCTTCGGGCTTTCAACGAGAATGCTTCGGAGGGCTGCCCCAAATTCGAAATGTTCCTTTGGCGTTAGGGTACACGGCGCAATTGGGAGGATACGAATATTTGGGAGGTGTTCTCGGAGGAACTCCAGCGGCACTGTTGCGCCAAACGGAAGATCGGCTTCTGTTACGAGCGTTACGGGTAGTCCGTTTTTTCTGAGTTCGCGTTGTGCTTTGTCGGCAAGGAGAAAATCCGGATGATACGTTTGCGCGTATCCAAGATCGCCGAATGTCGCAAGCGATGCCGAGTATGGATCGGCAACGTTTAGCGCAAATGCATCGTGTGGCGTTTGGGTGTGTTCGCAAAAAAGCACAATCGTATCTGGATGTGTAGCAAAAATTTCCTCGGCAAGTTCCTTCATGGCATTGCGTGTTTTTTCAATCAAGCCAAGTCGCTCCGGATTGATTGACGGGAGCATGAGTGGAGAGCACGGAACGATGCCAGCAAAAACGATCATAGGAATTTAACTACCTGATCCAAGAAGCGCGTCGCCAGTTGCATGGAGGTTGAGAACGTCGTCGCTCACGAAAATAATGTTGTCCCAATCGTATCCGTAGTCGAGGAAGACGGATTCGCTAAGTATCGGGCGCTTCATTCCGTCGGCAATAACGTACACTGCCGGGTTTTCAAATGATCGTACGAGCGTTCCGTCAGGAAGCTTCAAGAATTTTCCTTCACGATATTGTTCAATAACTACTGGCGCCGCGTTTTCAACCGTTGCGGTTGGGAAGTTTGCCTTGAGAATTGCCGGATCGAGAATCGCTTGGCGGATGCCGTCTTTTAAGTAAAACATTGCACCGTTCGTTGAGAGCTTTACGACGCGGCCGGAAGGATCTTGCGTTGCGGTGGTGATTGGTGTGCCAAGGGTGTACGCAGCAACTTCGGTTGAGGTGATGTCGACAAGCTCGTCTTCGGAGAATCCAATGGAGCGAAACGTGCTCATGGAATCAATTTGTCGCATGGTGTCGTCGACGAGTAAATAGATGTTGCCATTTTCGTCTTTAACGAGCGAGTAATTCGGTAGCGAGATTGGCGTGCCGATTGGGTATTGCTCAAGTGTTGTTTTGGAAACAGTAATAATCAACGCGCTGTTGTATCGCGACGTGAGTGCAGATTTGCTCGAAATTGGTCGACGGTATCCGTGTTCGATGCGATAGACGCCGTCTTGGCCTGCGGCTTGGAGCAATGTTCCGGTTGGGTATTCTTTCCCAAACCAGCGGTCCCAAATGGCTACAAAATTGCTGTTGCCGTGGAGATGTGGGGTGTAGGCATACATTGCGGCGGTTGCCGCGTTTTCTGGTGTGACGATGGTGTTATCGATTTTCACCGGAAGATCTGGACCGTATTTTCCGGCGGTTACTCCATGCTCGGCAATGTCGAGCATGTAGCCTTCGGTGAATTGCATTGCAGCAGAGTTCACCTGTTTGCCGAATCCTTGCCAGCGGGCGAGTCCTGTATCACTCAGCGAACAGTTGTCGCAGACGCCGTAGCCCGTCGCCCAGTCGTATTGCTTCTGCGAAGGATCCGGATCTTCAACAAGGCTCTGCTCTTTTTGGAGGAGAACGAGAAGGAACCGAGGGTTGATATTGTGATCTTGCGCAGTGCGCCAAATAATGTCGGCGGCGTAGCGCGTTTTGCCTTCCCAATCTGGTGATCGATACGTTGCAAGTGTTCCGCGTTCAAGAAATGCTTGGATTTGATTCAGATCCATTGCTTGAGAATCGGTCATTTCTGCATCAGACAAAATGTAGTTTGGATCAAATGCGAATGACGGTGATGGAAGAAGAAGTGCCACAAGCGCGCCAAGAATTGCGAACCGTTGAGAACGATGCTGCATATGCGGAAAGTATAGCAATGAACCATGAAACCGACACGAAAGTTATCCCGTACGAAATGAGGAAGTTCTCCCAACAGAAAACCGCCCACAGAGGACGCCGGTGGGCAGTCTCTGGTGGGCGGTGAGGCCTACGTGTTGGTGTGTTTGGGGAATCCCTCCAGGTTCATGTTCAGGCTGAGGCCGAGCTCGGCGAGGAGCCCCTCGATCTCTTTGCGGGAATCGGGTCCGAATCCCTTGATTCGGCCCAAGTCATTTTTGGTCTTCTCCGCAAGTTGCCAGACGTGAGTGATCCCGGAACTGATCAGGAGGTTGACCCTGCGGATCGGGATCGGAAGGTCCTCGATGCGCAGGAAGAGCGCCTCGTTCCACTTGGGCTGTCGCGCCTCCATTTCCGCCCGGTGTTCGGCGCGCAGTACAGTCATCGCCGCGCGGTGCTCGGCCTTCATGCGTGCCATCTCCGCGGTCAGGCGTTCGGCGAACGCCAGGACTTCCGGGGACTGTTCGTCCCTCAGTTCCGAGAACACGCGTCCGACCTTGAGATCGAGCGTGATGCAGCGGAGGAACGCCAGGGTCCGTTTCGCAGAGTCCTTTTCCACGGGCGGCATTGTGACGGAGTAGCCAGCGGCCTTCGCTTGCCCAAAGTACGTGCGGAACGTCGTTTCCTTGACCTTGAGCCGGGCGAGGACTTCACCTTTCGTGAGCCCGAACTCGGGGTTGCAGAGCGTAGCGACGTACTTGATCTTCTCGGGTACGGACATGGTGTCTCCTGGGGGCGCCGAACGGGGTGTCCGGACCTCATAATATAGCAAAAATTAGCCATTTTGTCAAAAGAATTGTGGTAGAGTATTCTGGTGTCGTCTTAACCTTGTTGCATAAAACTATGGCAAACCTCAGCGTGCCAATTCAGAAGACTATGCCGAATTTGCTCCACGTGCTTTCGCCGTGGGCAAATGAAGAAAAGCGAATCTTGAACGGATTAATCGAGATCAATGCGGGATCGATTAACAAATACGAATTTATTACGGAAACCGGCCACCTCAAGCTTGATCGCGTGGGATATTCCACATTGGCGTATCCAACGGTGTACGGCCTTATTCCGCAAACGTGGGATCAGGATAACGACATGCTCGATATTCTCGTCGCGAACGTCACTGAGCCACTTATTCCAGGCTCGCTCGCAGAAGTTCGCGTGATCGGCATTATGAAGTTTGAGGACGGGGGAGAGATCGACGACAAGATTATTTGTGTGTTGGCCGACGATAAGCGAGTCGATCACATCACATCGTATAAGGACCTTGGCCCACATTGGGAAAAAGAAACCGCGCACTACTTTGAGTTCTACAAGCACTTGAAAAAGCCAGGAACATGTAAAGTGCTCGGGTTCTTCGAGGCCGACGAAGCGGTGAAAGTTATTGGCGAGTGTATCGAGCGATATCAGACGGAGATTCTTCCAAAAATTCAGTAAAACAAAACTCCCGCCTTTGAGCGGGAGTTTTGTTTTACTCGAACACAACTTCATTTTTCTTTACATCCACCGTTACCGACGAGTCGATCGCGATGGAGCCTTTTACGATTTCGAGGGCAAGCGGATCGAGAATCTTCGATTGAATAATGCGCTTGAGAGGGCGAGCGCCGTAGAGAGGGTCATAGCCGTGTTCGGCGACGTACTTCTTGGCACGTGCGGTGAAGTGCACGGTGATATTGCGAGCTTCCTTAAGACGATCGGTGACGAGCGCAAGTTGCAGATCGACGATGGAAGTAATGTGCTCTTTTGCCAGCGCATGGAACACGATAGTTTCGTCGATACGGTTTAAGAACTCTGGGCGGAAGTGATCACGGAGAAGTTCTAGGACTTTTTCGCGTGTTGCTTCTGACTTTGTTTCATCATTTTCGCTAAAGCCAATTTTTCGTCCGCTGTTGAGAATCACATCAGAGCCGATGTTACTCGTCATGATGATGATGGTGTTCTTGAAGTTGACGGTGCGGCCCTTTGCGTCTGTCAGCCGGCCGTCGTCAAGAATCTGCAACAACATGTTGAATACGTCAGGATGTGCTTTTTCGATCTCATCAAGAAGAATGACGGAATACGGATGCTTGCGAATCTTTTCAGAAAGCTGTCCGCCTTCTTCGTAGCCAATGTAGCCTGGTGGGGAACCGATCATTTTACTCACGCTGTGTTTTTCCATGTACTCACTCATGTCTAAACGAACGAGCGCTTTCTCGTCGTTGAACATGAAGGTTGCGAGCGCACGGGCAAGTTCGGTTTTGCCGACGCCGGTTGGACCAAGGAAGATGAACGAACCGATCGGACGCTTTTCTTCGGACAGTCCAGCACGCGAACGACGCAGCGCATTGCTGACGGCGGTGATCGCTTCGCCTTGGCCGACAACATGATGACGGAGTTCGTCTTCCATACGCGCGAGCTTTTGCATGTCACTTTCGAGCATTTTAGACACGGGAATATGCGTCCAACGTCCAACGACGGTTGCGATGTCTTCTTCGGAGATGACTTCTTTGAGTAATCCACGTTCCGTTTGGAACTCTTTCAGTTCCATTTCGCGAACGCGAAGCTCCTCGCGCTTTTGGGGGAGTTCGCTGTACCGAATTTCCGCAACCCGTTCCAGGTTTCCACGACGTTCTTCGTATTCCGCTTCGTTAGTGAGTGTATCGATCGCGCTTTTGAGTTCACGGATCGCGGCGATAAGGTTCTTTTCGTTCGTCCAGCGAAGCGCAAGTTCTGAAGATTGTTCCTTGCTGTCGGCGATGGATTTCTCAATTTCCTTTAAGCGCTCTTTCGATGCGTTGTCGTCTTCTTTTAACAATGCTTGGCGTTCGATTTGTAAACGCATTTCTTCTCGTGTCATGCGGTCGAGCTCTTCTGGCATCGAGTCAATTTGTAATCGAAGTCCTGCGGCTGCTTCGTCAATAAGGTCGATAGCTTTGTCGGGAAGCTGACGATCGGGAATATAGCGTGCAGAAAGCGTGACAGCCGCAACGATGGCGTTGTCGGAAATGCGAACGCCGTGATGAATTTCGTAACGTTCTTTGATCCCACGAAGAATTGCAATTGCGTCGTCAACAGACGGTTCCTCGACCATGATCGGTTGGAATCGTCGTTCAAGCGCTTGATCCTTTTCAATATGGCGTTGATATTCTTTTGTTGTGGTTGCACCAATAACGCGAAGTTCGCCGCGAGCAAGGGCTGGTTTTAACAAATTGCTTGCGTCCATTGGCGATTCGTCTCCTTTGCCTGCACCAACGAGCATATGAAGCTCGTCGATGAACAGAATATATTTTCCATCAGACTGGGACACTTCGCGCATGACGGCTTTGAGCCGTTCCTCAAATTCGCCGCGGAATTTTGTTCCGGCAATGAGTGATCCAAGATCGAGCGATACAACTTCTTTATTTTTGAGCGTTTCTGGAACGTCGCCCGCAACAATACGGATCGCGAGACCTTCAACGATTGCGGTTTTTCCAACGCCGGCTTCACCAATGAGTACTGGATTATTTTTCGTTCTGCGCGAAAGTACTTGCATGACGCGGCGAATTTCTTCGTCACGACCAATGACGGGATCGAGCTTTCCATGGCGTGCGCGCTCTGTCAGGTTCATGCTGTACTTTTCGATTGCTTGATACTTTGTTTCTGGATCTTGCGAGTCGACGCGCTGACTGCCGCGAAGCTCTTTGAGCGCGACAAGAATCGCATCTTCGGTCACCGCGTGCTCTGCGAGCATTGCGGCGATTGGTCGGTCAATTAACAGTCCGAGCAGTAAATGTTCGGTGGAAATATATTCGTCGCCAAATTGTTTTGAACGCTTCGCTGCGTTTTCAAGAACATGAGCAAGCGCCGGCGTCAGAACAATTTGACCGACACCGCCACGCTCGTTGCTGTGTTTTGGTAATGCGTCGCACATGCGATCGATGTCGCCAAGCAACGCCGGCAAACTTGTTGCCATTTTTTGAAAAATCGTCACAACAAATCCGCCTTCTTGCCGAGTTAATGCTGCAAGTAAGTGAATCGGCTCCACGCCATGCTGACCGTTTTCGTCAGAGAACGCCTGAGCGTTTTGAATAGCCTCTTGGGATTTGCTCGTGAAGTTGTTGGGGATCATATGGGAAGATATGCGTATGAACTGAATCTGACGGAAGGGATTCTTTAGAAAGGTTGGGGCGGAAAGCTGAAGACGGGGAGTAGGGGTATTCAATTTGAAACAGGGGGTTTTGCTAATGCAACTCATTTGCGTTAAGGAATCGCTGGTCAGTTTTGACGTTGCGTGAGGAAGTCGATAGCCGCGCGTGCAGTTGCCGATAATGTATTTTTGAGTTCGAAGTGATTATTTCTGAATTTTCGATTCAGATCGCAACATAGCGTGAAGTTTTAAAGGTCAAAAAAACAACATGTCCCTTTGCAGGCGCGGATAGCCGACCCGAATAAATCGGTTTCCGATTCCCATCCAACCCCTCCAAGAATCAGGGCCAGTTTCAGGTAATTGTCAGAGAATTAGCACTCTCAAGTATAGAGTGCTAAAAATCGAATGTCAACGTGAATCTTATTCACAGCCAACAGGATTCGTGCTAACCTTGGCTCATTATGATCCGATTTCGAAACGCGTTTTTTGCGATTGCCGCCGTTCTCTTCGTCCATGTCATTGCTCTCGGAATGGGTTTGTACGCGAGCGTTGATTGGTTCGACGTCCCCATGCATTTTTTTGGAGGATACGCGATTGCGCTTCTTGCGCTCGCGGTGTGGAATTGGATCGGTGATTTGGTCGAAATTCGTTCTAAAACGGTTTCAGCGAACCCGTATGCTCGATTGGTTTTGGAGGGAGTCTTCGTGGTCGGCTTTGTTATGATTATTGGTGTTGCGTGGGAATGGTACGAGTTTCTTTTTGATCAGTTTGCGACGTCACTCGTTCGTGAATTGGGCGTTGCTCAGCCAGGGCTCGCCGATACGATGGACGATTTGTTCAATGACTTCGTTGGTGGAATCGCGGCGTGGGTATTTTGGCGGAATAATGCGTAAGTATGCGGTCGCTGATGCTTTTTGGTGTTCGACTGGATGACATGGATTCTGACGAGCTTCATGCTCGTCTTTTGGATTTGCTTTCGCAGCCAAACCCGAGCCTTGTTGTTACGCCGAACCCGGAGTTTATTCTTGCAGCACAAACGAATCATGCGTTTCGTGAAGTCCTCCATTCAAGCGCACTGTCCATTCCTGATGGGGTAGCATTACGATTTGCTGTTGCCGCCGTTCACGGCGAACATAATTTGTATCGTCACCCGGGAGTCGATGTATTGCCGGAACTCGCCACGATGTGTCGAAACAATGGTGTGACATTGGTTTTGCTCGGAGCGACTGATATTATTTTGGCTCAAGTAAAGATGCGTTTTGCGACACTCGCAGAAGGGATACACATCATTACCCTAAATCCGGGCATCATTAACGTAGAAGATCCGCGTCTTTCTGAGGACGTTCTTTATAGTCTTCGTGCTATTGGACCTTGCGTTATTGCTGTTGCGCTCGGACAGGGAAGTGGTCGATCGCAAGGCAAGCAGGAATGTGTCGCGGCGCAGATTGTGGCAAAGGTTCCAAATGCACGCATTGTTATTGGTGTTGGTGGTGCGTTTGATGCGCTTTCTGGATCAGTTCGACGGGCGCCGCGTATATTTCGACGCTTTGGGTTTGAATGGCTTTGGCGATTCTTCATTGAACCATGGAGATCACGACGTATATTTCGGGCTGCAATTGTCTTCCCAATCATGGTCGCGTACGGTACAGTACGAACACGAACGTTCGGTCGCGCACTTGCACATGTCTTCGTTGAACTTCGAAACCATTTCTTCTTATGATCCGCACTCGTCTTGCCCCATCGCCAACAGGAAAAATGCATATTGGAACGCTGCGCACCGCGCTTTTTGATTATTTCCTTGCAAAGCAACAGAACGGAAAATTTATTATTCGTATTGAAGACACTGACCAAGAGCGATTGGTTCCTGGAGCGGTTGAGAATTTGCTCGAGATGTTTACTGCGGCGAATATTACGCATGACGAAGGCCCATTCTTGCGGGATGACGGAACAATCGAGGAGCGTGGCGCATACGGCCCATATGTGCAAAGCAATCGTTTGGATATTTATAAAAAATACGCAGATGAGTTGGTAGAAAAGGGTTTTGCATACCCGTGTTTTTGTACTGTTGAGCGACTTGATGAAATGCGAAAAGCGCAGACCGCTCTGAAACAAACAACAAAATACGACCGTAAATGTTTGTCACTCACTGCGGCCGAAGCTCGTGAGCGCATTGCTGCTGGCGAGTCGTACGTGATTCGCATTAAGGTTCCTGAAGGAAAAACAGAATTTGATGACGCTGTTCGCGGACATGTTGTTTTCGACCATCGAGAAGTCGACGACTGCATCATTATGAAGTCCGATGGATTCCCAACGTATTTTCTTGCGATGGTCATCGACGATCACCTCATGGAAATTACCCACGTGCTTCGTGGCGAGGAATGGGTATCGTCAACGCCGAAATCAATCATCATGTTCAAAATGTTTGGTTGGGACGTGCCGATTTTTGCGCATTTGCCGCTCATTTTGAGCCCGGATAAAAAGAAGCTGTCAAAGCGCACCGGTGATACCGCGGTTGAAATATACTTCGAGCACGGGTATCTCGCCGAGGCATTGGTGAATTTTATTGGAACACTTGGATTTAATCCTTCTGGTGATCGAGAAATCTTCACAATCGACGAGCTCGTTACATCATTTGATCTCAATAAAGTGAATGCAGGTGGCGCGGTGCTGAACATGGAAAAGCTTGACTGGATGAATAAACAGTATTTAATGGCGCTTTCCGCGGAAGACCTCGTGCTTCGCGCAACACCGTTTGTGACAGTCCCGATTGACGACACGGTGAAGCGAGCGCTTTTTGTTGAACGAACACGAGTTTCTCGCCTTACAGAATTTAACGATGTGCTGAAGCCGTACCTCGCATTGCAGGAGTACAATCCAGCAATTCTTGTATGGAAAAAAGCAGACGTCACTGATGCCATTGCGCAGCTTGAGCGAATGCTTGCACTCATTGAAACATTCAGTGAATCAACGTTTGAGAGCGTCGAGCTCCTCGAGACAGCAATAAAGGAGTATATTACTCGTGAAGGGCTTCAGAATGGAAATGTACTTTGGCCACTGCGCGTTGCACTGTCTGGGCAGGAAAAGTCAGCGACGCCATTTGAAACGCTCTGGGTTTTGAAAAAAGAAACGTCACAAGAGCGACTTCGTCACGCGATTGCCGCACTCAAAAAATAACGCGATTCCTATGGAGGGAAGGGGAGTGAGAGTATTTGGCGCGTGTCTTGTTGCACTGTGTGTTGTTGTATTTGCGCAACATCGCGCGTCTGCTGCAGCTGGAACAGATTTGTCACAGCTCCAACAATCCATTTCCGAGAAAAAAGCGTCTATTGATTCTTTAAATAAGCAACTCGATTCGTACCGGTCAAAAATTAAAGAATTGGCAGGGAAGAATGCGTCACTTCAAAACGATATCGCCATGCTTGAAAATGAAACGGCGATGGCGACCCTCGATCTTGCCTCTACGCAAAACACTATCGACGAAGAGACGCTTGAGCTTCGAATTATCGACGGGCAAATTAAGGATACCGAGGATCAGCTTGCGGCACGTCGTGCGATGCTGGCGGACTTACTGTTTGCGGTGAATAAGAATGACGATCAAGGCGTTCTGGAAATGGTACTCAGCTCCGGAAGTATTTCTGATGTTTTTGATGCTGCGCAACAGTTGCAAAGCATTAACGATGGCATGAAATCAGCGCTTGAGGCCACAAAGGTTACGCGAAACGATCTTGCAGAGCGTCAAGGATCGCACGAAGCAAAAGTCACTGAGCTTGCGGCAACAGCGGAAGATTTGCAAAAGAAGGCCAATACTCTTGAGGCGCATAAAAACGCAAAGATGGTTATTGCCGACGCAACACAGGATTCTGAGAACCAATATCGAACACTCATGAGTGAGTTGCGTGCAGAGCAGCAATCAATCACCGATGAGGTTTCAAGCCTGCAAGGAACGCTCCAGGATAAGTTAAACGCACAGGATGGCGGCAATACTGGAGAGACCATTATTACGTGGCCTGTTCACGGTATCATCACAACATTATTTCACGACCCTACGTATCCATTTCGAAATTTGTTTGAACATTCCGGTCTTGATATTGCGGTTCCGCAAGGCACAGCTATTGAGGCCGCAGCTCCAGGCTACGTTGGTCGTGTCTACAAAGGTCAGCAATACGGCTATTACGTTTTGTTGATTCACGCTAATGGTCTGGCGACGCTGTATGCCCACATGTCGCGGATCGATGTTGCACAAGATCAGTACATAGCACGCGGTCAGGTCATTGGTTTATCCGGCGGACGTCCAGGAACAGATGGCGCAGGATTCTCGACAGGTCCACACGTTCACTTTGAGGTTCGTTTGAATGGAATCCCGGTGAACCCGATGCCGTATCTTCCGTCGGAATAGTTGTAACGTAGGCTCTGAGATTCATCGAGTAAAGGTCACGACGCACTGTGTTGTTCGATTTTAAATTAGAGGTACTTCGTTAGGTCCATTTCAACCTAGGGCGTTTAAATGCGTCGTGTGTTTTGGTGTATTCGCGAAGTGAACGAATCAAAGGGTGGCACCGAGGGAGGCCCCCGTACGGAGCGCAACGAGCGCCGCAGCAACATGATGATCGCCGATGAAGTCCAAGCGCGCGGTGAGCACCGTAACGGGGTCCGAGGTGACAGGACCCGTTGATGAGCGAGAGAAGTGAACGAGCGATTGTTCTACGCAGTATGATGAATAAGTAATCAACACTTGTGATTTAACCCATTTGTGTCGTAAATGATATATTGTGCGACGCCTCAGAATGCATTCGAACATGGGTAAAAGAAAAGAATAGGACATTGCTGCCCTACTCTTTTGGTCAGGATCTGTTATTGAAGAAACGCGGTAGATCGCATTTACAGATCGATGTTTTGTTGCGCGAAGCTCCTTGTGTCGTAATATTATTTCTGGAGCTCGGCGAGATCTTTCAAAACTTCTTCGACGTGTCCTTTAACCTTCACCTCGTCGTAGCGCTTCGCTATCTCCCCTGCCGGGTTAATAATCACCGTCGTCCGAACGATACCGTCGAATACGCGTCCCATGAATTTCTTTTTCTGCCACACGCCGTACGCATTGCAAACAGCATGATCAGTATCTGCGAGAAGTGGAAATGAGAGAGACTCTTTTGCGACGAATTTTGCATGACGTTTTTCGTCGTCAGCAGAGATACCGAGCACGACGGCGTTGGCCGACGCAAGACGGTTCACGCTGTCCCGGAAGTCGCATGCTTCCTGCGTACAGCCCGGAGTCATGTCTTTTGGGTAAAAATAGAGTACAACCCACTTCCCTGCGTAACTCTTGAGTTCATAAGGTTTTCCTGTCTGATCATTTAGCGTGAAGTTTGGAGCGTTCATACGCGGGGTCAGGTCTTTATCTTTTACTTTTCTTTGAGAGCGCCATTGCGACGACTGCGCCGATTGCGAAATAGATTCCTTCGAGTGCAATAAAAGCGAGGAACGATGTCCAGCCTTCGACGCGATCGATGCAGGATGATTCCGGTACCGTTTCTTGCTCTATACAGTAGCCTGCGCCTCCTTCAGAGTCGACGAGCGGCGTTCCAACGCCGGTATCGTTTTCGCGTGACCATGCCGTGCAATGCGTTTCAGTTTCAGGACAGAGATTCGTAAGCACTGCCGTTGGAGCACCCTCAAGCATCATTGGCGCAAACATGACAAAAAGGTGTCCTGTAAACATTGGCAGGGCGAGATTGAAATCATCATCGTTAAGGGCTCCATTGATTTCCGAATCTGCTTCGAGAATTCTTTGCTGGTTTTGAAGAATCGGAAAGTAGATGAAAAGATAGAACCCAAACAGCAGCGTGCAGATGGCTGATCCGACAATGCCACCTTTAACCCACGGTTTCTGACTCGTAAAATGTTGTTTGATGTTCATAGAAGTAAAAGGTAAAGACCTGACCCTGTTATTTCACGTACACATACGCTCCAAAACGGAGGTCGATGTATTCGGAAGGCTCTGTAAAACCTGGTTTCGTAAGAATTGCAGCAAGAACGCTCATTTGTTCTGCGATGGAAGCATTCAAGTCAAAGTATATGTCATACGACTGGTTCGTATCAACGCGAGTGAAGAGTGCGGTTGCGCCATCAAATGTAAATGTTTTTATCAGAATCCCCCGCTGCTTGAGCGACGTAACAATATCGAGGACGTGGGTAACGCTTTCGTGCGCAAGCGTCGTTGCTGGATCGTTTTGCGTATCGAGAATGATTGGCATGTCCGATTGTAATGGAACAAGCGTCTCCCCTTCTGTTAACACCGCCGATCCAATTCGTACATCGATAGCGCGTGATTCTTCGGCGGTTGCATCGCGGACGTATGATCCATTCACGTCGAGGAACATAGTCTTTTCCTTGGTCCGAAGCGCGATGGTCATGATTTTTTCCTTCACATCAACAACGATTGTTCTCCCGTCGTGCTGAACCGATGCGCCATCGAGTGCGAAATTCTGCAGAAGGTCCGCTTCAATTGCAGCCACATTCATGAGATACGCATTGTGTTTTGAAATAAACGGATAGCCGTGGCTTCGTATAAAATCCTCGACATGTCTTTGCATTTCCGTGCGGTCGAGAACCATTGTTCCGGTGACAGAAATTTCGGTCAGCTGAAATGCCGGAATATACGTAAGTCCAATGATTCCAGCAATACTACACATTACTATCAACGCTCCCACGCCAGCGACGACCCAGCGCTTTGGCGGCGCTTTAAAAAA
>CAIKHN010000017.1 GCA_903827265.1 Candidatus Uhrbacteria bacterium
GCTACGGTATCCTGTGCCAGCTATGCTTCCACTTTCCATTCACCACGTCACAAAACGCTTCCTTACACCAAAAAATGAACCCTTTCTTGCCGTCGATGACGTAAGTCTCGCCATTGCGCCCGGAAGCATCCATGGACTCCTCGGACCCAACGGTGCCGGCAAGTCCACGCTCATTAGTATGATTGCAGGCATGACCGCACCAACAACTGGTTCAATTGCGATTTTCGACGTAGACGTCGTTGCGGCGCCAGAACGCGCAAAAGCCATGCTCGGGATTGTTCCTCAGGAACTTGTCGTCGAAATGGCTTTTACCGTTGAGGAGGTTCTCTATTACTTCTGTGGCATGTACGGCGTTCCCATGAACGAACGCATGGAGCGTATCACCGCCGTCCTCAACGACCTCGATCTTTCCGATAAGCGCCATGTCAAAGCACGAACACTCTCCGGCGGCATGAAACGCAGAATGATGATTGCAAAAGCCATCCTGCACAAACCAAAACTCCTCATTCTCGACGAACCAACTGCTGGCGTCGACGTCGCACTTCGTCAAAAAATCTGGGAGCTTGTTCGTCGACTCAATGCCGAAGGAACGACGATTCTTTTCACCACACATTATCTTGAAGAGGCTGAGCAACTTTGCGACACCATTACGCTCATGAACCACGGAAAAATCGTGAAGGAAGGAAAGCTTAAAGATATTCAAAAGGAATTTTCCAAAAACACGATTCACTTTGCGCTCTTCAACAAAGAAGTTGTGCATCCTGCTGGAGTAATCGCGAACGGATCTGAGTTTGAATTCCCTCTTACGAATCTTGCGCAGGATATGAGCATGCTCACTGCGCATTATGGAGAAAATCTGAAATCGATTCGGAGCGAAGCCGCATCACTCGAAAGCATCTTCTTAACCCTGACCGCATAAGTATGACCAACGGCATGTGGGCGGTGTATGCACGCGAAGTGAAACGGTTCCAAAAACTCTGGCTCGATACCATTTTTAATCCGATTGTTTCCGTTGGACTGTATCTTGCGGTATTCGGCGTGATTGCCGGTGATCGGGTGATTGCCGGTGTTCCATATGTAGCGTTCATCTATGTTGGACTGCTCTCGATGAACCTTATTAATGCGAGCATGTCGAATCCGGCGTTCTCCATTATCATTTCAAAAAATGTTGGAACAATTGTCGATCTACAAGTTATTCCCGTCTCCCCTTGGAGAATCGGTCTTGCATACGCACTTGCCGCGCTCACTCGAGCGATTCTCACTCTTGCTGCAGCGCTCGCATTCACTGTCTGGTTCATTCCGCTCCATTCCATCGCACATCCATTCATGCTCGTCGCCGCAATCGTGATAAGCGGGTTAGAATTCGGCATGGTTGGTGTGGCATTCGGAATGTGGGCAAAAAACTTTGAAGCACTCACATTCCTGACGACGTTTCTACTCCAGCCAATGATCTTCCTTGGCGGTGTGTTCTATCCTACTGATACACTGCCATCACCGTGGAATGTTGTGAGCCAATGGAATCCATTGCATCACAACATTAACGCGCTCCGATACGCTGTAACCGGATACACTGACGGCGATCCGTGGCGATCATTCGCGGCAATTGCAACATTCCTCGTCATCGCAACAATCACCATGCACGTTATTGTTCGGAACAAACTTCGTTCAACCTAATCGCTTCTCTATGATTACTATCTACGGCCCGTCACAATCTTCTGCACGTCGTTCAATTTGGGCACTCAACGAGCTCGGCGTTCCGTACGAACACAAAGCAGTAAACATGTCAGAAAAAGAACACAAGAGCGAGACGTTTCTCGCCATGAACCCGAACGGAAAAGTGCCAGTGCTACAAGACGGCGCATTAACAATGTGGGAATCACTGGCAATCAATACGTACCTTGTTGATGCATATAAACCGGAATGGATCGGCGCGACGGCACAAGATCGCGCAAAGGTATGGCAGTGGAGCTACTGGGCCGCAATCAATCTTGCGGTTGCCATCGACGACCTCGCCCATCAAGCATGGCGCAAATCTCCAGACGACGCACACACCAGCCGCGCAAAAGAAAACCTCGCAACATTCTTGCCAATTTTGGAACGCGAGCTTGAAGGAAAATCATTCCTCGTCAACGACACATTTGGTCTTGCCGATCTGAACGTTGGCGGCGTTGTGCTGACACTGAGCTTCTTACATTTTGACCTTACAGCGCTACCAAACATCGCTGCATATATTACGCGCCTTGAATCTCGCAATGCGCTCCAAGCGATTCGATAGTATGTTCGACGTCTGCATTATTGGCGCAAGCTTCTCCGGACTCACCCTGGCTCATCATCTCCCCAAAGAGTTGAAGGTTCTCGTAATTGATGCAAAGCCAGAAGCGGGATCGACGGTGGAATCCACCGGACTCATCACCGTCAAAACGCGTGATGAGTTCGCAACATTCCTCCCGATTCATGACTTCATCACAAATCCAATTTCCGCAATCGCCGTTATCGCTCCAGGGCTTGAAGACATGTTCGTTTCAACAGTGCCGGAACCATGGATTTACCAAACCGACACCAAGGCGCTCGTGAAAGCACTCGCCGACCGTTTGCCCTCGAATGTTACGCTCCGAACCAAAACCGTCTTCCTCGGAGTGAATAACGCCGATCGCCCCACAAAAGTTCGCGTTCGATCATTAGGATCAGAAGAGGAGGAGATCGATATCGCATTTCTGGTTGGTGCCGACGGCGGACATTCGAAAGTTGCGCAATGCGTGAACGGACTTTCAAAAAATACGAAATTTCTCTTCGGCTACGAGCAAGTGTTTTTCGGCGATGTGCTTCGCGGACCAAATCCAGAGGAAACAATCTTCCACTATTGGTTCGGTGAGTTCTCCCTCGGCTACGGTGGCTGGTTGTCGCCGACGATTGTTGATGGAAAGAAGGCATTTCGCATCGGACTCGCAAAGATGATGAAGGATCGCGGAGATGCAAAGCAGCTTACCGAAACATTCGTCAAACAACTCGTTGATCGCGGGGACATTCGTGTCGATGGAGATATCGCGAAACCAGGATATGTTTTTGGAAGCCACATTCCCATTGGCGGAACGCGGTCGAAGATTTCAAAGAACAACGTGCTCCTCATTGGTGACGCGGCCGGATTCTGCGGCGCGTTTGCTGCTGATGGCATTAAAGGCTCGGTCATTTCCGGAAAAGAAGCCGCGATTCTTATTCCGCAGTTCCTTCAAGGAAAAGCTGACGCGTTTGAAAAGCTTCGCTCACGAATGAATACGCACGGCGGCATCATGAGCTACTATCGTCGACAGCTTCTGTACCGATTCATCTGGAGCGTCATGCAACGCAACCGAACTTTCCGCGCGATGTTCAACATTATTGCCGCAGAACATGAAACATTCCTGGATCAATTCTGCGATAGTAAAGACAAACACCGGAGCTTAGCGTGGACAGTTCTTAAGTGGAAACACACGGCTCGATTAATTCGCTACTCCGCATATTGGGCAGCTGACGCAGTGCTATACTCATGGCATGCGATTCGCCAAAACGTACAGAAATAAATTGCACGTTGCCATCACAATCTTGTTTGTCGCACTACCGTTTGCGTTCTTTTTCGTATTCTCGAACGTTGCACATCTCTCGTTCCCCCAATTACTCGGCGACCTCGTGTTGTCGAGTATTCGGCTTTTGATTGCGTACCTTCTTGCTGCAACAATCGGCTGGACGTGCGCCGTCCTGTTTTACCGAGGAAAGCTCGCCACTGTCGCGCTGCCAGTCTTTGATGTACTTCAAAGCTTTCCAACATTCGCCGCACTCCCTATCGCAGTTCTATTTTGGGGACCGTCAGAGACAACAATCATCTCCTTCCTTGTCATCACCATCATTTGGCCAATCTTCTTTTCCATCGTCAGCAATCTCACGATGATGCGCAAAGACTGGCAGGAAGCGATTACGATTTATCATCTCCGTGGCTGGAACTACCTTCGATATTATCTGATCCCCGCATCGCGAGCCGGTTTTGTGACCGGATCCATCGTCGGACTTGGCGAAGGCTGGGAAGCACTTATTGCAACAGAAATCATCGTAAACGCACCGCAAGGACTTGGCGCCTTCTTTACGAGTGTAAACACGAACACAAGCGTAACGGCATTCGGCATCCTCGGTTTCCTCTTGTTGATCTTCTCCGTGAACAAACTCATCTGGCTTCCGTTGTTACATTGGAGCCATAGACATTTGGAGGGCTAATATGTCTACCGCGATTACCGTCAAAAACATTTCCAAAACATTCCACGAAGACGACGGCGCAAGCACCGTTGCACTTCGGAATATTTCACTGTCGATTACAACCGGAGAGTTCTTTGTGATTCTCGGCCCATCGGGTTCTGGAAAGTCGACGTTGCTCCGAATCATGAGCGAGCTTGAAACATCGAACAAAGGATCGGTTATATGGAATGATCCCCTTGCCGCCCGAAGCCTTGGCGAAGGACGGGCGTTCGTGTTTCAACAGTTCGCGCTTCTCCCATGGTTAACGGTATTCGAAAATGTAAGTCTCGGGTTGTTGTCGATGAAACTCGCAAAAGCCGAGATTGCAAAACGCGTCACGAACCGACTACGCCTCCTCGGACTTCAAAAGTTTGCAAAGCATTATCCTCGCGAACTTTCTGGTGGAATGAAACAGCGTGTCGGCTTTGCACGAGCGCTTGTCATCAATCCAAAGGTTCTATTCCTCGACGAACCATTTAGTGAACTCGACACGTTTACCGCAGAAGCGCTTCGTAAAGAGTTGATCGCGCTCTGGGAGAAAGAAAAGTTTACCGTCGTGATGGTCACCCACAACGTGGACGAGGCTATCGAGCTTGCAGATCGCGTCACGGTTTTGACGACAAGGCCAGGAACCGTCGAGGCTATTGTTCCCATCACCCTCCCCCGACCGCGCAGCATGCGATCCCCAGAAGTCTTCGATCTGCACGACGAGATTACAAATCTCGTGAAGCCGTAAGAGAACTTCTTTCGCTCGCCGACGGGTCCTGTCGCCTCGGA
>CAIKHN010000018.1 GCA_903827265.1 Candidatus Uhrbacteria bacterium
CACGAGTGTGCCGTCGCCATCATGATGGCGGCTCTCGACGTAGGTCTTCCGGACCAACAGGACAGGTGACTTCAGTGACCACGAGCGGCGGGCGCACCACGGTGCCCGCCGCTTCGGCTTTTGAAAATATCAACGCCCCGGAATCCTTGCGGATCCGGGGCGTCGTCGTTTGGGGTTCAGAATGCGGTCGTGATGAATGCGACGAGATCGAGGATTGCGCGATTGAGCCCGCCGGGAGTGAAGCTGTTCGTGATGGTGACGTCTGCCTGGAGATGGTCGACACGACCCTCGTCAGCCTTCGGTCGTCCCTCACGAACCGTTGCGCCGACTGCGGCCACTTTCACGATGCGAACATCGTAGCCGAGCGCGATGAGTGCGCGAGCTCCGGGTTCCGTCATCGCCAGGATGCCGATATTGGTGCCGATGGCGTCGAACTGCGACTGAACGTTGCCGTAGAAGTTCTCGCCGTACTTGTCGTGCTGAACGACGAGTCCAGCAGCGAGGCGTCGATCGAGTTCCTCGCAGGTGATGAACTCGTAGGTACCGTCTTTGTCTCGCGGTTCGCGCGGTCGTGTGGTGAACGAGCTCACCTCCACAACACCGATGCTCATTCCGCTTACCGCCTTGATGAGCTCGGTTTTTCCGTATCCGCTTAGCGCAATAAGCGCAATGACCTTTGATTTCATGTTGCCCTCCCGCCATATTGCACCTTGTGGTACCGTTTTAGTCAATCAATCGTTGTATGAACAAACTTCTCACCCTGTGCGTTATTGCTGAGCCTGGTCGTGTCCTTCTCGGCATGAAGAAGCGCGGTTTTGGAGCGGGGAAGTGGAATGGATTTGGAGGAAAAGTTTCGGAGGGAGAATCGATCGAGGACGCGGCAATACGGGAAGTTACCGAAGAGTGTGGGCTCGTTGTCGAATCGATGGACGCTGCCGGAATTCTTGAATTTACCTTTGAGGGTCAGGAGGGGATTCTCGAGGTTCATCTGTTTCGAGTGGATCGATGGAGTGGCACGGTCGCCGAGTCCGAGGAAATGCGACCGCAATGGTTCGCGATCGGGGACATTCCATATTCCGAGATGTGGCCGGATGACGCATTTTGGTTGCCAGCATGTTTAGATGGAAAAACGTGCAATGGCGCATTTCATTTTGCGCCAGATGGATCGATTGCAGAGCAAACGCTTACGATTATTGAGTAGATATGGAATCAACAGAACGCTATCGGCAAAATGCTGCACTCGTGTTAACCGACGGTCATGGTCGAGTATTGTGTTGTGAGCGAGATGACGAAAAATACGGAAACGCACTTCAAACGGTGCAAGGGGGAATCGATCCTGGTGAAGGGGTGATCGACGCTGCGCTGCGCGAGGCATCAGAAGAGCTTGGAGTTGACCCATCAGTTATTACAATTCTTGACGTGATGGAGGAAAAATTTTCGTATCGTTGGGATGACGCGTATATTGCACAATGGCCTGGAGGATTTGTTGGGCAAGAACAACAGTTTGTTTTTGGGCAGATGGAACCAGGAACGCCGATGAATCTCGATGCGCATCATCGCGAATTCGTTCGCGTGTATTGGGGGGACCCGCAGGAACTTATCGAGGGCTGTTGGGAGGGAAAGCGTCCGGGCATTATTGCTGCGCTTGAGTATTTTGGGTTGTTGCCCGTGGAATTTTGATAATGATGGGAAGGTTATGCGCTGAGAGAATGTTTGCGGCGTCGTCAGCATTCATAACGGTGGTGTGCGCGTGTACGACGTCGACGGGAACAAAGGTGAGTGTAAGAAATTGAGAATCAATACTGACATTTAGTGTTAATCCTTGTTGCGTTGGAACGCTCCAGTCTTGGTCGAAGAGAAAATTCCCCAGAGAATACATGATCGGCACGCCTTTGTAGTTTTCATACGTTTGAATGACGTGAGGATGTGCGCCGATAATTGCATCGGCACCGGAGTTGATGAAGAGGTGCGCTGCATCGGTTTGCGCAATACTCGGAGTGTCCTGATATTCATTTCCCCAGTGCGGGAAAACGATGACGAAGTTGCCCGCAGCTTTTTCGGCTTTGATTGCGTCCACGATTGATTCGGGTTCCTCGCCAAATGCATGAAACCCGATAAACGAAATTGAGAGGCCGTTGATTGTTGCATGGCCAACGAAGTCTTTGCTTGCGTATGGATCACCGAATGGTGTCATTCCGAGCGAAGCGATGGTGCTGCGAGTCGATTGCACAACAGCCGATCCATAGTTGTCACTGTGATTGTTCGAGAGCGAGACGATATCGATCCCGGCATCGGCGACCATTTTGGCAATTTCGGGTGTTGTGTCGAACGTGAAGCCATCAAGTTCCTGATTCGGCGTTTCTCGAATTGTTCCTTCAAAATTTCCAATGGTGAGATCTGGCGCAGAAAGATAGTCGGCAATGTCGGAAAGCGGATAGTCGAGATTCGTTTTGCCAATCTTCCATTCCACGCCGCGCGCCAACATGATGTCGCCAACAAAGAGAAGATTCGCGGGTTTTGATGGGGGAGTTTCGATGGGCTTTGCTGCGGTTATCGGCAGAATATCGTCGATATGAACATTTGGGAGAAACGACGGGAGCACAAGCGTTCCAAGAACGGCTCCAAGCGAAAACACGCAGGAGAGGTACAGATTCATGAACGCGATGGATCGGGTGGGGAACATAAACAGAAGCATACACCGCCGTTGACCACG
>CAIKHN010000019.1 GCA_903827265.1 Candidatus Uhrbacteria bacterium
GACATCCAGTCCTCGATCTCGAAGGAGAACGCTGTCCCGACCCGGTCCGCTCCCAACGTTCAGAATCTTTCCCGAAACCTGAGCCACAAATTTATCAACAAACTCCCCCGGAAATCGCGCCCAAAAATCCACCGTCTCGTCGTCGTAGGCTTTTGCGAGTTGGTTGTAGGTTTTTATGGTGACGAGGTCCATACAGGAACTAGCCTAACATAAAACCGACCATTTCGGGTCGGTTGTATGTGGCGGAGAGAAGAGGATTCGAACCTCTGGTACCTTGCGGTACGCAGGTTTAGCAAACCTGTGCCTTAAGCCACTCGGCCACCTCTCCAAACTCGCCAGTACTGTACCCAAGATGCGCGATATATTCAAGGTGAGCACGGAGGAGGCCAATTCTTTGCTATACTATCCACATGCCAGCCAAGAATGTAGAAAATCCAGAGGAAGAGATTCAAGAAACCATCGACGCAGGAGAGCCGATGATGAGTTGGGAATCGTGGGAATTCCCATATGTTGAGCGTTCCAAACGATGGTATGTCATTGCGTCCGCAGTAGGCCTTTTCCTTATTTTGTACGCCCTATTCACCGGAAACTTTATTTTCGGTGTTATCGTGCTGATGTTCGCGGTTATTACATTGATCCGCGATCTGAAGCGTCCTTCCCGAGTACCTGTGCATATCACAAGCAAAGGACTGGTATTTGGTGAGGCGTTCTTCCCATTCGAAAACATTCGGGACTTTTCACTCACTTACGACCCACCAGACATCAACAATCTTTATGTTGATTTTCATGGGCGTTTTCAGCCAATGCTCTCTATTGGGCTTGAGGATTTAAACCCGAACGAGGTCCGAAGCACGCTTCTCCCCTTTGTTTTTGAAAACCTTGAACGCGAAGGCGAGAGTTTGACAGATGTGCTCCGAAGAGTGTATAAACTCTAAGCATTTCGTAGGATTTCTTAGAGATTTTACGCGATTCGATTCTCCAAAATTGAATCAAATCAGTTGAAGAGAACCGCACCAGTTTAGGCCAGTTTCGGTGCGCCAGGAGCAAAGTTCGCGAGACGTACTTCTCGGTACGTAGAGCGAATTTGCGACGCAGCAAGCCGAAAATGGACAAACTGGTGCGGTTCTCCAAGCGCCCGTAGCTCAGTTGGATAGAGCATCAGATTGCGGATCTGAGGGTCGTACGTTCGAGTCGTGCCGGGCGCACCACAAAAAAACCATGTCGTCAGACATGGTTTTTTTGATCTTACTTCTTTTTCACTCCACCCTTTGGCTTCTTCTTATCCTTCTTCTGGGCATTGTTTCCCTTTGCCATAATCATTATTTAGTAAATGATATCCCTATTATGCCACAAGTCTCTTTACACTCGACGAATAACTGATGTACCGATAAGACTTGCAACGAATAAGCCGACAGCGCAGAGCACAATCGTTCCGCCAGTTGCGAGATTGAAGGAATAGGACATGCCGAGGCCGAGGAGCACACTCAGCAAAGAAACAACGATCGCAATGCCGATCGTTGTTTTGAATCCACGATTGAACTGCGTTGCGGTAAGAACGGGAATAACCATCAAAGCGCCAACGAGGAGAATACCGACGACGCGCATTGAGACGGCAACCATACCGGCCGTGAGTATCGCAAGAATCATGCTTGAGAGCGTCACGTTCACTCCATTCGCCTTTGCAACGTCTTCGTCGAAGGAAAGGAGAAAAAACTGCGGGTACATTTTCATAACTATCCCCACAATAACCACACCTAATCCACCAATCATCCACAGATCGTCCACCGTCACCGTCGTAATGCTCCCAAAAAGATACGCGAGCACTCCCCCATTAAACTTCCCCACCGCGCTCATCGCCACAACAGCAAACGCGAGGCTTCCCGAGAGAAACAACGCCAATACAGCTTCGCCGCCGAACTTCCCAGACAACCGAAGCCGCTCAATTCCAATCGCCACAATCACCGAAACAACAATTGCCGCGAGAATCGGATTCACGCCGAGAATAATACCGATCGCCACGCCGGCTAACGATGCATGTGAAAGCGTATCGGCAATTAATGCGTATCGGCGAACCGTGAGGAATATGCCAAGAATTGGCGCGACCGTCCCAATAATAATTCCAGCGATCAGTGCACGAGTGAGAAAGTCGTACGTAAAGAAGTCTGTAAACATATTAGTGCTTTTTACCGTAGTACCACGCCGCAGCAAACGTCGAGATTGGGACGGCAATCACCAAAGATGCGCCGCCAACAATCGCTCGTACCACTTCTTCCATGACATATTCCGCATTCAAAATCACCCACAACGGCGGACCACCGTTCACCGCGAACAAAAGGAACAATGGGAATGACGCTCCGGCGTATGCAAGCGCCAACGTATTTACGAGGCTCGCAATATGCTCCTTCCCGACACGAAGACCACGCGTATACAATTCTTTTCTCGTGAGTGAAGAGTCGGCAATTCCAATCTCTTCAACTGCAGCAACTTGTGCCGTCGTGACGTCGTCAAGAACGCCAAGTGTTCCAATAATCATTCCGCCAAGAAGGAGTCCTTGAAGATTTAGCGATGGAAGCGATCCAATCTGGAGATACACCGCCTCCTCGGTTCCGGACCCAGAAAGCTTCGCGAGCGCCACGGCGATCAACGAAAATACAACTGCACCAATCAACGTCACGAGTGTTGCACCAAGCGAAATTCCGCTTCGCTTGTTCACGCCGTGTGCAAGAAGAATCGAAATGACTGCAATCGAGAACGCGCCGATAACGCTGACGGTGAGTGCATCGTGACCTGCCATGATTGCTGGAATTACACCGAAAGCGAGAATACCAAGGCTTGCCGCGAGGCCGAAGAGCGACGTGAACCCACGAATGCCGCCAAAAATAATCGCGAGAAGAAAAAACACCGCTAAACCAATAAGCACACCGGGAATACGAAGCTTATCGAGAATAATGTATCCAGGTTGTTCGGGAATAATGCTTTTGGTCACAATAACCGAGTCACCAACCGCAAGCTTCTGTTGCTCAAATGCATTTGCTGTCGTTGCGTACTCGATCATTTCATCTTTTCCTGCATCTGGTCCGTTATTCAAACGAACGTTCACGCGCTGAAACGTTTCATTAAATGTAGGATCAGGATTTACGCCTTCACTAAAAATAATCGTGACGCGACCCGTGTAATAAGACGATTCAGCGCGAACGGTGGTCGGAATGAAAAAAAACATTGCCAAAAGCAAGACCTGACCCCATTTCGGAAATTTAATGGCCATAGTGTTCCATCTTATGCATTACATCGTCTGGATGACCATGACAGACGAGATGGCGATTTAAACAGAACACACGCTCAACTTGGTGAGCGATAGCGTCGGTGTCGTGGGAAACGAGGACGACTGTTAAGCGCTTCTCGTCGTGCAGCTTACGAAGGAATGCGTAAAACTCTTCTTGGCTTCCTGGATCAATCGCCGAGGTTGGTTCATCGAGGAACAACACATCAGGATTACCCGCTAATGCTCGAGCAATCATAGCCCGTTGCCGCTCACCACCAGAGAGTGTACCGATTCGACGATGTGCAAGATGCGCAATTCCCGTTGTCTTCATTGCGTCGTGAATACGATGATCACGATCATGCATTGATTTCGCGTCGAAGATTCCGCTTGCGATCACTTCTCGAACCGTTGCGGGGAACGTCACTTCACCACTGCTCGAACGTTGCGGAACGTATCCAATTTTCGACTTCGGGACCTTCACTTCGACCGTGCCGTGACTCGGCGCGGCTAAGCCGAGTAACAATCGAAGCAACGTCGTTTTTCCTCCACCATTCGGACCAATAATGCCCACATATTCGCCGCGACCAATAGCAATCGAAATGTTGGACAAAATATCTTTGCCGTCAATCCGGTACGAAACGTCGTGCAGTGAAAGAATCGGCACTATTCCGTGCATACCATCGCAGTTTTGAGCTTGGCTAAATTCTTCTCCATGATACCAGGGTATTCCAGTCGTTCGGATTCTTCTGACGCTAGGCTCTCAATAGCGTCGAGCACATCACTCTTCGCTCCAGTTTCAATAGCAAGCGTTTTCGACAGCGCATCGCTCGCGAGTTCCTCAAAGAATACTGTAGTGATGTGATGCGATCGGATCAGATCGGTGAGCTCAACAAGTTTCGACGACGACGGTTCATTCTCTGGAGAAAAGCCTGCGATGCCATGAACGGTGAATCCGTATCGCTTCGCGAGGAATCCGAATGCGTTGTGAGAGGAGACGATCTCAGGAATCTGACACGAGGCGAGGCTCGCGCGATACTCGTCATCGATTCCCTGGAGAACCGCGATCTTCTTCGAAACATTCTGTCGAATCACATCGGCATTCTTTGGATCGATGAGTTCGAGCTGACCGCCAATACTCTCAACAATCTTCTGCATCAATACCGGATCGAGCCATACATGAGGATCGGCTTCTGGATATTGAAGCATCGCAAGGACGTCGATCGTTGGGAAGTTTCGCTCAAGCGTACTGTCATTAATCCAAGAATCAACGCCACCGTTCACGATGAGAAGCTCTGCGTCATGAATCTTCTTTACGTCATCAATCGTTGGCGAGAAATCGTGAGGCTCAAGACCGGGGCCAACGATGGTAGTGATGGTTGCCGCGGGATCGAGATCACTCGCCATCCAAGCTAACGGGTAGATCGTCGCAACGATTGAAACCTTCCCGTCGTCTTTGGTGTAATCCGGAATCGAGCCTTCATCAAGAAAGAACAGGACAAACACAAAGGCGGCGGCCCAAAACGCGATGATCGCGAGAGAAATGCCTAGAGCGATGCGCAGCTTTTGCATAGACCGAAGAATTCTAAAGAATGACGGAGAATGGTGAACTTGGACTTTTTATCAACTTTATCTTCGAGTTTGTCGAATGGATCCGCGACGTCGATGTCGGCGACGGCATCGCACTTTATACACACGATGTGATGATGGTGATCTTGTTCGACGAATTCGTAACGTTGAACCTGATCATGGAAGTAGATGGGGACGATGACGCCAGCTTCGACGAGAACCTCGAGCTCTCGATAAAGTGTAACTTTATGGACCTCGGGGATATCAAATTTTCTGAGGCGACCCCGAATTTCGTCTACCGAAAACGGCTTCATATTCTTCGCGAAGATCTCGAGAAGTGCTCTGCGGAGCTTTGTCATGCGAAAACCTTCTGCGGCGAGATTGTAGCGAAGCTCGGCGGTTCTGGATGTTTCGAGTTTCATACGTCATCGACCATAACGCAACTGAGTTGCGTTTACAAGACCCCCTGTTCAAAACGAACACCCCCAAGCTCGCAAGCCCCCTCCGACTCACTCTCCTCACCCGGCTCAGGTTCGTCGAGCGCCATAAATGGGGGGGAGATTTCACCGCCTCTTCCCAACCCCTCCAAAGAATCAGTTCAGTTCCCTATCCCCTCGCAATACTCATTCTCACAATCTCCTCAACACCAGCATCTCGCAATACTTCTTCAGCAGCGTTCATCGTCGCACCCGTCGTCACAACATCATCAAAGATCACGATTCTCTTTGGAACATCGATTCCTGATCTGAGCGTAAATGGATTCTTCGCAAAACTTTTCTTTCGCAACTCATGCGACGTATTCGCCTGCGCAAACCATCGATGTTTTCGCTCGAGAAGATCGATGCTTGGTATATGCAACAATTCGCCAATCGCTCGCGCCCCATCTTTCGCTTGATTAAATCCTCGCATTCTTTCTTTCCAAGAAGATAGTGGAATTGGTACAACCGCCTGAATGCTCTTCGCCTCAATCACACTTTTCCAAGACGCGGCTCTGGGACGAATAAGTCCAATAAGACATCGAAGTCCGTCCTCATCGCCATCATATTTCCATGCACAAATAAGCTTCCGGATCTTTGGGTTCGCATACGCAAACGGCGGACCATCAAGCGATGTATCCGCCGCGCATAATACACAAAGCAACGCCCCTTCCGTGCCACAGCTCACGCAATACCGTGGAAATACAGCACCCCAAATCACACACCGTCCTTCCAGGTATATCCATCCACGAGCCACGTGGTTCCAGACTTCACTAAGGTAATAGTAATTGATTGGTACTTCACCGTTGTGCTTCCAGGATCACCGACCGTTTCTTCGCGTTGCGTGGTCATTGAAAGCACCGTCTGCGTTGCACTGGAGCTCAATGTTTTTGGCGCAGTAACAACGAGCGTTGAAACGCCGTAATACGCCCCATCACCAGAGGTACGCGCTTGCTTCGCGAGCGTTTCAAGCTTCTTCTGAAATGCCGTTGTCGCCATTGGCAAAATATCTTCAATGTTTGCAGCATCAGCCTCCGACGAATAACTCCCTAACCGTTCAACAAACGTTCGTGCAACCGTCAGTGCCGATGTCTCTTTTACAACAGGAGCTTCCTGTGTCGCGGTGTCCGTTGACGTCCCCGTTGTCTTGTCCGTTGACGTCGTTATGGCGATTTTTGCCGGCGCTGTCGTCACCGGCGCTATTGCCTTCTGTCTCCAGAACAAAAGCACAGCGAGAAAGACCAGGAGAACAGCAACGGCGAGCGCGATTTCAATTTTGGTTTTGCGTTCCATACTTAGGCATTTCGTTCTTCAGCTTGCTCTGCGGCAAGGCGTTTTTTCTCTTTTTCGATCTCGAGCAACTGCTGTGGGTTCGTCGTCACAATTTGGTCTTCCGTGTAGCTCGCAACAATCTTAATTGCCGCGTGCTTTTGACCAGCAAAGAAAATCCCTTCACCAACAGCCGACTCGAGCAAGAGATATTTTTCGCTCTGCGTTAAATTGAACGTTTCCGCGATACGATCGACTCCTGCTGGCGACTGCTTCATGAGTAACTGCAATGACGAGTTCGTCACGATTGCCTGTCCGTATGACGATCCAAGGAAGTCATTCACATCCTGCGTGATTGTTGTAACGCCGAGATAGTATTTTCGCGCGCGTTTCACGAGCGCAAAAATAAACTTCGCCGAGTCTTCATTCTGCATGAGCCACCACGCTTCATCAATCACGAGAATTCGCTTCTTCCGTTCTGAACGCACCACGTTCCAAATGTAGTTCACGATAGTGTAAATCGCCATTGCACGAAGTTCGTCCTCAAGATCACGAACCGAGAACACCACAAGCTGATTGCGCATTTCCACCGTTGTTGGCGAATTCAGAAGCCCAGAGAATGTTCCGCTCGTAAATTTTTCCAGTCGTGCCACCAAATTGTCGCCACCATTCATGCCCTGCAACACCTGCAGCAAATCCTCAAGAATTGGGTAATCCGCGATTCCCTCAAGCGTCGTTAAATCCGGCGTAATGTCGCGCTTTGCATATGCCTCAAGCAGCGCCCTATCGAGCAATGAATCTTCTTCCGGCGTAAAGCTTAAGGAACCTTTTTCGCCCGTCGGCTTCCCGATCATGATACGAAGCAGGCCCTTCAACGTAATCACAGCGCTACGCAACACATCATCAACCGACGTTTCGTCACCCTTTGCGCGCGGCAAATCAAACGGGTTCACTTTGCTGTCTGATGCAAGGGAGACGTTAATGTACGTTCCGCCAACTGCATCAGAGAGCTGCCGATATTCCATTTCAGGGTCGATGACAATCACGTCGATCCCCATCATCATCGAACGCAAAATCTCAAGCTTCACTGCATACGATTTTCCAGCACCAGACGTTGCGAACACGACGGAGTTTGCGTTCTGCAAACTAAAACGATCGAACAAAATCAACGAGTTGTTATGACGATTAATACCGTACAGAATTCCGTTATCACTCGTCACGTCTGATGAAATAAACGGATACGACGACGCAATCGGCGACGTATTCATATTGAACGTAATTGCAAGTTCATCGTTCAAAAGTGGCAACGTGGAGTTGAATCCCTGTTCTGTTTGGTAGAATCCACGCTTTGAATAAATCAGCTTCTGACCGAAAATCGACTCAATTTCTTCAGTCCGTTTATCGAGCTCTTCTGGAGTTTTTGCATACAGTGTTACGTAAAACGCAAACTGAAAGAAATGCTCAATTCCTTGCGTGAGGTCATCTCGAAGTTGCTCGACGTCGCGCAGCGCAGTTTCACGAATTGGATCACGTGGCTTTCCGGTTTCGTTGTCGGAAATAATTTGCGCCTCGAGCACACCAACCTTATTCCGAAGTTGCTTGAGAATAACTTCTGGCTTGATTGGGTAAAAATACATCGCAATATCAATCGTGCTGTTGTAATTGATAATTGGAGCACCCCAACCAATGCCGACATATCGCGGATACGTCGTCACAAACAACGTTCGGACGTACATGTCGCCTAAATGCAAATGTGCCGACGTCACCTCGAACGATGACGGCGCAATTAAATCGCGAACACTTACTGTTCCACGGCGATAGATACGCTCTTCCTCGAGCGTTGTACGCTCCTGCATTGCGCGTGCCTGAGCCTCAGAAATTGGCTTTGGCTGAAGCGCTGGCGGCACGACTTTCACGTCTTTTGGATTGTTCAAATCAAATGCCATACGCTAGAAATGGGTTTCGACACGAAGCTTCCCAACATCAACAAGCTTTTCTGTGTCATACACGTCCGGATTGTATGACGAGTAATACAATTCAATAAGCCCTTGCGTATCCAGAAGCGCAACCTGCAAACTCATGCTCCCCAAACCTGATGCAATCGTCGAAACCTGGCGCATGAGCGTTCCGCGACGATCCTGAAAATTTTTCTCATTCAGCTTAATAATCTTCGCTGGCGAGAATGCGCTTGAAAGTTTTGTGAGGAATCCTTTTCCCTTCTCGCTTCCTTCAGAAGGATCGTATGGGACAACAACGAAGAATCGCTTTTGCATGATCTGACCAAGCTCCACAAGCTCCTGAATAAACGATGTGTAGTCACGGATCTGCGTTTTCAGAAGTTCGTTGTGAATCGTTTCCTCTTGCGTCTTCAATGTGGCGAGATACCCATCGACGTTCATTTTTCTGGATTGAATCACTACCTGCAGCGGATGATCGAGTCCGTTCAAGAATTGCATGTAGCCCTGAATAATCGCCTGCTGCTCGTCCTCGCTTTTTAACGCAAAGTTAATACTCGAAACCATGAGGACCGCACGGAGCGTACCGTCTTTCATCACAACACAATCCTCACGAATTTCTGCAATATCTAAAAATCGTTGCGTTGGCTGGCCAGATTTTGGTTTCGCGTGTGCCATAGGTTTACACGTCTTCGTCAGACTGATACACGCCTCCGGTATTCACCACAAGTGTCAGCTCGTTCAACCGTGAACGCTCAAGCGGCGCCTTGCGAACTTTCGGTACAAGAATTTCTTCTTCAGGCTTCTGTAAAAAGGTTCGAATGTCCGCATCGCTCAGCGTTTTATCCCAAATACGTAAATGCGGCTTACGGAAAGTTTGAATGAAGTTCAGCACGATAAAATGAAACGGCTGACCATTAACCTTCGCAAACGCGAATGCCAAACCAATTGCAAGTACCGGAACACCGAGCGCGAGAACGAAAAGAATATTCAGGAAGATGCGATAAATCACAAACTCCACTAACAGCACGCCGAGCAGAATCAAAAATTGCCGAGCAGTGATTGGCCCGATAATCTTCGATTCCACGTCGAGAAACTGTGGGACGACAAATTGATTCTGACCAGCCATGCCCAAAGTATATCACCTAAAATCGCAAACGCTCATTCAATGCCGAGACTGCACGAATCTCCGCCGGACTTAAACTTTCCTCGCCAGCACTTCGCTTACGAGTCGCGATTTCCGCAAGACCAACGCCCTGCAAAAGCGCTTGTGTCGTCATCGCGACGTACAACTGGTTCATTGGGCTTTGTCGCCACGCCTTTACGCCTTTCACGCGATCCTCATACGACTGCGACTCAAGGGTTGAAAGAATATCTTCAATTTTTTGCGCAGCATCAGCTGGAACACTTGAAAGTCTGCGGAATTCAACCGCAGTCATGCCGCCAAGCTCGTCAATCGGCCCAACAAGTCGTTTCACCGGCTGAATGTCGGTCATAGGCTTTCCACTATTTTGTGGGACAACAGATCCAACCGTCAGCATCGGTTTCACCGGCGCTGGTCGACTTGCGATTGCGGCATCGACAAGCTTTTCTTCAGAAATCGCCTGGGACTGCTGAGCGGATTCTTCCTTCGCCGATCGCGCTAAACTCACCCGAGCCTCAGGAAGTATAGGCTCGAGGTGCTCGCTCGATGAATCTTTTGTGAGTGCAGCAAAACGCCTGTCGAGGATGTTGTTTTTCGGAGCATCGGCTACAGACTGCACAGAAACCTTATCTCCAACATTCCTCAATGACTCCACCGATACAACCTGTTTTGCCTTCTTCTCTGCCTCCTTGAGTTCACCCTTCCAGGAATCGTCGATGTGACTTGTTGGTACAGGCTTTGTTGGAGCGTTAATAATAGGAAGTTCGGAAGTGAGTTCGTGTGACACCTCCCCCTTGCCCCCTCCTTCGTAAGGAGGGGGAACTTCAGCCTCGGACTTTGCGAATTGTTCCTCGATTTCCTTTACCGCTTCCTCGCCAGTATTTACTACCGTAGCGCTGTCGACGATATCAATCATGTCTCTGCTCCCATCGATCTCGGCAAGAAGTTTTTGTGCGAGGTCTGGCGATAGCCCGAGTCCGCCGATTGTCGTTGCGCGAGAAAAAAACGTCACCGTCGATTCTTTCGTCTTCTCTTTATTCCAATACGCTGCAAGGAGATACGCGCAGCGTTTAATAAGCACCTCTGAAAAATTTAACTCAAGCTTTTCATCAAGCTGGCTCGCAAATGTCTCTGCGTTCATCTTTGTCTTCCCTACTCGAGACTTTGGATATTTGCTCAAATCGCCTCCCCACGCCGTAATTTGCGCCGCAACGCCAGGAACGTATTCTTCCAATGGCAACAACCGAAACCCCACAACATCGCATGCCATTCGTTTTGCACGTTCTGGCTCGGCGCCAAACGCCTGTGCAAGCAAATCCGGAAACGCATCGACGGTAATTGTTCCATCGAGCGCAGCGTCGGTTAAGTCGAGCAACTCTATTGCGCGGTCTTTCGGCAATGCAAACTTTTCCAAGATAGCCTCAAAAACCGTCATCACCGAACCGTCCACAAGAAACGCCTGCACCGTCGGAATTTTTAGCAGATCTTGAATGGACATAATCCTCCGAAACACTATTTACGAACTCTTTTGCTCTCTCTGATAACGCTCGAATGCCTGGCCTACTTCTGCGTGACGCGATGCATATGCGGCGGCCTTTTCGGGATTATTTCTAACAAAGTCGTTATAGTATCCTCGAGATCTATCCGCTTGTATCTTCTGAACTTCATTCATCCATTCAATGCCGCCCACTTTCAACTTTGGGTAATGCGCCTTTACTGCACTAACAGCTTCCCTTCTTGCACGATCCTCGATCCCCTCTTTCGCATCATATCCAACGTCATCAAAACTTGATCCTCCAATATCTGGATCACTGTACGGATTTTCGTATATTTTTCCTAGGGGTTTAGACGACCGAGATGCTTCCTCAGTATAGATCGCAGGACCAACAGTATCCGTGTTCGAAGCGCTCGAGCTCGATGCTGTCGTAGATCCACCAGATGAAGGCGTTGATCCGCTGCTTTGCGCAGGAGCTGCGCCACCGGAGCTTCCACCACTCGATCCACCGCCACCGTTTCCGCCGCCGCTCGGACCACCGACAATTGGAGGAGGCGTGCCACCGCCGTTGTTATCATCGTCGTCATTTCTTCGATTACGGTAATGCGATTCCACACCAAGCTCCTGCGCAAGATTCTTCAACTGATCGCCACGAGCCTTTGAAATATTCGCGCGTTTTGATTCTGCGGTAACCGATTTACCCATAACCTCCAACGCCTTTTCAGCATCAACCGCCTCTGATGTTCCGGCTTTTTCAGCAATAACTCGCTGCAATCTGCGAATGTCGTCTTTCTTTGTTGCACCAGCAACGGCGAACGATGCGGCGTTTGGCGCGTCGGTAACTTGCGAATCAAAGAATCGTGCAGTTTTCGAATCCGCAGTAACCATTGCATTTGCGCGGGTAACAATTGATGGTGGGTTTTTCGTATCAGCATCGGCACCAAATGTTGTTGACATCGCCGCGAATTCTGCACCAAGAACATCGCCAGTGGAGTACACAGCTTTTCCATCTTTTTTGTAGTTCAACAATGCTGCAGACGCCGCGCCATGAACAGACCCCGGCAAACCACCCGCGTTTGGCTGATTCAAACGCTCAATGATTGCCGCACGACGACTATCATCACCGTCGGCAACCGCATGAGCACGAACGAGGGACGCGACGCTTTGCACGCCTTTTTCCGCACTTCGAACATCCTCAACAGAGATCATCGCAACAAGAGCATCACGCTGAGCGATCGTTCCCTTTCCGGATTCCAAATCTGCCCAGACCGACGACTCAACTCCATCTCTATCCTTACGCGTAAATGATTCCATCGCTTTACGTGCATCAGGATCCGCAAATGCATTTGTACTAATAGCACCAACGTTGAGACGTTTCTTGTCTTCCATTTTCTGGAAGTGTTCCATAATCATGTCCACCTTCGACTTATCGCCCTTTGCCTTAATAAGGTGCGGATTTGCGGTGTATGTGTCTTCGATAGAATCTTTTTCCTCACCAGAAAGCTGCAAAAACGCTTTGCCTTCATCAGTTGAGGCAAACGCGAGCTCTTGCGCCATAACCGCGTTGTAATCCTTTGCAGCAAGCTCCTTGTAATTCTTTGCACCAGCATCTTTGTACTTCTTCTCGTATTCCTCGCGAAGCTTCTTTTGTGCCTTTTCCTTTGTGACCAGCTCTTTTGTACGTGCACCATGCACTTCTCCGCCGAACTGCGCGAGAACGCCATTTCCAGCAGAGACCCGATTCTTCGCTTCTTTAATACGAGCGTTTGCCTCGACAATATCCGCCTCAGCAAGTCTCTTCTGATCATCACTACTTTTCTCGTTCTTCAACACCTCTTGCGCCTTGAGAATACTTGCGTTTCCGGCAGCGACGTCAGCGTCACCAGCCGCAATATCAGCTTTTGCCAAGTTGTACGCCGTCTTCTGGTCATCGGTCATGTGCTCAGCAACTTCCGCTCCAGCCTTATTCAACTTCTTACGCTCTTCTTTCCCCTCATTCGCTACAAAAGCTCCGGCACTTGCGAATGTACCGCCAATCGCGCTTGCAACAACGCCGCCACCGAGTTTTTTACTTAAGCCTGTTCCCGCATTCGCCAAGCCTTTTCCAAATTGTTGTGTTAAGCCTGGAGCAACTTTTGCCAAACCAGGGACCTCAACACCGCCAACTTTTCCGCCCTTCACACCAAACTGTCCAAGTCGTTTTGCGCTATTCACTGGCCGAGCAAGACCCTTCAGCAATCCTTTTCCCATCCCTTCACTCAAGGCACTCGCTGCCCAGCCACCCAACGCTCCAGCGCTTGCCGACGCCTGCTGCATACCAGCAAGCAAAATTGCGAGCGCCAAGAACATACCAAGAAAATTGTTCAAATCGAACATCTTTAACGGAATTCCGGCATCGCCTTGCGTTTCTGGCATTGGAAAATCTTCAGTTTGCGCGAGGTTCGATCCCGACGACGCCGCAAGGGCAAGCCACAAGAAAAACACCATCGTTGGTCCAAAAATCAGCGCACTCGTGAACTTTGACCACCATGTTTTATAGCTCGACTCTGCCGCATGAAATACATCCTTCACCCCAACCATGAAAAATGCCAACGGCGACATGATGATTAACACCCACAAGATGACGATACGCCACACAAACGCCGCAGCAAGAAGGAAAATAACGCCAAGAATTCCCAGGAGCACCACAAACTGCAAATATGCCGCCATCAAAAACTCGAATGCTTCCAATCCTGTGCCCTTTGCATTAATCTTCTCGATAAAATCTGCACCGAACTGTCCAAATGTATTCAAACTTAACATCGACGCAAAATTTCCAGCAGCAATAGAAACGATCGCGTTCACGAAGGTGAACATGATTACTTGGCTGACGTCGATGAGGAATCCGCAAATAAGCTTACTGAAGTTTACAAGCACGATGGCGATGAAGAGTTTTGGAAGCTGCTGCGTCCAGTTTGCAGCGGAGTATCCAATAATGGTCATGATCGCAATCACCATGAGCACCGCAACGACGAACATATTCACCACATCCCGAACAAGCGACCAACCAAGGTTCGTAATGTGGCTATTATAAAAACCGTTGTAGCCCAACACCGGAATAACAACCATTTGAATTAACGCGAGCGTTGCCTGACCAATAGCGCCAGTAATCACCTGAACAATGCCCGCAAGCGTGATCATGGTGGTGTCGATCGGGTTTGTTGCGAACTTTGTAAACAGCTCGCTCACAGCGAACGAGTAATGGAATGGAACCGCCAAAAGCAACACCGCTATTGCAAGCGCTGTTGCTGCTTTGTGATGTGTAAACCAATTCGCCATCCACCGAACACACGCCGTGAACTTCCGCATACGAAAGAAAGTATAACATGATTATACTAGAGTTCATGACCTCTCCATACACCGTCGCTCTCGCAAATGTTCCAGGCTTCGGGCCAAAAACAAACGCCCTACTTTTTGAACATTTTTCCGACGCAAAGGATGCGTGGAACGCTACGCGCGATGAGCTTTTGTCCCTCGGCGCTCGCCAACACGACGTTCAAAAATTCATCCTGCTCCGTCAAACATGCGATCCACTCGTATTTGCAGAAACGATGGAGCGTCATGGCATTCGCGCAATAACGATTCATGACGACGAATATCCGGAGATGTTAAAAACCATCCACACACCGCCAGCACTCCTCTTTGTGAAAGGAGCATTGCCTCCGCAAACCAAAAAACATCTCGCAATTGTGGGATCGCGACACGCTACCGCCTACGGACTTCGCACTGCGAAAAAAATTGCCAGCGATTGCGCAAATGCTGGAATCGTTATTGTCAGCGGTTTAGCGTATGGAATCGACCAAGCCGCACACCGCGGAACTCTTGAGGTGCACGGCATCACGATCGCCGTGCTCGGGTCAGGTTTTCTCGGAATTGATAACCCACGCCACCAGGAACTCGGTGATGCAATTCTTGCAGGAGGCGGAGCAATCATTTCCGAATTTGGATTCACGACTCCTCCATACAAATATAATTTTCCTATCCGGAATAGAATTGTTGCCGGGATGTGCCACGGTACACTTGCGGTTGAAGCAGGGATTCCCTCAGGCACGCTTATCACCACAACATCAGCAACCGAGGAAAACCGCGAAGTCTTTGCGGTTCCGGGCATGATTGATTCTGCAAAAAGCAAGGGAACAAATGATCTTCTGAAAAATGGAGCCCATTTCGTTACCGAGGCCAGAGACATTTTTGAAGTCTTCGGCATGAATGTCGCCCCCCAAGCAAGCGCGACCGCCTTTTTGCCTATTGGTCGGCCACCAGACGAAATTGCTCTTTTCGCTCAACTTGGCGCCGAACCCGTTCATATCGACGTCGCCATCGAAAAGGCGGGGCTCGCGACAACTGCAGGCTCAATTGCACTAACAGGCCTAGAGTTATTGGGGGTTATTGAAGATATCGGCGGGAAGCAATTTGTACGGAAGAATTGAGGAAAAGCCCGTTATTGTGCTATCGTCCGCATCATCTATGTCAAAGCTTCTCATTGTTGAGTCTCCAACCAAGGCCAAAACCATCACCAAATTCCTTGGTCGCGAGTACAAAGTCATCTCATCATTTGGCCATATTCGTGACCTGCCAAAAAAGAGCACTGCAGTCGACGTGAAGCACGGCTTTGCCCCAACATACGAAATTCCAGTCGATAAAAAGGACAAAGTAAAGGCGCTAAAGGACGCAGCAAAAGGTGTTGACGACATTTACCTCGCAACCGACGAAGACCGCGAAGGAGAGGCGATCGCCTGGCATATTGCGGAAGTCTTAAAGCTCGATCCTACAACCGCAAAACGCATTACGTTCCACGAAATTACCAAATCCGCTATTGCCGAAGCGCTCGACCACACTCGACGTATCGACATGCGAATGGTGGATGCGCAGCAAACGCGCCGCATTCTCGATCGCTTGGTCGGTTACGAACTCTCTCCTCTTTTGTGGAGCAAGGTGCAACGCGGACTTTCTGCCGGTCGCGTGCAGTCTGTCGCGGTCCGATTGGTTGTTGAGCGTGAACGCGAACGCCAGGCATTCAAAACCGACGAATACTGGAGCGTCGAGGCGATCCTTTCGAAATCGAACAGCGAATTCCCAACAAAACTCGTTGCGATCGGCGATCGCAAGATTGATAAGCTCGATATTAAAACTCAAGCGGAATCCGACGCTGTTGTTTCTGCAGTGCGCGATGCAGACTTCGTTGTGAAGTCGATCGAGAAAAAAGCAGCGAGTCGCAAGGCTCCAACGCCGCTGACCACATCGACCATGCAACAAGAGGCGTACAACCGTCTTGGCATGAGCGCAAAGCAAACCATGACGCTTTCGCAAAAACTTTACGAGACCGGTCGCATCACGTACATGCGAACCGATTCGACGAATTTGAGTGAGCAATTTATCACCGCAACACAAGCATTCATTCAGGCGCAGTGGGGCAACGACCTCGTCACCGGCGGCGTCCGATATCAGACAAACAAAAAAGGTGCGCAAGAAGCGCATGAAGCGATTCGTCCAACCGACGTTAACGCAACACCAGAAAGCCTTCGCGCCGAGCTCGAGCCTGGCATGTGGAAGCTGTACGACCTTCTGTGGCGCCGAACCGTTGCATCGCAATTGCCAAGTGCAAAACTTGAACGCACCGCGATCGACTTTACCGCGAATAATCACACCTTCCGCGGCAACGGCAGTATTGTTGTCTTTGAAGGCTTCATGAAGGTTTGGCAGGCATCAGAAGATAAAATTCTGCCAACACTTTCTGAGGGAGAGAATATTGGCAAAGCAGCAAGCGTTACCCCAGAACAGCATTTCACCGAACCTCCAGCACGCTATTCCGATGCGTCGCTCATTAAAGTCATGGAAGAGTACGGCATCGGTCGTCCTTCCACCTACGCACCAACATTAAACACTATCGAAACGCGAGGCTACGTGTTGCGTGACGATGGAAAGCGACTGTACCCATCCGATATCGCATTCGTCGTTACCGATCTTTTAAAGGAGCATTTCCCACAAATCGTCGATTACGACTTTACGGCAACCATGGAACGGAAGCTCGACCAAATTGCAGAAGGCGAGGAAAAGTGGAAGGAGGTGTTGGGCGATTTCTACGGTCCGTTTCATGAAGCAATTATTGGCAAAGGCGCAGAGCTCACTCGAGAAACCGTCATGAAAGTGACGGAAATCGGCATCGATCCTGAAAGCGGGAAAATGATCGTCGCGCGCACCGGACGATTCGGTCCGTTCGTACAAGTTGGCGAACTTTCACCAGACAAAAACGCCGAAAAACCAAAGCGCGCGAGCCTGGAAAAAAACCAAACCATCGACACGCTTACGCTCGATCAAGCACTCAAATTGCTTTCCCTCCCTCGAACGCTCGGCAAACACACCAATGGCGACGAAATTGTGGCGAACGTTGGACGTTTTGGCCCGTACTTAAAGTGCGGCGCAATCAACATCACATTGCCACCGGAATTCCACCCTGCAACCGTAAGCATCGAACAAGCAATTATGCTCTGCACCGACGGCGTCGCAAAGAAAATTAAGGCCATGACTCCGCTTGCAGAGCTTGGCATTGAACCTGAAACGAAAGCGAATATCGTTATCAAAGATGGACGGTACGGCGCATACGTTACCGACGGAAAAACAAACGCGACCATTCCGAAGGGCATTGATCCAAAAACGGTAACCCTCAATGATGCAATCGATCTTCTTGTGAAGAAGCGAAAAGCGCCAAAGAGCCGATGGAAGCGTAAATCATCAGGCGACGACGAATAACAAAACACGCGAGCCGTTTGGCTCGCGTGTTTGTTTTATGCTTCGCGTCGAGCGGCACGCTCGAACGCCGGAAGTATGGTGTCGATTGCATTTTGAATCTGCTGCCGCGTCTCAAGCGCAGCGTACCGAAGCGACGGACCAGAACCGTCACTAATTGCCGCACGAATTCCCGGCAATGCATCTGCCTGACCGCCGAGCGCGATATACGCCATTCCCACCGCTGTTCCGAGTGTATTCACCGCATCGCCAAGGTTTGGAGCAATAACCCCTCGATTCCTGAATTGTTCTGATATCGGTCCCCACGTTGCATTCCACGCATTGCGGAATACATCAGCAGTGTTCTCAATAAACGATGCGTCCGGATCTGCCTTTGCTGCTGATTCGAATCGCTGCATGAACGAAATAGCTGCATACGATGCGCCACGAAGCGTTTCTGCCATCGGCAAATCACCAACAGTCCCAAATAACCACAACATTGAGTTTATCCCTTCTTTTGCGACTTCGCGGTCGGTTATGATTGCTTTTACTTTATTCACAACAACCTTCGCGACCTCTGCGTCTCTTTCCTTTGTATCATTCTCTGTTCCTCGTTGATAGATTGCCGCGAGATCAAGAATTTGCTCCTTCATTTCTGCTTTTTCCGCGTTGGTCAAATATGGCGACATTGCGATTGCGCGCTCGACACGCTTTCCCGCATCAAAATTTGCTTGCACAACTTGCTCAGGAGCTGATCCTGATTTTTTCGCAATTCGCACATTCGCCTCAAGCACGCTCTTCAGTGAAGCGAACAATTCCGTCTGCTCTTCTCGTACAAAGTGCTCCTGTGAGAGATACATTCCAATATTCGCAAAGATCTTCACCGGAAAAACTGTTGCGAGTGCACTAATAACACCTCCAGCGACGCGAATCTTCTTTTCATCCTCTGTCAGCTGTCTTCCTTCACGTTCATTTCGCGTTCGCTGGCCGGTCATCTTTTCCACCGCGTAATCGCCAATCGCTCCCCCACCAAACCAACCCCGAATGCGCCTTGCCCAGCCCGAAACACGTTCCTCGGGATATTTTGGCGCCTCAGAACGCTCTGTCATCTCTCGACTCGTTGGCGCTGCAAGAACTTCAGGCGCCGCTGAAGCCGAAGACCTACGACTCGGTTCAGGAGTAACGGGCCGAAGTCGCGGCGGAGTTCGAGGAGCACTCGGAACGTTAAAACGATCAAGCGCAGGAAGAGACTCGACAGGCTCCGGAGAATACGTAACCTCAACTGTTGTTGGAGTACGTTTAAGCGTTTCAACTGGTTTTACTATAGGAAACGCTCGACGAACTGGAACTACAGGCCTTGGAACCGGAGGAAGATCCGACAATTCATGAACGACTACCGCAAAATCTTCTTTGGTCCACCCCGGGAATGCCTTCTTCAATTCCTCCTGGAACGGATCCGCGCTTACCCCACCTTTCGCCCACAAGCTGTACAACGCCTTCATTTCTTCAAACTCCTCACGCGCGCCAACATAGCTTTCATCGATCGCTGCCTGACGAAGGTAATTCAGATGATCGAGCAACACGCTCTGATCCTCAATCGATGGCCGTTCGACTCGAACTTCAACCGGAGCCTCGGGCAAAGCTACAATCGGAACTTCGATCGGAGCTTCTGGCTCTAATCGCGCCGCGAATTTCTCACGAACCTCTCCGATGAGCAATTCAAGCTCGTTGATGCTCTGAAATGTTGCCGCAATACGGAGAAAATCTTGCACGCAATCTTCTCGCAAATCCTCGAGCGAATTCATCGTCGGCTGTAAAGCGCCTTCTCGGATTTGGCGAACAAGCACCACGAGCCTATTCATTCGTTTTGATTTCAATACGTCTGGCTTCCAGAAGACGTCATCGGCAAAGAGATTGCGAATCTGCTTTTCCTGGCGCGTTGCGAGTTCTTTTCGATTGTCCTTCTTTTGCTCTGGCGGCGCTTCTCCAACATCCAATGCCGCCAAACGCTCCGCGAGCGTTGCAAAATCCTCAGGCTCCCAACCGTCGTATTCACGTGCGTCGCCACTATCGATATCTTCAGTTTCAAGATCGTCGTCAGCACCCTCTGATGCGCTACCCGACATTCGTTTTACACGTTGTTTTTCGACGATCGCATCAATTTCTGCGCTTGTTGGTCGTCGCGGCTTTTCAACAGCAGCAACAACGGGAGCAGCCTCTGGCGTTGGTGTTTCTGTTTGCGTCTCTGGCGCTGAAGCTGCAGACGGCAGAACACTTCGCGACTTAAACACTCGCGGAACGTTTGGAATTTTCTCCATCAATCCTGGATTTTCTGCAAACAAGGCAGCAATCTCTGCTTCTAACCTTTTTCGTTCAACCTGAAACTCTTCAACATTCGAAGCGTTATCTGACTGCGCTCTTCGTAATGCGGCTCCAAGAGCGTTGTACTCAACCACCATGCGCTTCGCTTTCGAAACGAGTAGATCTTCCGGTGATTTTTCATGACGCGGCTGAGAAGCTCGCTCAAGAAATTCCTGAGGAGCAGGAAGCTCGAGTTTTAACGAAAGCCATTCGCCAACCACATTGCGCAGCACTTCCGGAACTCTACTCACTTCAAGCGCATGTTCGATCTTTTCCTGTTTCTCTCCGGTTGCGCGCAATGCCTCAATATACACATCGCGCAGCGCAATTTCCCGACGACGCATGTCAGGCTGCGTCCAACCCTCTGCATGAAGCACCGCATCCCACGCAGCGTCCACCTCTGAAAGGAAGCGGCTCTTCTCTTTCCGTTGGACCGCTTGCATGACCCCACACTGCTTAACCACAGTGAAGAAATCAAATTCTTCACGACTAAATGCTTTTAGCGCAACGTCATCTGTAATTTTCCCCTTTAAAAAATCGCTAATCGTTGCAACACGGCTGTCGTATGCTTCCTTTGGAAGATCCGAATGCCGAGCAAAATCCGTACCAAATACGAGGTATTCAAGATCGCTATGAACTTTTCCCAACACTGCGCCATTCTTTAACGCATCAGGAGCCAAGAACCCGCGAACAGCGTTGAGCATTCCCGTAATATCTCTGTCAGCGTCTACCGCAAAAGGGTCAATCGCAGCCTCCTTTCCTTCTCCAATTTTTGGAGCAAGCTTACGAAGATCGATCCAATCTCGCTTCAACTTCTCGAGACCGTTCAACACTTTTTCCATTGCCGCAATACGCTCATCATCACTCAATAGGCGTGCATCGAGTAATGCAACTCCTTCTCGGGCAATACGAAGCAAAAAACCAGGGAATTCATTTTCCCAACGTTCTTTGTTCTGTTCCGCCTGCGCTTTCTTCTCCTCTTCCTTCTGGCGCATTTTCTCCAAATTCTGCGCAGCAACCGCCTCCATCTCCGCAAGTTCCGCCTGACGAAGTGCATGACTCTGCTCTTTCAACTCTCCGTCACGAGCCTTCCCTTTGCCCTCGATTTGATCTCGCATTGCACGAGATCTTGCCGCGAGGTCTCCCCATTCTCGTGGGATTCTCTCGAACGTTTTCATGATTGGCAGAACCTGCTCTTTCCACTCTTTGCTGTATTGCACGTACTCGCGTTCCACAGCTTGAAGCGCCGTTCTTGCAGCAGCAATCTCTTCTTTTGTCGCAATCGGCAATGCGATTGCTTCGGCCATCTTTGCTGGAAGACTTTGAATTTTTTCATCAAACGCATTCATGACAGCGAATCCATTTTGCCATTCGACAAACTCTTTACGTTTCTTCTCAAGAAAGCCCGCGAAAATCACAAGCTGCTGTCGCGCCTCGACGAGCTCAGATGGCACATCTTTCCCATTCGCTTCACACTCCTGAACTTTGAGTTCGATTTGATCATCCCAATGCCGAATAATCGCAGCGATCGCATCAAACTCCCCCTCTACTTTGTCGAGTGGGAGATTATGGACCCCGGCAATTTGCGCATCAAGCGCTTCAAAAATTTCACCCCACGATACCTCGCCTTCTCTTTGAGGCTTCTCTTTCTCCCTATACTGCTCCTCGTTTCTTCCACGACGTGATCGAGCGTCTTCACGGCCCTCGCGCCCCCCTTTCTTTCCACGTCGCCCTTTCTCACCCTCTCCGCTAGCGTTTTCATCGTTACCTTCCACAAGCGTCGCCGTCTTTAAGGCCTCAATAACTTCATCCAAAGGGCCCTGCACAAAAGCAAAAGCCATCTCTGTTGCCCTCTTTTGATCTTGATTATCCCACGTGACATTCTTCATCTTGCCCTTCTCGATGCCCCACGTTCGTGCGATATCCTCAACAGTACCCTTATCTTCCACCGTACCCTTCCCCTTCTTAATGCGTTTTAAAATTGCACCGAGATCGTTCTCGAAATTCGAAGAACTCTTTTGGATTCGTTCTGCTAATTCAAATGCCATGCTCGGCTCTTCCCTGCCACTCATTCCAGGTCTTGATTCGTTTGCCATACAATATCAGCTTAGTCCTGAGAGGATGAAGAATTTTTGTGTTGTGCCTCGGTCGTGCGAAGACGCTGAACAATAGCACTCACGCCCGACATGTAGGTGCTATCAAGTTCCGCTTGCTTTGCGGCGTGTTTTTCAAGAATCGTCCGCAAGCTATCCACAACATCAGCAACCTCTGTACGCATCGCATTTGTAACAGACGCATCTAAAACTTCGGCGAATCGCGCAAGCTGATCAAGCCGCATTTCAGGAATAAGCGCGGCCCAAGCCTCTTTTTCCTGAACTGGCATGCTACTTGCGCCAAGCGCCTCGGCTAATCGAACCGCAAGAATGCGCGCTTCGTCGGAAAGCGCAGATTGAGAATTTTCCATATTTTGTTGTGACTTCATGCGTGAAGTATAACATCTCATTGACTGAGCTGGTGAGAAGGCCTATCTTCGATATACTTCGTGTATGGATTCCACAAATTTCTCTGACTTAGAGCGACGACTCGATGCCCATTACGGGCCGGACGATTTTGCCGTCATCAAAAAGGCCTACGATTTTGCAAAAATCGCTCACGAGGGCCAAACGCGCGCAACTGGCGAGCCATACTTTATTCATTGTTTTTCCGTTGGACTCAAACTTGCCGACCTCAAGCTCCCAAGCAACGTTATTGCCGCAGGACTTTTACACGACGTTCCAGAAGATACCGCCTTTACCGTCGAAGATCTCGATCGAGAATTTGGCGCAGATATCGCATCGATGGTTGCCGCAATTACCAAACTCGGGCACGTAAAATACCGCGGAGAAGAGCGCTACATCGAAAACCTCCGCAAGATGTTCGTCGCCATGGCAGAGGACGTTCGTGTGGTCTTTATTAAGTTCGCCGATCGCATGCACAACATGGAAACGCTCTATGCGCTTCCAGAACACAAGCGACTTCGCATCGCAAAAGAGGTGCTGGAAATTTACGCACCAATTGCGAATCGCCTTGGCATGGGTGAATACCGCGGATTATTCGAGGACTACTCTTTTAAATACCTTGAGCCAAAAGAATACAGCTGGACAAAACATCTGCTCGAAGAGCGCGTCAAAAAGTTCGGTCCATCGCTCGATCGCGCCATGAAACACGTCAGCGCAGAGCTCCATCGTCATAGCATCGGGTATCTCGATATCCACGGTCGTGTAAAGCACTGCTACAGCCTGTACAGGAAATTGCAGAAATACAAAAACGACATGAGCAAGGTGTATGACATCGTCGCAATGCGCGTTGTCGTGAAAGATATTACCGATTGTTATGCCGTTCTTGGCATTCTTCACGGCGTGTACACCCCACTTCCTGGTCGCATCAAAGACTATATTGCCCAACCGAAACCAAACGGTTATCAGTCGCTTCACACCACGGTTTTCGACGAAAGCGGTTCTATTTTGGAGTTTCAAATTCGTACCCAAGCCATGCATGAGGAGAGTGAATACGGTGTGGCGGCACACTGGCGATACAAGCAAGGCGCAACCCGCGAAGAGCGAAACGTTGAATGGATGGAGGAACTGTCGCGCATTCAAAAGGAACTCAGCGCGAACGACTTCATGGCGCACTTAAATGAGTTAAAACTCGACATGTTCCGCGACCGTATTTTCGTCTTTACTCCAAAAGGCGATGTGATTGATTTGCCCGAGGATTCCACGCCAATCGACATGGCATACGCAATTCACACCGAAATTGGAAATAAAGTCGCGCAAGCAAAAGTGAACGGAGAAATTGCATCGCTCGATCGCGCACTGAAAAGTGGTGACATGTGCGAGTTAATCATCGACAAAAATCGAAAGATGCCAAATAAAGATTGGCTGAAATTCGTTAAAACGCGCCATGCCCGAAGCAAAATCCGCGCCGCACTTCATGAAGTACAACGCGGACTACTTTCCTCGCTCTGGGGAAAAGTGAAACGCTAATTTACGCATTCAGCTGTCGAATCATTGCAGCGAGATCTTCTTTTGAGTAGCAATGAATCGTAATCGTGCTCTTTGCGCCACGAACATCAAGGGAAACTTTTGTCCCAAGTTTTTCTCGAAGCGCAGCCTCGAGCGCAAGAATATTCGGATCTTTCTGCGCAGTATGGCGCTGTGACGTGACCGATTCCGCAGACCGTACCGTCACGCCACCGCCAAGCATCTTTTCAAACAATTCACGTCGTCGCGTATCGTTCGGCTCAGAAAGTAACGTTCGTGCATGACTTTTTGTAATACGTCCTTCAATAACCGCCGCAAGCATGTCTGTTGGCAGATCAAGTAAACGCAACGTGTTCGCAACTTGCGAACGGCTCTTCCCTACGCGTCCGGCAACGTCGTCCTGCGTAAGATTAAAATCGTCAATCAACATCCTGTAGGCCTTAGCCTCTTCAACAGCATTCAAGTCTGCACGCTGAATATTTTCAATAAGTGCAAGCTCGAGCTTTTGCTGTTCAGTCACGTCGCGCACAATAACTGGAACCGATGCTAAACCAACCGCGCGAGCCGACCGCAATCGTCGTTCACCGGCAATAAGCTCGTATGTTCCGTCGGCACGAACAGAGACGACAAGTGGTTGCAAAATGCCATGTTCCTTCACGCTCGCCATGAGATCCGTCAAATCATCCTCCGCGAAATGATGACGAGGTTGACGTGGGTTTGCAACAATATCGTTTGGCGAAATGCGAAGAAGCCGCTCGGTGTGTTTTTCAGGAACATCGTGCAAAATTACCGGAGCAACCGGAAGAACAACGTCAGCAACCGGCGCCGGCGGCTGTGCCGACGACCCTGCAGGCGGCAATAACGAACCCAAGCCTCTTCCCAAACCTCCTTGAATCTTCTGCATATTACACGGCGGCAACGCCGGCTTCTTCACGGACTAAAAATTCTCGCGCTAATCGTTCGTATGCCTTTGCAGCCTTTGAATCAGGATCATAGTGCAAAATAGTCTTCCCAAAACTTGGCGCTTCTGCTAAGCGCACACTTCGAGGAATGACTGATCGAAAAATCTTTCCAGGGAAATGCTTGTACAGCTCTTGCAGAACTTGATTCGACAAATTTGTTCGCGGATCGAACATCGTAATTACCGCACCCATAATGCCGAGATTCGGCTTAATGTGTTCGCGAACCAAGTTCACCGTGTGCATGAGTTGACCAAGACCTTCCAAAGCATAATACTCCGCCTGAACTGGAATAAGCACACTATCACTCGCAACCAAGCCGTTGATTGTGAGCAACCCGAGCGACGGCGGATTATCGATAAGAATGTAGTCGTAATCGTTTCGGATTGGCATCAACGCAGCCTCGAGCTTTCGCTCGCGATTAAATTCGGTGACGAGTTCAACCGCAGAACCGGCGAGATCTGGCCCGCCAGGAAGCAACGCAAGACCAGGATGATTCGTACCAATGATTAAATCTCGCACCTGATGCGTTCCCGCCAACGCCTCATAGGTTCCTGAAAGTTCCGTTGGACTCTGGCCAAATCCGCTTGTCGCATTTCCTTGAGGGTCTAAATCCACCAACAATACTGACTTTCCCAAATGCGAAAGATACGCCGCCAAATTCATGGACGTGGTGGTTTTGCCAACCCCACCTTTTTGATTCACCACCGAGACAATATGAGCCATAAGATGGCTGCAGTATAGCAACAAAAATACTCGACGAAAAGCCGAGTATTTTTGGTTGCGGGGACCGGATTTGAACCGGTGACCTTCGGGTTATGAGCCCGACGAGCTGCCTGGCTGCTCTACCCCGCGCGAAGATTATGCCAGATTTTTCAAAATCAAGCAAATGGACACAGTCTATTCAACTATCGCGTAAACGTAATGCTCTCGAGAATAGCGCTCTGAATTGGCGTTAACGCGCTTGCGCTGTCGGCATAAGAGAAATCAATCATCGAAACTCGGTCGTGCTGAACCCAAAGTGAATAATGATGGTCTGCGCCAATCAATGCGGTAATCGCCGATTGCCCGCCAACGAGCGTTGTTCCAATCTTTTGTATGGTCGAACTTGTGTTTTTCGCAAAGAACTCATCGAGATTGGCGATATCTTTGCAGGACACCCCAACGTAATACGATGAAGGAGCTTCGCCATCCTGACCATTTTGAAAATCAATATCATCTTGCGTCGTGATCACCGCATCGCTGTCTGTCTGGGAGGCGAACACCGCATCCGATGGGTACTTCAATGAAAGACCGCACAATGTGTTTGTATACGTTTTCCAAGAAGACGTATCGAGCGCCTGCTGTGTGGCGGGGCGAGAAATGGTTTGAGCACAGCCCGCGCCAAGTAGGACCGATGTTAACGCGAGCACCGAAAGAAATTTGCGCATAGACAAAGAAAGAATGTATGAGGATTGTTGAGGATACTCTGATATTACACCAGAGCATCCTCAACCGTTTTTACTTTACCGTGAACGAACGCACCGTGCTGTAACTCCCCCAGCCGCCGTCATCCTGGTACGCGATTCCGCGAACCGCCCAATAGTACGTGCCCTTGGAAAGGCTCGCGCTGTAGGACGTCGCAAATGCCGTCGACGGCTCGGCGCCGGTCATGTCGCCATCGGGATTCATGCAACCGCTCGTGAGCGACGAATTCGTGCATGCCATGATGTGCACCCGATACGTCCCCGAACCGTTGGACCAACCGAGGGTCACCGGCGAGGAGACGCTCGCGCCATTTCCGGGGCTCGAAAGCGACGGCGCAGAGGGAGGCTCCACCCATGATTTCGCACCGATGTACGTGCCAGGCGCGGTCGATCCGTTGTTCGAACACGACGTCGGGAACGTCGCCGATGCGCTCTGGCTCGCGCCCTTGCACGTCAGTTTTCCCCAGCCGGCAACGCTCGTCACCGACGGCGACGACGTCCCGGGGAACACCCCGAAGTGCAGATGTGCGCTCGACGTCTTTTTCCAGGAGCCATACGCCGTACTCCAGTCGTAGTCATTCGCGATGGTTCCGATGGTATCGCCGGAGACATACGAGTCCCCCACCGACACACTCGAGTCGTAGACCAGATGGCCGTACACCACCACAAACGACGTCCCGTCTGCCGCGTAGTGCTGCATGGCAACCGCCATGTTGCACATCGAGCTCCCGCCGTAGTCGTACCCCCATCCCGACGAGCAGGTGGAGTTCTGCGTTCCGCTCACCTTCACGACCGTTCCGGCCGCGATGGCGTACACCGACGTCCCACGAGACGCACCAATGTCCGTACCGTTGTGACAGGTATTCGTGTAGTAGTAGCTGCTTCCGCACGTGCCGAATCCGGCGTAGTCGTACGTATCTTTCCACGACGTGATGGAATCCATGGGGTACACGAACCCATTCCCCGCCGTCGTTTTTTCCGCTTGCACCGATGGCGCAGATTTCCGCGTCGCACACTCGTTGTCGGTATTCACGATTTTCGCCGTGTCTGCACCGGTGTCGAATCCGGAATCCTCGCCATTGCTACACGACGGCTCGATGGCACCCGAATCCGCCTCATTCCGAGCGATCGCTGCCCATTTCGCCTTGTTTGCCGCGACTTCTTTGTCCATTTCGCACTGGAAATCGCAACAGCCTGACATTTCGAACATCACGATGATGATCAGCCCGATGCCGACCATCGACGCAATACGACGAACCATAACGCACCTCACATGTGGAGTCGCATTGATCCTGATTGATCGCCACGCCCCTGACTGCTGGAGATCGCAATCAGGAACCGACGAGCGCTGTGACGACTCGGAGAAAAAGCTGTCCCCACGATGCTTTTCTCCGAGTCGCGGAAGACCCAACCATTTCGCCGGTGCGAAAGCCCACGTGAAGGCACATCGCAGATCGCACGAAATCGATACGTCGTTCCCTAGAAATTCTCTTGTGCCGACGGCCGTCGGCAGTCACAGAACCGTTCTGCATCTATCGTGCCAAGATTTTGCGTACACCTCAAACGATTTTTCGCACAAACATCACAAAACCGCCGGAACATGTCCGACGGCTTTATATTTGCGATCATTTCTCTTCGCTATCCGTTGTGTTCTCCGTCGGAACATGTCCGACAGTCATTGTGGATATTATTTTCCGAACTGTTCTTTGGACAGATATTTCGCAACATCCGCAATTGCAATTCGTCCGCCTTCACCAACCTGTTCCATTGAATCACGATGACGAAGGGTCACGGTTCCGCTCTCGAGCGTGTCGTAATCGATAGTCACGCACCACGGCGTTCCAATCTCGTCTTGTCGACGGTAACGCTTACCAATGGATCCGCTCTCATCGTAGTCCGCAGAAATTCCCTGTTTCCGAAGTCCTTCGTACAACTCCCACGCCTTATCTGCGAGCCCATCTTTCTTCATGAGAGGCAGGATCGCAATCTTGAATGGCGCGAGGTCATACGGCGCACCAAACACAATGCGCGTTTCCTTCTCGCCCTTTGCTGTTGTCACTTCTTCCTCGCGGTAGAACTCGAAGAGCGTGAGTAAGAACAAACGATTGAATCCACCGGAGCACTCAACGATGAACGGGTTGTAGCGTTCCTTTGTTTCAGGATCGAAGTAGCTCAGATCCTGGCCGCTGAACTTCGCATGCTGATCGAGGTCGTAGCTTCCGCGGTGGTGCACGCCTTCAACTTCCTTGAACCCGATCTCGCCAAACTTATACTCAATATCCCACGCATCTTGTGCATAGAACGCACGTTCATCGAGCTCATGCTGACGCCAACGAACATTCTCTTCTTTTAAGCCGATGCATTTCGTGTAGAAATCCCATCGGTTCGATTTCCATGCCTCGTATTGTGCGTCAGCCTCAGAAGGCTTACAGAAAAACTGCACGTCCATTTGTTCGAACTCGCGTGTACGGAACAGGAACTGCTTCACCGTAATTTCGTTACGGAATGCTTTTCCAATCTGCGCAATACCAAACGGAAGCTTTCGTCGAGTCACCATCTGCGTCGCCTTCCAATCGAGATAAATATTCTGGCAGCTTTCACCTTTCAAATACACGAGAGACGAGTCATCTTCGACTGGTCCGAGATGCGTTTTCACCAAAAGATTAAAACGCTTTGCTTTCGAAACAGAATTGCCGTCTGGACTCTTGATCTTATGTTCAGCAATGACATCGTCGACCTGTTCCGGAGTTAACGCTCCAGCATTTTCCATCACACCAGCATCCTCGATGAGGTGATCCGCGCGGAAACGGCGATGAGAAACGAGATCCTCGACAAGAAGATCGGAGAACCCACCAATGTGGCCGCTCGCTTCCCACACCTTTGGGTGCATAAAAATCGCACCTTCAATTTCCACCATGTCGGTTCGGCTTGTGACGTTCCAATAGCGCCACGCTGCCTCCAAGTTTTTCTTAAGAAGAATTCCCACCGGACCAAAGTCATACGTTGCCGCAAATCCGCCGTAAATATCAGAAGAAGGAAAAACGAAGCCTTTTTGTGTAGAAAAGTTAACGATGGTTTCAAGATTGGTTGCCATAGTGGTTGGATTGTAACGAAAAACTGGAAAAATCACAAAACTCGCTATTTCCCATACGGCTCAAGATTCGGAAACTTACCGACGCCTTATTCCTATTAGCGTAAAATCTATCTGTGAACGATTCTTTCTGCTACTATCGAAAAGACATCCTCGATCCAAAAATTACTATGTCTCCAACAGAAACCTGGAAAAACTTTTACCAAGCGACGCGAGAAAGTCCTCCATCGGCGTTGCTTGTTGAAGCGATGGAATTTGTTCGCAATAAAGGTACGGCGCTCGATGTTGGATGCGGTGCGCTGAAAGATTCTCGTTTTCTTGTTCACGAAGGGTTTGATGTCGTCGCGATCGATGCTGAGCCGGCAGTTGCAAACGAAATCCACGACATACCTGCTGATCGATTTCACTTCACACAAACGACATTCGAAGATTTTTCCTACGACGTTGAGAAATTCGACTGCATTAACGCGATGTATTCCCTTCCGTTTATCGCACCACATGCCTTCAACGACGTCTTTCGTGCAATCACGTCAGCACTAAAACACGATGGAATTTTCTGCGGAGTGTTCTTTGGAAACAACGATGAATGGAACGCGAATCCAGACATGACGTTTCACACAAAAGCAGACGTGGAGGCGTCGTTCTCCGACATGGAGGTACTCGCATTCAAAGAAAAAGAATTTGATGGCACAACCGCGCTGAAAACTCCAAAACACTGGCACACGTTTCAGGTGATCGCTCGACGGAAGAGTTAGCTCGACGCTATTTCAAATGATGTGAGATCGATTTCGCGATTAAATCCTCGCAAAAACGATAATAGAAATGAACGAAGCGCGAATGGATCATGATGCATGCGGAACTCATGAACGTCACCCTCCTGATGCGTACCAGGCAATACGCTCTCAATAAGAGTAAAGCCGTACTCTCCGCCCCGACCGGAAAATAACGTGACTACATTCCCTGTCGTTGAGAGGACATTGATGTCGTCAATCGCGACAATTACCCCATTCGCCACCACATCCGCGCCTGGTTGTAGCGACCTCAAGGCATCTGCCCGCCTGTGAGAAAGGAAGAATTTTAAGCATTTTTGCATAAATTCCAAACAACCACGTAGGAAACATAGTATATTCCAAGCTGATACAAGGCTCTGTTTTATCCCCTTTTTCAGCTATTTCCCTGCCCTCCGCACCTATCGACAACGGAGGGTTTACTTTTCCGCTAATTTCTGCTATATTGTAAGAGCAAGGCGTCGAGTGACGCAGCACGTTTTTCAGTGTTTCACCAGCAAACTGCCGATTTTCGGCGGAGGTTCCCATGATCCGTCCCCTTCCGTTCCTGTTCATCGCTACCCTCGTCGGCTGCGACAATGTCGGCACCACCGACTGCACCACCGTCTGCGGCGGGATCAACCCCGCCACCGGGCAGTACGACCCGGAGTACGACTGCAAGGACTCCTGCGACACCAGCGGAGACACCGCGGATTCGGCCATCGAGGAGCCTGACGGCTTCCTTCTGGTGAAGGCGACCGTTCTCGGCAACGAGATCGCGAGCAACGTCATCATCGACGGGAAGATCGTCGGCGCCACGGGCGAGTCCATCGCCCTGAAGCCCGGCGAGTACACCTTCACGGTCGGCGACGATCCGACGGTGACGTCGGTGAACGGCCTGCCCGTGTATGAGTCTGCCGGTCTCGATTCCCCGTGGGAAACCGCGGATTGGATCTCGCCGGCGACGACCGCCACGGTCACGTCGGACGAACTCGTCTCGATGCCCGCGGACGACGCCGTGATCGTGGAGATGAACCTCCTGTTCGCGGAAGGTCGGTGGACGTGTGACTCCGGCCACTCGGTCAGTACGGCAGAAATGTCGTACGCCGCCGATGGAAAGACGGTGGACTTCACGCACATTGGAGACATGATCGTCAGCGGGATCACGATGGTGACCGCAGATGACCCCGAATTCGGTAGCGGCAGCTTCCAGGACACCGAAGTGGCAACCGTCCTCGAAGACGGAACCCACTTCTACGCCTGGCGCGGCGAACCGGAGGAGGATCCCCGTGAAACGAAGTGACGCTCGAGGCTAGGAGAGCCAAGAGTACGACGAAAGCCAGACCCGCAACGGTCTGGCTTTCAAATTTGCACGGAAAAGTAGAACGCTACAATTCGGTGAAAAACTTTATAAAACTACTCTAACACCTTAAAGACTATAAAATACCTCAACCGAGACTCCACTTTCGAGACATTCTTTTTTCTGGCGCTGATGCTCCTGGTTAATGGCGCGATCCATATTTCCCGATTTCACAGCGTCACTAATGCCGACGGTATACCAATCATCACCGAGAGAAAAAACAAGAACAGACTCGAATGTTCCCCCTTCTTCTTTAATAGTAGATTTCGCTTCGTCCCGAAGAGAAGTGTTCAGTTTTTCACACCAAGACTTCCATTGTTCCAATTTCCCAGATTGAATTTTGTACACTCGAGCATGCATATTATTCTGGCGAGAAGAAAAACGAGCAGAGCTGCTCGTTTTTCTTTTGCTTATGGGGTTACCGTAATGACCCCATCGTAATAAACCCAAGGATCAGTAGCTAATTTGTCAGCGCTATCTGAATTTGGATATTCCTTGTAATTACATTCGTCACTTGTCTTTGGATCATCATCAAACTTCCCATCATTATCAAAGCAGCTTGATGTCCCATCTGCGTTGTACGAGGAATCTGTCGCGTCGCAAGTTCCGGTACAGAAGCCCCAATTGTCACGGATGTGGACTCGAGGACGGTAGGTGCAGGACACGCCAGGGTTTGTGGTACATGGAGCGTTGTCGTAAATGCCGTCGCTGTCGGTGTCTGCACAGGCGGTCGTTACCTTTGAAGGATTACACGTGTAGATGTGATTGTAACTGAAGTAATTTGCATCACAGCTATCAGCGTTCATTCCCCATTCGTATGTCGAATCGGTCGTCGCAGTGTCGCAGATAGACACCTCTTTGCCGTCCTGCAACCCACGATGGTTCTTGTAGAAGTTATCGGTGGTTACTGAGCCGGTAACATCAGCTCCGTCGCCCCAATCCACGATAATTCGGCGAAGCGGCAATTGGTTCTTGTCTGCTGCCGCGTAGAACTTGAGGTATGCACGGTAGAACGAATCGCCAGTAACATCGCCGTCATTTTGATCGTTCAACGTGAGGCTGTGCGATTGGTCCTCCTCGCATTCATCGTTGTAACAGTTATTCATATCCACCGCCCACACCGACGGCGCTTTTCCGTTAGCGATACGTTCATCCCATGTGGTGTCGACAGTCTTCGTGAATCCCGCAACACCGAACGCATCGTTCTGTGGTGTTCCGGTGGAATCCGTTTCCGCATACTCGTATCCTCCAGTCGAGGCGTTATACACGCCGTCAGAATACAGTCGTCCGTAATCTGCTCGGGCAAAGAAGTCCTTCACGATTCCTGACCAACCAGATCCACTATCTGCAGCACCGGTTGCGATATCGGTCCACGATGCAGTTCCAGAAACGAAGCCAACAGTTCCGCCAGTAGTCGTTCCATTATTTCCATCCGCGTATCGAGAAATACCGAGCGCGAAGTCCGTGAACGCACGCGATTCTGGATTCGTGAAATCCGCACCATTGTTATCATCTGCGCTTCCTGATGCACATGACGAATCATGCGTCGTACTTGAAACGTCCAAATTTGGTGCCGAGAAGACATAGTAATTGAGACCCGTTGTTCCGAGATAGTCCGATTCTGTGGTGTAACACGATGCAACTACCGGTGGGCGTTCCAGTGTTTCGGTGGAGATTGTTCGGCCGAATGGTGCACGTGGAGAATCTGGATTGTACGCGAAGTTCTCAAACCCAGCGCCAACCTGCGCCGCGAACGGAGCGTCGGTCGATTCGTAATTTGTTTTGTTCAACAGCCTGTCCGTATACGGTGCTGCACCGTTATCGTTCGTGTCCGCCATCACCACCGCAGTCTCCGCACAACCAATGAAGATGTTCGCGTTGCTGTTCAGACTTCCGTATGTCGCATCTTCAGAAGCGGCAACAGTGTAATCATTCCAGTTCGATCCGAACGTTCGCAACGATGTTGTTCCGTCACCCAGTTGACGACCCTTTACTGTACAGTCCTGAACGTTGTCGGCATACGTTGTGAAATCTGAAGGGTCTTTAATTAAGTACCGATCAAACTTCCAACCACCAGCGTCAGCATATGTATCAATATGGTAGTCCTTTGCGATACCGACCGGCTCAACGCCGCCGTCACAATATCCTGCATCATCTATTGCACCAACCGGTACACAAACGTACGGACAATCTGCATCAGCGCCGTTGTTACATGTTGCCGAATACGTATTGTCATATGCGGCGCTTCCTTCAGAGCGTGGGCCTTGCACCGAGAAATACCCCGGCGGACATGAAACCGATCCTGTGCACCATTGATCGCTTGGAATATCTATCGCGTTCGCCTCAGCACAGAGCATTTTTGCTCCACCTGCGAATGTGAAATCTGTTCCGTGTTCCGCAGATGTCGGATTCAGGTCTGCGAACGGCGCGACGCTTGCGCAGTATTCGGTTTCCGCAAAGTATCCCGCACTCGTGTACTTGCCGTACAAGTCGGTGCTTCCTGCCAACTGATCCACCGGCAGCCACGTGATACACGCGTTCTCTTTTCTATCGCCAAGAATGTTCGTTGAAGAATCGTGTTCCAAACAATAGCCGTCCATACCAAGAACTTCATCGATCTTCGATACTTTTGTACATGTACCGCCGCCGGCCTCGCAATGCGCCTCACTATGCACATACCCTAACGTAGCATCAGCGTCCGTATCACTATCCGACGTACAGAATTCGCCGTCGTTTTCACCGCCAACACACAAGTCAATAAGCGATGTGAAGCTTGGCTGGAAGCTTCCATCCGTTCCAACGTAAAGCACTTTTGATCCGTACGTGGCTTTTGTATATGAACAGTCACAATCTTCTCCAGCGAGACATGTTTTTGCGTTATCAAAACCCGTTCGATACGCCGTAGGAATAGCTCCAAGCGATTCATCGCTGCTCGTTCTGTCCGCAGCGCTCATCCAATCGGTAACAACAACATTTGGGAACGGACTATTAATTTCCGGATACCCTCGACAGCTCTTTGCTTCTGAATCACCAACATCGAATGTACTGCCCTGTGGAGTAAGAACACATTCATCACGAAGACATGTTCCTGATTTAAAGTTCACCGACGGATAGAATGTTTCGCCACTTGAACATGCTGCATTCTTGTCATACTGGCTGTAGTCCTCTATTACTCCGTCACTTCCCTGCTTTGCGCAGACGCCGCCCAAGCACGATTCTGTCGATCCACAATCTGCGCTCGACGTACAAACCGTTGTCGACACCGTGTAACACGAACCAATCAGACACGAACCGCCCTCTGATCCGCAGCTTGCTGTCGAGGCACACGGCGATCCCGTGTTCTCGCAATATCCAACGGAACACGATGCGCCAAAGGCTTCGTCACAGCTTCCAGCAACAAAGGCTAAACGGTAATCCGAACCCGTATCCGCATCAGGATCAGAGATATCTTTCTGCGTTAACTGATCAACCGGCAATTCACCAGGAATTGCGTAGCCAGAATACTCCTCGCCATACCAGCTCACGTCGCGCTGTGCGTAAGTGTCAACGTCGAGCACTGTTGCGGCACCATCCGTTTTCCATGCAGAACAGAACGACGCATTACCTGCCGTGGAATATTGCGTACACAAACCAATATCGCCACAAATGGTCTTGTAACTATTGGTGCGCTCATCCCATGTTGTTTGCGCATCGGAACAACTCAACCACTCGCTACACTCGCGATCGCGGTTCACCTTCAAAACAATGTTTGCGTCATTAGATAATCGCGTACCGGTTTCACATGTTCCATTCACCGTTTCTCCGGATTCGCTCGTGAGTGGACGACAATCAGAATCGTCATAACACGAACCGTCTTCAATGGTGGACGACGAGCTTCCGTTGATGTCGTAGTACGCCGATGCATCGTACGTACAACGATTTGCACACAAATCGACGCTCGCACCAGTTGTGGAGGTGATTGTTGATGTATCGCTACAGTCGATGGGATCAGCAAATCCATTTGGTGCGCCGCCGAACAACACGTCGGCATGTTTACTTGCGACGTATGACGCGCTCATGTTTGCCGTTTTCGATGGCTCTGCGCTGTCGTTAAACAATCCGCAACCTTCTTTCTGGCTTACTTGGCCGTTGCACTTCTGGCTATCTGGCAAGCTGTTGTCTTCCAATGAATCATTGTTCAAATAGAAGTAGCTTGTGCCATCGGCGCTGCCATACAAATCTTTCTGTGTAAGGTCGGTCAAATCCTGGAACTCAGAGCAGCTGTCGTACTTCGCTAAACACGTTCCAACCCAATTGCTGTAATCTGCATCACCGTTCTTCCAAATTCCCGATGTATCGCCACCAATGACGTATTGAGGCTCGCCCGTCGTTGGATCCGTCGCGCACAGCTCAGCTGGATTCGTTCCTGTCTTGAACCATCCACTGTATTTCACGTTATCAACCGTGACATCAGTGCGGTACTCACATGTCTGATTCTGCGGATCCTTAAAGTAATGCACAGTGTTCGTTTTATCCGTCCACGCATTACAGAACAATTCTTTTTCTGAACACAATGTTGTTGCGTAATCTGCTGGCGTGTTCATGAGGTACGTGCTCGTCCAGCTCTCTACCGCGGTGTGATCCTGGCTAAACACCGGCAAACCAACTTCCATACAGCCCGCAACGTCAGACGAACACTCGACGTCAGAATTCACCACCAAGAACACGTCTTTGTCTGCTGGTGACACCACGGTCGACGCTGCATACGAAAGATGTGGAGAAAGCGATCCGGTTGCTGTAAATGCCGTTGGAGGAACATACCAATCAAGATTGAAGTCGCAGCTTGAAGATCCAACGCCAATCGTACAAAGGAACTGACTGCTCGTGTCATATGCTGTTCCGGCGCTATTCAATGCGTAGTAACACGACGTCGCTTCTGTTGCGACAGAACCGTCGATCGTTCCACAATTTCCGCCATACACCGACGCTGTTGTTGCATCGGATTCTTGCGTAAGGAAGTATGCAGAACAGCCAACCTGGGATTCTTCACACAACGAACTAAAGCTCTTCTCGTTTGATGCATCGCCGTTTTGATCTGTGTACTCCTGACATCCCAACATGTACTGCGGCGATGAAATTCCCTCGGCAGTTTCGTCACATGATGCTGGAGTTACCCACGAATCCTTAATGACGTCGATATTATCCTCACCCTCACGCAAGACGACGTTATCAATAAAGAATTCGTCAGCTGTCGATCCTGGCGTAAAGACGAGTGCAGAAGCGCCGTTCCCGAAACTTGGGTAGTCCGTACTATTCATGTCGAGCGGACCGTAAGAATACTCGTTCCAATCGGTATCAAGTTCGATCGCTGTCTTGAAGAATGATGCATCAATTGCACCGGATCCACTTAAGGACGTATCGAATCCAACCATGAGGGTTCCGGTTCCCTTTGCCCAGAACGACACGGTATATGTTTTCCCTGCGAACAACTCTTGGCTCAATGTTCCGCATGTCTGTTCGCCATTTGCAACGGTACATGTTCCGCCGAGTGTTCCAGGTCCAACCGCGCAGCCACCGTCGGTTGTACATGTCGCTGCATTGTCGCCAACGTACGTCCAAACAGATTCTCCAGCCGACGACAGCGAGTGACCGTCGGTTGCAATAGATTCGTTCGAGAGCGTCACGTCGGTTGCGCTAGCGGCGTCCCAGTTGGTCAAATCACCATCCTCAAAGTATTCCGTCATTGCCTGACGGCTGTTACGACTTCGGCCGCCAGTGTATTCACGGCATCCCGACTGTTTTTCAGAACATGTCGTGCTTTCGTCAGCATAACCGTAATAGCGACATTCTGCAGTTGCAGTGTCGAAATATCCGCCAGAACTTTCACAATTCGATTGTTGCGTTGTGGTATCTGCGCCAGTAACGCTTGTTTTGCGGTACGTCACACACGAATCGCTCACCGTTACCGTCTGCGACCAGAATCGGTAATGAATGACGCCGTTCGCATCATAAAACTCACGGCAGTCTGGATTTTTAATGGTGTCGTCATGTTCATCACAACTTGCACTGTCGGTATCGAGATTTCCATCACCGTTTGAATCATCGTCACACGTGATTCCTGTTGCTGTTGCATTCCAATTTGTACATGGCGCAGAACCTGGAGCGCTATCAGTTCCAAGACTTCCTGCATACGGATCCATCGTAACAAGATCCGATTCCACCAAATTCCATGTCTTCAACTGGTAGCCATCGGTATCCGATCCTTCCCATGTGTAAAACACCGCAGCGTCATCAGACGTTGTCGAGTTTTCTGCAGCTTGATCGGTCGTTAAACATGCACGCAAATTGGTGAAGTACGACGTTGCCTCTGAGGCGATATTCGTAAATTCATCACAACCCACGGCCTGAGCCGGACATGTGTCGGCAGTATCTGGAATAAAATACACTGGGAAATCACCTTCCGGTTCGTAGCGTGTCGGCTCCTGCTTAAAGGTGTCGTATCCAACACATTCCGACGGACACGAATCAAGGCTGTCGGTAATGCCAGCAATGGAAGGATCGCCGTTTGTTGGCGTGTACAACGAACATCCGACGTTCTTTTCCGAACACACGGTTGCGTAATTCCCACATTCTGCAGGATCTGTTGCGCTATCGCCGGTGCATCCCAAATACGTTGGAGCAACCTTCACATACGCCAAGTCGAGCGTGCTGCTGCTGTAGCCTTCGTGATAACTCGATGCCGACGACTCCTGTTCGAGCTGCATGTCGTCATACCACAATGCGTTGCCCATGACGCCAACAGTTGCAGTGATTTCGGCAGTGCGATCGGTCAACGTTGGAACGGTAAATGTACAGGAGAATCGCTCGTAATCAGTATCGACCGGCGTACTTGTAAGGAAATCAAGCTCATTCTTGTTTGCGTACAACGCACAGTCACCATCAAGCGCAAACCCCGTGAAGTCGACGGTTTCTCCGGTGCTTGCATCGAGCGCAATCCATGCATTCGTAGAAATACCGCTCGTTGCTTGCGCGGCATAAAATGAAAGCGTGTACTCCGCGCCTTGAGTAAGAACAATTCCCTCTTGCGAGTAACTACTCGTACCACCTGGTTTCACCGCGTCAGATCCATCGAGCATCGCCGTTCCGTCGGTACTATATGTTCCGCTTGATCCGGAAGAAATCCAGCCGTCTGGAACACCATCACTATCAACGTCTTTCTCAAATGACGGATTCGCAATCATGTTCAACGTCGTGCCATCGGTGCGGGAAACGAGTTCTTTACATCCGGCGTCCGTCGACTCACAGTCCGCAACTTCCGCTGTGAAATAGATTCGGTTCTTATAGATGTCGTTTGCAGACTCTGCAGCCGCGAGCTTTGCCGATGTTGTGTAGTCTGGGAATGCGAATGTACCAGTGCCGTCGTCGACTTTCTGCGTGTCATACCACAAACATCCTGTCGAATCCGCAGTACAATTATCAGAATTCGTGGTATTCGAAAGGAAGTTTGCACTCTTGCCGTTTGGATCTTCGTAGCTGGTGCACGATGCGTAGTAATCCGGACACGACTCTCCACGGAAACGCCAGACGTTTTCCTCGCGAACACAATATCCATAACCACCAGTACAATTTCCGTCGCTGTCTTCGTCGATACAGCTTGGCATGTCAACACAAACATCCTGACGTTCATCGGTTACAGATGCAACCAATTGCTCGCCATACACCTGTGCCTTGCATTGCGTTTCTGGATATTTCAGCACCCAATCTGGATCAATCAAATGGCACCATGGGTGACTATCGTCCAACTCGCCCTGATCGTTACATGTGGTAAATGCGTTCACCACTTCGCCGAGTGTCACTGGGCTATTTTCTGTGTTTGCCGTTGACTCTGCAGCCAATTCCCAACCGGTTGAAATAATACGAGCCTTCCGAAGCTTCACGAGGTTGCCATGACAGTATCCATAGCTGTAACAGAATGGATCCTGATCACGGGCAGTATCCGACGACGGGATAAGTGGCCACGAACTCTTCAAAAGCCCTTGCTCGATTGCATCGGCGATCGTAAGGGCAGAACCAGAATCAGCTCGAGACACCGCAGTAACTAACGACGAATCCGCCACACAGTTGTACAACGATTTTCCTGACGACGGACATGCGCTAAATTCCTGCAGCTGGCTATAATTCTCCACGGAAAGCGGAGTAGCAGTTAAGAAACTACGGAACGACTGTCGAGCATCCTCAGCGTTACTGCTTGCAACGCTATCAGCACTAAATGGATTAATCGACGACTGGTCAAGTCCACCAAACAATCCGTCGTACACTTTTTCGGTAATTTTGGAGAGAAGCGTGTTCGTGAACACCGAACCTGCGTGCTTCGCGATCTGCAACAATACTTCTTTGTCGCCAAGAGCCTGAACCGCGATTTGATTTCGAATGCTATCAGATGCAGACATTGTCGCGTCGAGTCGCTTCTGAATGATTTCTGCAGGCGTTTCTACTTTTCCGGTAATGAAATCCGTTTGCGGCTTAAAGAAACCTGAAAACATTTCACGAAGCGTGCTGTTCGCTGCATCAGTTTGCGCCTTGTTCAGCACATCGCTGTACAACTGAATTCCAACGGAAAGATCGTTCGACTTTGGGTTGTATGCCTCAGCGAGTTTTGTAATGACTAACGAATTTTTTCCAAATGGATCCGTCGCCATTGATGCAACGTCACTCAAAAATCCGCCCCAGTTATCCTGAACCGCATTCCATTCACACGCTGGCTTTGGACGATGAAACGCGCTTTGAATGCCGAATTTAAACGCGAGCGTGACGCCTGAGGCGTTTGGTTCACACAAGCTGAAGTTTCCCAAAATTCCCGTGTCATCAATTGCGCCAAGTGCTTCGCCGGCGACCGATGCACCGTAGTCAGAAAAATACTCTTCCGCAGAACGGTTATCGAACAACGGATCTCCGCCGTTTCCACCAGAAGCAATGAAAACTGCGGCATCGTATGCCAAACGATCGGTTGCGTACGTCACGGTGTTAATCAGCGCTGTGGAAACGGAAGCAACGAGTGCGGTTTGCCCAAGATACTTTAAGGCGCTCAAAATCCACTCAGTGATACGAGGCGCGTCAGCGTCAGTACTCACCGGAATAACCGCGTATGCTGTTTTTGGCGCAAAAATGGCGGCCGACGAAAATGTGAATATCGCAAGCCCAAGAAGGAGCGTCGCACCAAATTTTCGGAAGCGGTCCGTCATACGCGATTACTGGGTAGTTTGAGGAGATACTGTCACGTCCGTTGCTGAAGTCGATGCAGAAGAAGACGTGTCGGCAGCTGCGGCGTCTTCAACTTGCATTTGTGTAATTGCTTGAGAGAGTGCCGCACGAAGATCGTCGTCAGAAAGCGCATTAATAGCCGCTGCATCACCGCCAGATTCAATAAGCAAGGTTCGAATTTGGTCTGTCGTCATTGCCGAAAGCGTTGCGCCAATGTCCACCGTTGTTGGCACTGCATCTGGCGCAGGAGTTGATCCGGCACTGTCTGCGACCTGCTCAATAAATGTTCCTTGAAGCGTAACCGGATTCACAACATCAGCAATCGCGGTTGCACACGGCATTGTTGGTGCGCAATTTGGATCTTGGCCTTGCGTTACCTCGGTTTTATCCTCCGTGCCGTCGCTGTCGGAATCTTTCAAGTAAGGGCTTGTTTTGTACACGTACAGCTCGGTGTAATCATCGATGCCATCGCTGTCGGTATCTTTTTTCTTTAACGACTCCATTTCCTGCTGCTGCTTCTCGTCACCAGTCAAGAACTTCGGTCCGACGTACGAAACCACAAATGGAGCAGCGACGTGCTTCCACAAAAAGAACACGCCAAAAATCAACGCAAGCGATCCAAAACCAACCACCATGCCTAAGCCCGTTTTTTGCTCGCGGCTAAGCACTGGTTTTTTTCGCGTGATGATAATTCTTTCTCCCTCCGCCATACGCGCAATATCGTAGGGCAAGTATAACACTGCAAGGGGGTGAACACGGATCTTGTATACACAGGAACACGAAGCTGTTCTCTATGTGTTCAATGCAGAAAAAAGCTTCACCCAGTCTTCAGTTTTCAGCTCCTGCGGGCGGACGGTTTTGGGATAGCCGAACGATTCGATCGCGGCATCGATAACGACAAGATCGGCGACGTTCGCCTGCGCGAGTGTTTGGCGAAGTTGTTTACGGCGGTGAGCAAAGCCAAGCTTTGCAAGAGCGATAATCGATTCGCGACCAGATCCCCCAGCCTTCGTCGTCATGCGCAGCACCATCGAATCGATTTTTGGCGGAGGAATGAAAGCACCGGGTTTTACAATAAAAAGTCGTTCAACGTCGCAATAGAGCTGTGTCGCGACAGAAAGCACGCTCATCTCCCCCGCTTTTGCCATCATGCGCTCCCCCACTTCTTTTTGAACCATCACTACCAGCTGACGCGGCGGATTTTTAGAGGTAAAAATCTTCTCAAGAATCGCGTTCCCTGCATTGTACGGAAGGTTGCTCACGAACACCCACGGCCGACCTTGAGTGATTGCGTCATAGTCGACTAGCGCAGCATCGGCCTGAACAATATCGGCTTGAGGGAATCGATCGTGAAGAGACGGAATAAGGTCGCGATCAGCTTCGATGAGCGTCAGAATGCCCAGCGCGAGCTCGGATAATCCCTCCGTCAACGCGCCGGCCCCAGGTCCGACCTCGATCAAAAGCTCGCCAGACCCAACCGAAACCGCATCAACAATCTTTGCGATGATGTTCTTATCGTGGAGAAAATGCTGGCCGAAGGATTTTTTCATGATGGGGTCAGGTCTTGAATCTTGAATTCTCAATTACGACAAAAATCTTCGATACCACGAAATCGTCTCCCGAATGCCGTCTTCGATCTCTACAGTCGACCGCCAGAACATCGCCTTTTGAATTGCCGACGTATCCAAACTCATACATTTTACAGCGTCTTTCACCTCAGGCCGTGGTGTTGGACGAACATCTGTACCAATCTCTTTCGCGACCATGTCAAACAACGCGCTCGTCGAAACTTCGCGACCGGTCCCCACGTTGTACACACCCGTTTCCTTGCACGCCGACGCCGCAATAAGTGCGGCGACAACGTCGAGTACAAACACGTAATCTCGAGTTGTTGCGCCGTCACCATTAAGAAATGGAGCTTCGTTTCGCAAGAGCTTTTCCGTAAAAATCGCGATCGCGCCGGCCTCCTTATTTCCGTACTGCCGAGGGCCGTAGACATTCGCAAACCTCAGCGACACCGCGTGAATACCATCGCGCGTGGCATATGAATCCAAATACGCTTCTGCAGCAAACTTTGAAATTCCGTATGGAGTTTGCGGTCTTGCCTTTGCTGATTCGGCAATAGGCATGACGTCCTGGAGTCCATATGCAGCACAGCTCGACGCAAAAACAATAGACCGCACACCTGCACGTTTTGCTGATTCAAAAACGTTAATCGAACCAAGCTCATTGTGCTCGGCATTCATCATTGGATCGAGGACTGATGCGCGATCGTCGATATGCGCAGCAAGATGAAAAACGATATTTGGCGCAATATCGGCAATAATGCTCTCGAGCTTCTTGTCTCGAATATCACAATCGATGTACGTCGCCTTTGCGTTTCGACGATCTGGCGTCGGATCGGAAAAATCGATGACAGTGACGACGTCACCACGATCGACAAGCGCATCGACGAGATGAGAGCCGATAAATCCGGATCCTCCGGTAACGAGCGTTTTTTGCATATCCAATATTCAAGATTCAAGACCTGACCCCATCATTACATTACTGATTCCGCACCTGCGCATCTGATCGAAGGTACGCCTCAATGTACGGAAGCAATTCCCCGTCGAGCACAGCGTCCGTGTCCGACGTTTCAACGTCGGTGCGATGATCCTTCACCATTTTATACGGATGGAGGACGTAGCTACGAATTTGGTTGCCCCACGCCGCAGTCTTATGCTCGCCCTTAATATCCGAAAGTTTCTCCGCGCGCGCCGTCACCATAAGCTGAAAGAGCTTGGCTTTCAGCACGTTTAACGCGGTTTCTTTATTCTGCAATTGCGATCGCTCATTCTGACAGCTTACCGAAATTCCTGTCGGCAGATGCGTCACGCGAACCGCGCTATACGTAGTGTTCACCGACTGCCCGCCCTTACCGGACGAAAGGAACGTATCGATGCGCACGTCGTCCATATCAAGTTCAACCGTCGCCGCGTCCATCGCGTCGAATTCTGGAAGAACCTCAACGAGCGCAAACGTCGTGTGACGCATTTTCTCGCCGTCGAATGGTGAAATGCGCACCAAGCGATGCACACCAGCTTCCGATCGGAGGAATCCGTATCCATAGCGGCCGCGTACCGCAATCGTGACGCTCTTGTACCCCGCCTCTTCTCCACGCGATTCATCGAGAATATCAACAGCGAATCCTTTTCGCTCCGCAAAACGCATGAACATACGGAGCAGCATCGCCACCCAATCATTTGCGTCAGTACCGCCGGCACCAGCGTGAATAGAAAGAATAGCGTTCTTTTTGTCGTACTCTCCAGAAAAAAGCATCTGAAATTCCATAGCCATGAATCGTTCTTCAAGTTCAGCAACAAGACGATCGACTTCATGCTTATCCTCTGCGCTCCCTTCTGATTCCGCCATTACCACAATGTCGCGCGCTTCAGCGATCTGTTTTCCAATTGCGTCCCATGCCTCGACTTCCTTCTTTAGATCTGCAGCCTCTTGCGCGACTTTTCTTGCTCGCTCTTGATCATTCCAAAATCCAGGATCACTCATGTCACCCTCAAGCTCAACCGCTCGAGCGCGAGATGCCTCAAGCCCAAGCGCCACAACCGCAAGGGCATGGCGCTCTGCAAGATTCTTGAGTTTATCGTCCAAGATTGACATGCGGAGATAGAATATCACTCTCGTTAGTACATGTCCCCCATCCCTCCCCCAGCGCCAGCACTTTCCTTTTCGATTTTTGGAATTTCGGTAATCGCAGCTTCAGTCGTAAGAATCATCACCGCAACCGATGCCGCATTCTGCAGTGCCGATCGCGTCACCTTTGCAGGATCGATAATGCCGACCGCGACCATATCCACGTCCTTATCTTCTGCAGCGTCCCAGCCGTTATTTCCGACCATCGCCTTTACTCGCTCAACAATCACGCCGCCTTCATGACCAGCGTTCTCTGCAATTTGACGAAGTGGCGATTCAATCGCGCGACGAAGGATTCCGAGACCCAACGCGGCATCCCTATCTTTATCGCTATCAAGAATCATTGCATCGAGAACGGTTCCCGCTCGCAACAACGCCACACCACCACCAGCAACAATCCCTTCTTCGATCGCAGCCTTTGTTGCCGCAACAGCATCCTCAATACGATGTTTCTTCTCTTTCATCTCCACCTCACTTGCTGCGCCGACCTTGATGACAGCAACACCACCGGAGATCTTTGCCATGCGCTCACGGAACTTTTCTTTATCAAAGTCGGAATCTGAATTCTCGAGCTGCGCCTTAATGTTCACAACACGGTCGGCGATTGCCGCCTTATCACCAGCGCCTTCCACAATTGTCGTCGTATCTTTTGTTGAAATAACACGGCGCGCATGACCAAGATCTGCAAGCTCGAGCGTCTCAAACTTCATGCCGGTTTCTGGAGCAATGAACTTTGCACCAGTCACAATCGCAATGTCCTCAAGCATCGCTTTCCGACGATCGCCGTACGCTGGCGCCTTAATTGCGAGCACGTTCAGTGCGCCACGAAGCTTGTTCAACACAAGCGCGGTCATTGCTTCGCCCTCAACGTCTTCTGCAATAATCACGAGGTCTTTTCGGCCGGTACCGAGCAGCTTCTCGAGAATCGGCATCAGCGCTTGCATGCTGTTAATTTTTTCGCTTGTTACAAGCACAGGAACGTCGTTATACACGGCTTCCATGCGCTCAGAATTCGTCACCATGTATGGCGACACATATCCCTTATCAAACTGCATGCCCTCAACGACATCAACTTCGATTCCGAAAGACTGACCCTCTTCGACGGTGATGACGCCGTTCTCGCTGACCTTCTTCATTGCCTCTGCGATCATCTTGCCGATCTCAGGATCGTTCGCAGAAATAGATGCAACTTGTTCAATAGCATTTCCATGTACCGGAGTTGAAATCTCTGCGATCTTTTTCACAATCGCTTCAACGCCCCTCTCGATTCCTCGTCGAAGCGCCTGAGAATTCACTCCAGCCGAAACTACGCGCAAGCCTTCCGCAATAATTGACTGCGCAAGGACGACGGCAGTTGTTGTTCCGTCACCGGCAACGTCGTTTGTTTTGCTTGCAGCTTCTTTAACGAGCGTTGCGCCAAGATTTTCAAGCTTATCGGCGAGCTCAACTTCCTTTGCGACAGACACGCCATCTTTTGTGACCATTGGCGAACCAAAACCACGATCGATAATGACTGTTCGTCCGCGTGGACCCATCGTCACCTTCACCGCGTTTGCCAACTGATCTGCGCCGTCTTTCATTTTCTTCCGAGCATCATCACTAAATACAATATTCTTTGCCATAAGGTTATTCGATAACGGCAGTAATGTCGTCGACGGAAACAATCAAGTATGTTTTGTTTTCGAGCTTCACCTCGTCTGGCGCGTATTGTTTAAACACCACAATGTCGCCAATATTTACCTCAATCGGCTGACGATCTCCTTTCTCGAGTTTTCCTGGACCAACGGCGATCACTACGCCCTGACCCTGGCGCTTTTCACCCGCGTCAGGAAGATAAATCCCCGATGCTGTTTTTGTTTCTCTTTCCTGTGGCTCAACAATGATATGACCTCCAAGTGGGCGAAGTTTCATAGAGAAAAATGTGAAATCTTAACGTGCGCTAGCTTACCTTAATACCCTCCCCCTTTCAAAGGGGGAGTCGGAGGGGGTTGGAGCCACAGGAATCTGACCCGATTCTTTGAAAAGGTCGTGACGGAATCGGAAACTGATCAGCCGAGTGGGAGATCCTCATTTTTGGAGGGCGCATGTCGTTTTTTCGACGTTTAAAACTTCGCATTACGTTGCGATCTGAACCGAAAATTGACGAATCGTGATTTCGAATTCGAAAAATGCACCATCGCCAATCGCGCAAATCACTAAAATCGAACACCCCTACTCCCGGCTTTCGGCTTTCCCCTCATAACCATTCCAAGAATCAGACCTGATCCGTCTCCCCCATTCTCATCATCATCGCCGATACAAACGCGATGAGTGCAAGACCAGACCATGACGACCAGAGATAGTGATCAAAGAAACAAATCATGAGTATAACGTTTCCCATGCCAAATGCGTACAACGCATCGCGATGCGGGAATCGAGAAACGTTCGTCCATACAACATTCACCGCCCAACACAATGCCGCCACAAGACCAAGAAGCCCGAGCTCAGCAAGAATCAATAAAAATACATTGTGTACCGGTTGGTAATCGAATGCATTCTTGCCGGGCTGAGTGTCAGAAAATGACAACACATACGAACCGAGTCCGCGGCCAACAAGAGGATTCGTTGCCGCCATAAATGGAACAAAATCCTCATACAATGCAACGCGCTCAATAAGAGAGCGTTCCTCGTTTACGCCACCACCGCGAATGCTCGATGCAAGATCGGTAAGATAAAATGACGCAAAAAGCGAACCAAACACGGCAATCATTCCGAGTATTGCCGCAACTGGACGAGCAATCTTCATGGAAGGAATCGACTTCACAACAAAGACCAACGTGAGCCCTACAAACAACCCGAGGAATGCTGATCGCGATCCGGTAAGGAGCATCCCGAACATAAGAATAATCGTACCAATGCTTGTGAAGATGACGTGCTTCCGTTTTGTCCATTCACGTCGGACACTTGCCATTACGCCCCACCATGCGAAGAGCGCAACGCCAAGAAAACCACCAAAAACGTTTGGATGCGGGAAAGTTCCATACGCCCGAAGCACCCGTTCGCCATTCACCGTAAACACAGCGTCGCCGAGTTGCGCGGCATCACGAAATGCAAGACCAAACCACGAACTCGCAGGTGATGACCCTCCAAATACTTGAATAACACTCAGCGCCAGCGGAGCAAGTAGTGAAAGGACAAATGCGTAAAGTACGTGTCTCACGCTGACGCGATCAAGAAGAAGCGCAAAAAACACCATGAAAGCAAACAGGATATGCGCCGTCATTGCGAGTGAAAATACCGATCGATCCGCGAACGCCGTCCCGAGAACCGCAACAACGCAAACAATTGCGCCCAATCGAACCGCAAGCTGATGCTTCTGCTGAATCGTAAACCATTTTCGGTCGAGAAGACTTCCGCCGATGACCGCGACCGCAAGAAGAACTTCCACCGCGTACAGACTCATTACGCCAAACTCCGTGTGCGTTCCCGCAATCTGCGCCTCGCTATACATCCATCGCGTTTGCCAAGGCAGGAGAAAGATCACTACCGAGAGAAACAGTGTCGTCCAATTGGGAAAGAAGCGATTCATACGCCTGAAGGATTTCGTGACGACGATCATTATGATGAAATTTTAACATGCTATCCGTTACAACAACTCGAGTATCCGCATTCATCATTGTTCGAAGATTTAGCGGGAATCGCGCACGCTGCATGCGTTCAGCAATGCGCTCGATGCCACGAACATTCGGCAGTACACACACTCCCTCAACGCGATACGCCTGTGCGCGAAGCACGCTACGTGCATGCGGAAGCGTAGGGCGCATCCATCCGTTTGCTGCACGAAGTTTTGAAAGAATGTCGCTACGATCGAGTATCGGCGAGAGTGTTGCGAGCCAAAATAGAAAGTATGGATCGTCTGAACCAATTTTTACCGCCGATAAATCTAACCGGTCATCTGCAACAAAAAAGCTTAAGCACATTGGGTCTTTTGCGCGTTCACCTGGGCGCGCATGCATGAGCGCAAGCGCCCCGGCGAGAAGCAACCGCGTCGACCAAATTCCGCCGCGAGATGTCACGATAAACACATCAATATCGCTCTCTGCATTCGTAAAAGAAAATGCGAGCGAATTACACACCGCGATCATCTTCACCCACGGAAGCCATGATGCTATCCGTACAAACCATTGTGCACGTCGAGACTTTCGCAGCGCGTCCCCCACTCGAGTAATGCGTTCCGTTCGCCACACACAAGTATTGCCAAGAGCAAAAAATCCCTGATCCTGAACGCATCCGTGTTTCTGAAGCCACAAAGACGACGTTAACACGCCATCAATATCCACGAGCGTTGCTCCCGGAAGATCGCACCATTTCCACACCTCAAGCGCCGTCAGCGGGAACTGAAAAAATGCAAAATACGCCAATACCCGAAACGCCGACTGTTCGATTGGCGTCGGCATACATTACCGTATTTTCTTGAGTACCCATCCGGATCCTGTACGAATCATGTGGAATACTCCAAAGAGAATAAACACGGCATCGCGCAAACGGATCATCAGTGCAAATGCTAGTGCGTCCATTGGAACGCCGAGCGCTGCAAAAACCGCAGTAAATCCGCCCTCAAAGATTCCAAGACCGCCAGGAACCGGAAGAATCAGCGCGAGCCCCGGAAGCGAGCTTGCAAGAAATGCTTGAGCAAAGTTGAGCGTTACGCCAAAACCCCACGCAATATAAAGCGTCTCCACGACACGAAACGCTACCATCGCCATGGAAAGCGCCGAGATCCCAAGAACCACGAGCCCTCCGCCAGCAAAAAAACCACGCATTAAGTCCTCTGTCTCCTCGAGCCAGTGTTCGACGCCACGGAAACGCTTCACGCGATCAAGTCGCAAACGGTGAAATAACGGTTTTGCCATTGGCTTCCCTCGGCCAAGTGCCGTGAAAAATGCGAGCAACAAACTAAACGCAATCGCCAAACCCACGGCCATAACCCACAACGTTCCAGCTCCGCCCTGATGCTCGACCAGCGCAAAAATCACGCCAAGCGCAATAAAGACTACGTACGAACACAGTTCAAACGCAATATCGAGGGTTGCCGATGCAACAGCGCTCTTTCCTGGAACGCCGTCGGCCATTAACAGCGCAACACGAACAGGCTCGCCGCCAGCTTGATTGAGAGGCGTCAGGTAGCCAACGGCGTATCCCGTCATGCGGTGCCAGTACATGCGCCAAATAGAAAGCCTGTGCTTCTTCTCCGTCACCTGACGATGAAGAATAATCGTCCACCGTAAGCTGTAGAGCGTGAAGTTCAGCATTGAGATGCCAACAAGACCAACAAATGGCCACGCGCCAAACGTGCTCATGTTTTGCAGGACGTTTGCCCAACCTTCTTTTGCAAGAAGTGTGTACAAGAGCCCAACGCCAAGGAAACCACTCGCAAGAATCCCGAGAAGACGCCACGGAACACGTTTGGCCATAATGCTGGCATTGTACCTTACTCAAGCGAACTCTTCTTTGGACTCAAGAATAGGGCGTACATTGCGTAGGTAAACGCGGTGCTCACAAAAATATAGAGCGTAACGCCGCCAACGAGCGTAGTGACACCAAGCACAAGCATCATGACTGGAAGCAAATACACCATCATCTTGTTCATGGTTGCTGTCATGTCTTCATCGAGTGCAGGACTTGAACCGCGAACCGCAGCAGGTGGACGACGAGTAATCATTTGCTTTGCCTGGAAGTACTGACACACCGCGGAAAGCACCGCGAGTGGAATAGAAACTTTTCCGAGATCGATTCCCAAAAAGATTGGCGACATCGTCCCAGGATTCGATACAAAGCCGTAGAGAATCGTCGGATCGATCGTGTGAATACCAGCAGCAAGCGCACGATACAGCGCAATGAAGACGAAGAGCTGCACGATTGTCGGCAAGCATGATGCAAATGGATTCACGTTGTGTACTTTGTATACACTCATGAGTTCCTTTGCCATGGTTTCTTTGTCGTCCTTGTATTTCTCCTTAATCTCTGCAATTTTCGGCTGAATATCTTGAAGCTCCTTCTGCGCCTTCATCGACTTGTATGTGAGTGGCAACACGGCGCCCTTCACAAGAATCGTCATGGCGATAATCGAAAGACCAAGTCCGCCCCACGGAGCGATGTCGTAAATGAATACGAGCAAGTTATAGAGCGGCTGATACAGAATAGTGAAGAAGAAAGAAGCCATAGTTATTCAGCAACAACTGAAGACTCGACTGAATCGTCAGCAGGAACTTCAACCGGAGCAACAGCGCCGTCTGCCTGACGTTCCTGAATATTCACTTTCCATCCGGTCAACTTTGCCGCCAGGCGCACGTTCTGGCCGCCTCGGCCAATCGCGAGCGACAACTGATCGCTTGGAACCACAACGATTGCTGCGTGCTCTGTTTCATCCAGGTTCACCTCGAGAACCTTTGCTGGAGAAAGCGAGTGCGTAATAAGCTCTCGAGCATTTTCGCTCCACTGAATAATGTCGATCTTCTCACCAGAAAGTTCGCTGGTAATGGTCTGAATACGGCTTCCACGCTGACCAATACATGCACCGATTGGATCGATTCCTGCATCAGTTGATGCGACGGCAATTTTTGTACGAGCACCTGCCTCACGAGCAATCGCCTTAATAACCACCGTGCCTTCCGCAACTTCTGGGATTTCAACCATGAACAACTTTCGAACAAGCTCTTCGCTCGTTCGAGAAAGCAAAATCTGCGCACCGCGAGCACCAAGCGACACTTCGCGAACATAAAATTTCAATCGATCGCCCGAACGATATCGCTCTGTTGGCATCGCATCTTCCGGTTTGATGATTCCTGCAGTACGCCCAATATCGACAAGAATAATGCGACCTTCACGACGCTGAACTGTTCCAACGATCACATCACCTTCAACGCCTTTAAACTCATTGAAGATAATTTCACGCTCTGCTTCACGAAGCTTTTGCGTAATAACCTGTTTTGCAGTCATTGCCGCCATTCGACCAAACTCCACAGCCTGCGGAAGCTCTGTACGCAACACATCTCCAACCTTCGCGCCCATTTTCATGAGCTGCGCATCAGAAATCATGATGTCGGTCTTTGGATTGAATTTTGGTGCAATTTCGTCCACCGGCGCTTCCGTTGGTGGCATAAAGTCTCCCAAAGCCTTCATTGCTTCGCGACGAGCCGATTCCTCTGCCTCAATCTTCTTCACCTCTTCCATTTCCTCTGGAGTAATGTCCGCAACCACCGTTTTCACATCGAAAATTCTGGCCAAGCCAGTTTCTGTATCAAACTTCGCCTCAAGATTGTGATACTTGTCGCCAAAATCCTTGCGGTACGCCGCCGCCAATGCAGATTCGATCGTTGCCATGACACTTTCGTAACTCAAGCCTTTCTCGTCACAAATCTGACGCATCGCTAACTCGATTGCACTTGCCATAAAAGATTGTTCTTCAATTGTTTAAGATGAAAACCTGGCATTTCGGCCAGGTTTCAACATGGAAAAAGGATACCACAGCCCGATCGACTACGCAATATTTGTCGCGATTTTATGCGGAAGGATTTCTTCGAACCGGGCTACCAACCCTAAGCGTTGACCAACCCTTAGGATTGAACAATCAAACGTCGCTTGTCTCTAACTTTGAAGCCTTTGTATTCCTCGCTGTACCCTCGATTCAATATCAATCTGCTCTAAACTCTGTGCAATGAAATCAAAACGACTTAAAGGATTCGAAGAATAGACTTCGGCAACGATTTGAAAATATTCCTGCATTTCTGATTTTTGTTTCTCCTTCTCATCTACACCAGGAAATGTGTTGATGCACGCAAGGACTTCTTGCACAGTCGATGTTTGACCAACATCTTTCATCCCAAGAAAAACCCACAATTGAGAAAGCGCCATCATGAATCGTTGCTTCGATTCCTCAACACGCAGAGCAACCATCTTTTGGAGTACTTCTGACGTTGCAATAGCACCGTCCGTCTTTCGCAACGCTATCGTCCACACCCGATCAGCTTTCACCGTACGATTATGGTTCGATTCGATTCGTGAAAAAAGTATTTCCAAATCATGAAGATCGAACAATGTATCAAGATACCCGGGATATGCATTGTCATCTCGGGTTGCCGGAATATCTGGAAAATGCAAAATAACAATCGCTCCGGGTTTTAATTTTTGTTCGATTGAAGCGCCGTACGCCCTACGCTGCGCCACAGGAATATAACTCGATGTCCCATAATCAATATACCCATCAAGCGAACCGCCTGGCACAGATGCAACGACGTCCTCAATGGGTTGCTGTTGGACATCGATATTCCCCCTCCCTTCACCGATTCGCGCTTTCAACGCTGCGGCAATAGTTGAGTCATTCTCAACGGCGGTCACGGAATATCCTTTTTTTGCACAATATATTGTATTTCGCCCTAATCCTGCGCCAGCGTCGATAATTTTTCCTGTCGTAATTCCTTGCGCACGCAAAAAATCCGCCATCAGCTCAACGTAATCTGATTGCCTTTCGCTTGCCTGTTCAAGAGTAAGTTCAGCTTCTGCAACCCATTCCGGAAAGTACTTTTCCATATGCCAGTATTCTACCGCAATTCATTTCAACCCTAAGCGTTGACCAACCCTTAGGGTTGAACTACCCCACCCCAATAATGTGCGTGATTCGGGGCGGAATCTGATCGTATTCAATCGCGATCACGTCGATGCGCCATTCGGAGTGAGGATGGCTCGACATGAAGTGCTCGGCGACAATGGCGATTTTACGGAGCTTGGATTTCGTGACGGATTCTTCGGGGTAGCCGAATTCGTGATCGTTGCGCGCTTTTACCTCGACCATCACAAACTCATCGCCATCTTTTGCAATAATGTCGATTTCGCCAAAGCGATTTCGATATTGAGTCTCAAGAATCGTCATCTTTTTGGATTTCAAAAACGCAGCGGCATCGGCCTCCGCTGCATTTCCAAATATCCTCCTCTTATCGACCATAGCAATTATCGAGCACGCTTCGGCAAGTACTTATTTACATCTGCTCGGGACTGTTCGCGGTGCTGCAACGCCGGAACTTCCTTCTTCACGTAGCGAACGATTGATACCGCGCCAGCAATAACCGCAACTGCCCAAATCAAGAACCAGAAACGAGAGCCAAAGAACTGAATTTCTTCAAACGTGAGGAAGAACCACGCCAATCCCACAACACCAGCAGCTGAACACAACGACGCGATCTTCTTCAGCGTGATAATTTGGTATCGGTCGTATTTTCCGTTGCGAATCACCATGCGAATCACTGATCCTGCGATAATCGCAAGCGCAAAGAATCCAAAGAATCCTGCCTCAAACGCTGCAGACATGCGCGTTGGAGTAAGATCGAACCAAAAACTCAAATTCCACAATGGAGAAAGAAAATTCATATGGGCAGGATGGTACGGTGTTTTTGGGCTGTTGGTCAATGAGAATAGACTCTTCCCCAATGATCACGGCTTGCGCGAAACTGTCCGCATTCTCGGCACCCACCTTCAGCAAAGAGTCGGCCAGCCGCATACGGCGCAACACGATTCGCAACTTCTGGCGCAAGAACATGACGTGAATGTGGCTCCCAGTCTACGACAATAATCTGACCATTCGGAGCGAGCAACCGACGAGCCTCGGAAACGATCGATGCACGACGACGAGCCGACCACAGCGTGTTAATAAGAAAAATGCGATCAAGCGTTCCTTGCTCGATGTCGGCGACTCCTCCAAGTCGTTCGATGTCTCCACGAACCGGATAAAGATTCAACAGCGAATGCAGCGATCGATGTCCTCGCAACATCGATAGCGCATCCGGATGAATATCCACCGCGAACACAACACCGTCATCTGCAAGGATTCGCGCTGCCGGCAAAACAAGATGTCCAGTGCCTCCAGCACCAAAATCCGCCACACGATGCCCGGGGCGAAGGTTCGCGATCTCAAGGATCACACGTGCATCAAGAAGCGCAGAGCCGGCCATGGTTTAGAAAAGAGAGCGGATAAAGCTCCCAATAATAATGTCGAACAAATCAAGCGTCACGATAAACCCAAGAATCACGATTGCTGTTCCGAGCAACTTATAAAAGAATGCCGTCGTGCCCAAATGCTGCTCCGCCCACATGACCGGGCCAAGCATGTCCTCAAACCACCGCGTTTTCCATACCATCATCCATCCCATCGCGGTAATGAATAGGCCAATCAGAATTCGCTGCAACATATGCACTATTTTATCACAAACAAAAACGAAGCCCGGTCAGGCTTCGTTTTTGATGGTGCGCGGAAGAGGACTCGAACCTCCACGACCTTGCGGCCACCAGCCCCTCAAGCTGGCGTGTCTACCATTTCACCATCCGCGCAGGTACACCACAGGAACGGGCAGAATCATAACCTCAAGATTGAAAAGATTCAAGCCTTCAGGTACCATTCCCCAGCGATACCCCATTTGGACGCCTAGCTCAGCTGGTTAGAGCATCTCGTTTACACCGAGAGGGTCGAGGGTTCGAATCCCCCGGCGTCCACCATCGATGAAGAAGTCCCAAACGGGCTTCTTTTTCGTTTCCCCGTTCTTTGATACCCTTATTGCACTATGGCAAATATGAAATTTGGGCTTATTGGACGAATCACCACTATCCTTGCCGGCATCGTCGTTGTGGTGGCCGGAATGGCGTGGATTGGAAATGCACAGGACCACGCAAACGATCCCCAGACGCTCAGCATTCCAGTAAACGATAGTGACTGGTACGTCGGCAACAAAGACGCAGCTGTCACGCTCGTCGAATACAGCGATTTTCAATGCCCAGCATGCGGGGCATATTTCCCTGTCATGAAAGGACTCGAAGAAGCGTACGGCGACACGCTGAAGATTGTGTACCGCAACTATCCGCTGATAACGCTTCATGCGAATGCACAAATCGCGGCGCAGGCTGCCGAAGCCGCGGGAATTCAGGGAAAGTTTTTTGAAATGCACGACGCACTGTTCCAAAATCAGAAATCCTGGAGCGCTGAAACAGATCCAACAAACTCGTTCTTAAACTACGCAACCGTTATTGGTCTTGACGTTGAGAAATTCCGAACCGACCTCACGAGCAACGCGGTCATTAACGAAATCAAAAACGACATTAACGGTGGAAACGCATCAAAACTTAGCGGAACGCCAACGTTCTTCTTGAACGGTGTGCAAATCGTGAAAAATCCTCAAGGTCTCGAACCATTCAAGACACTCATCGATGCAGCGCTCCTTCCAGCGCCAACGGAGACTTCCGCTGAAACTGCAGAGTAATTATGTCCACTTCCCGCTGGTATCCATTCACGATTCTTGGCGTGAGCATCGTCGGATTTTTCGACGCTGCGTACTTAACTATCCAACATTACACTCAGTTCACCCTTCCCTGCAGCATTACCCACGGATGTGATTTAGTAACGAAAAGCGAGTACTCGCAAATCATGGGCGTTCCCGTCGCCCTTCTTGGCGCGCTCTACTACCTCGCAATCTTCCTCGTCGTGTACATCATCATCGAGACGAAAAAAACGGACTATCTCCGTTTCATCGCCATCACCACAACCGCCGGATTCCTCTTCTCCGCTTGGTTCGTCTACCTCCAACTCTTCGTCATCCACGCCATCTGCCAATACTGCATGTTCTCCGCATTCACCTCAACTACAATGTTTGCCGCGTCGATTGTGTATTTTTCAAAGGAGCATCTTCGGAACGTTAAAATTTCCTTCCCTTCCCCGTAACCAATCGAAGCGCTTTCGGAATCACACGGAACGAAAAATCTTTGCCTTGAAGCTGATCACCGTCTACTGTGGCGGTGATTTGCTTTTCGCAGGAAACGAACATTTCTTCAAAAGGGATACAGCCGATGTCGGCTTTACCTTTGAATAATGAAAACTTTGGAAGACGGATAATCAATGATAGACGGCCGTCGACCGGACTGATCATGCCAGCGTCATCTGGTGCGGCGAAGTTTCGGACTTCGATCGAGGCTTTGCGGAGCGGCGTGACGACGTATTGCTTGCCGTGATGGATCGAAAAGTCTGTTCCCTCGATGTGAACCGATTGCACGAATCGCTTCCCGTTCACCTCGCCAACGTCGAGCTCCTCGACATTTCGCGCGCTCAGCACGTCGCATGCCGCAACGCCGCTTGGCATACCCAAAAGCTCTGCCATTCCTCCTTGTGGGCCAACAGGAAGTAAAGCGACGACGGTCTTTCGATCTTGTACAGCGTCGATGACCCGTCGTAACGTCATGTCATTCCCGACGGCGACCACCGTGGTAACTCCCCCACGAATTTCGTCGCGAATGAGTTCGATGGGTTCGCGAAACAAAGCCAAGCGAGCAATCTTGCCGGCAATACCCAAGTCCGTTACGCGCGTTTCAATTTGAGCGAGTTCTCGTTCAAATCGTCGGTCTTGCAGCGCTTCATCGTACACGTAGCAATACACAACTATTCTTCAAGAGCGACTTCAGCACGTTTCTTTCCCTTTGGCGCTTCTGCGCCCATACTGATATTTCCGTTAACCTGCGCGCCAGGACCGATTGCCAATATTTCTGTTACCACGTCGCCCGTTATTTTTGATGATGGAAAAAGCTCAAACTTTCCGTGAACAATAATGTTGCCTCGAATTTCGCCGCTGACCACCGCATTACTTGCCTCAATGTTCGCTTCAACAATTGCCTGATCGCCAATACGTAAATCACCCTTCGTCTTCACCGTTCCATGCACCTCGCCTTCAATAACGATATCGCCCTCAGCGTGCAAATCACCTTCCAATCGTACTCCGTGCGCAATGATTGTTTCTGGACCAGTTCCCTTTGCCATAGAAATAAAATTACTTTGTTCTTCAGTACCACGATTACATCGCTTTCACAACCGGAATGTTTAATAACTCCATTGCGTTCGTGAGCGTAGAGCCAACGACATCAGCGAGCCCCAATCGCGCCGCAGTGAGCGACGGCTGCACCTCGTCAATCATATGCACCTCGGCGTAATAACGAGAGAACATTTGCGCAAGCTCGAATGCATATAAACACACAAGCGATGGTCGCATTTCCGTTCCGGCTTGTGCAACGATATCTGGATATTCCGCAACCTTACGCAATAACTGTACCTCTTGAGGGTCAATGAGCGCTGATGCCAACGGAAACGCCGATACTTTCGTCTTCGTGTGCAGACTGTTAATGCGAGCAATCGTGTACAAAATATACGGACCAGTAAACCCATCCGTCGCCATCGCCTCTTCCATGTCGAACACCATTAAACGTTCCGGATCATGGCGAAGCATCACAAATTTTACCGCAGCCATCACCAATGCCTTCGCGTTTGCCGCAACGACCTTTGGCTTCCATTCCGGGTGGCGCAATACCGTTGAATCTGTCACCCGCTCTTCCATGGCATCGCGCAAATCAGACCAGCGAATAATATTGCCCTTTCGCGAGCTCATGGCGCCCTCAGGAAGCGTAACGAACTCAAAACCTAAATGAATAAGCTCACGAGAAAACTCCATGCGTTTTAACGTTGCCGCAAGTTGTTTCATGGCGAGTGACTGACGAACGTCAACAACAATCATGGAGCGATCTGCGTGATAGTCGTTTTCCTTATGCAGCGCAAGCGCAAGATCTTTTGCGTTATACAACAACGATCCATCAGACTTCCGCAACAAATTTACTCCAAGCTTCTCCGCCTCCAAATCGACAATCACCGCGCTCTGACTGACCTTCGCAATTCCCTCAACTAAAAGCTTGTTCACGATTTGGTGTGTTTCATCGATCATCTCATGCTCCAAATAGATTCGATCAAACGACAATCCAAATTCATCAAATGTTTCTTTCAAATTATCCATCGACCATTTCTGCGTTTTCTTCCACAGCGCAAACCATTCCCCTTCACCAGACTCGAGTTCGTTTTGAATTGCGGAAACTTCTTGTTTCGCTTCGTCGTTCCCTTCAAGCGCCGCCGTTGCTTCAGTGTAAACGCTCCCCAAAAAATTCAAGCGGCTCGCAGCTTCAGGCTCTTCGCCGTCGTGGAACTTTTTAATTCCCCACAAACATTTCGCGACGTTGCTTCCCAAATCATTAATGTATGACACTGGAATTGCGGAATATCCATTTGCCGCAAAGATATTCACCGCCGCTGCGCCAAGCGCGAAGTTTCGCAAATGACCAACGTGTACTTCTTTATGCGTGTTTAAGTTTGCGTATTCAACAAGGACTTTTTTACCTTTTCCTGTTGTTCCGCGACCATAACGCTTCTTCGACTTTGTGACATCATCAATAACATGCGCACCAAAAGCTTCATCGTCGAAAGTGAAATTGACGTATGGCCCCGCCGACGTGATCTTCTTAATCATCTTCGACGGACCAATTTTTGCCGCAAGTTCTGTCGCGATTTCCGCTGGGTTACGACTCATGCCTTTTGCCAATGTAAAACACGGGAAGCTCAAATCGCCGAATCCCGGCTTTGGCGGCGTCACAATCATGTCAGCCGTGAGTGTAAATGTTTTCCCAAGCACTTTTTTCAGCGCGGTAAAAACTTCCTTTCGTGCAACACTTCGTGCGGTCATATTATGGAAGAAGTTTCACAAAGAATCGCTTGCCTTTCTGAACAATCACCTCGTCCGTGCGAGGAGAAACGTTCAGCATCGGATCGTTAACGACTTCGGACCCGATCTTTACGCCGGCCTGTTCGATGAGACGCTTTGCCTCGCCTTTCGACGGTGCAAATTCAGCCTCGACGAGAATTTCAACAATCGTGAGTGTTCGACCGCCCAGTGAAAGTTCTGGAATAACATCCGGCATTTCTTTGTTGCTGAACACTTGTAAGAAATGCTTCTTCGCCGCTTTTGCTTTGCTCTTGTTGTGGTACATCTCAACAACGGTTTCGGCCAAATGCATCTTTGCATCACGTGGATTCATACCACCAGCAATTGCAGATTCAACGGCAGCGATTTCATCATCTTCAAGATCGGTCGCAAGTTTAAAGTATGGAGCGATCATGCTGTCGTCCATTGCCATAATTTTACCGAACATGTCTTCTGGCGAATCTGTTAGCGCGATGACTCCCCCTTCGCTCTTACTCATCTTCTTTCCTTCACTGTTCGTAAGAAGTGAAATTGCGAGTACAAACTTCTCTTTCTGTTTCATCTCTCGCATTAACGTTCGGCCCGCAAGCATGTTGAACGTTTGATCATTCCCACCAACCTCCAAGTCCACATCCATCGCAACGGAATCGTAGCCCTGCATGAGTGGGTACATGAATTCGTGGAGGTAAATTGGCTTCGAAGGTCTCATGTAGCGCCCGTACTTTGTGAACAAGAAACTAGGCGCCTCTTTCGGATCTTCTTCTCTCAACTTTTTAAGCGCCTCCTGGTCTTCCTTAGAGAGGAATGCTTTGCCACATTTTGGATCCCACATTTCAGTAATACCCGTACTAACCTCCGGCACCGAAACTCCCAAGTCTGCGAGCTTCGGATTGGAGCGAATTGTCTTGTTCATTATCTTTGCGTTGGATGCGAAAACGTTTCCACAATGTGGACATTCAATCTCTCCCATAAATCTGCGATCAAACATATCCCGCTCTAACATTTGTTGAACGGTGAAATGACTCGCTAACTGCATGACATCTCCAAAGTTCATTTTTCCAAGCCACTTGTCGTTGAACATCACCTTTGCGGCGTTGTCGCCAGAAAACTTCAGAATCTTCGACGCTTGTTTTTTGTACGTCGCTGCATTCGCGAGTACCTCTTGCTTTGTGAGCTGCTTTCGCGTCGCAAGTTTGTCCGTCGGGTCACCGATCATTGCGGTGAACGATCCGATCAACATGATCACCTCGTGACCAAGATCTTGGAATTCACGAAGCTTTCTCAGCTGCATTGCGTGACCAATATGCAAGAACGGTGCTGTTGGATCGATACCGTTGTACAGCCGCAATCGCTTGCCGCTCATCAAAAGTTCGCGCAACTTTTCCGTGGTTGGATACACGGTGGCGACACCACGGGTGAGCAATCGATTAATTTTGTGTTCATCGGTAATGACGTTCATAGAATTACGCGTGATCTTCATCGAGAATAAGTTGGTTGCCATCTGCATCAGCAATAATGGCATTCCATCCGCCCCATATTTGTTGGATAGGTTCTACAAGAATTGTTACGCCAGCGCGACGCAACTCGTTGACTGCGGCGCGAATATCGTCAACCGCGAGCACGATTCCTGTTGGACCGCCGATGTGAACGTTCTCAAAACCTTTTGCCCGGCTAGGATTCTTTTCCTCAACGTACAGTCGCCCGCCGGGCAACGTATATTCAGTGAAGTGTGGGTTCTCTTCAACGAGCTCAAGCTTAAGAATGTCTCGATAAAAAGCTTTCGACGCTTCTACGTCTGAGACAAAGATGAGATGAGCACCGAGGGAAAACTTCATATATCGGCATTATGACACAAGTGCTGCGTGCTCTTTTTGGAGCGCAGCAAGTTTTTCTTGAAGATCGGCGAGCTTCTGACGTTCCCCGGCAATGACCTTCTCCGGCGCACGAGCTACAAAATCCGTATTCGCAAGTTTTGATTCTTGGGCTGCGATGAATTTTGTCGCTTCGGCGATCTCGGATTCGATTCGGATCTTTTCCGAAGCAGCGTCGACGGCTGGCAATTGTACGAAGATCTGCGCTGCGCCAACCACAATCGGCGTAATCGACTCCGGTCGCTCCATGCTTGATCGGACAATCTTCACTTTCGTGAGGCCGCCGATAACCGACTCCATTTCCGCCAAAGCACCAGCATTGACGATCGTAATCGACTCAACATCCTTCGGTAACGTCTTATGTTCCGAGAGATAATTACGAATCGCAATTACCGCCGAGCACACCTGATCGAATGCCGCTCGATCCTCCGACGACAATTCGTGCTCAACCGTTGGCCACTTTGCAACAATAATCATTCCGGAGTCGAAGTTCTTATAGATTTCCTCGGTAACGAATGGTGCAAATGGGTGCCAAAGGATAAGCAAACGTTCGAGAATGTAGAGAAGAATATCGCTCTTCTCGCCTTCGATTTTGGCGATTTCGAGGTACCAGTCCGCGAAGTCGTTCCACGTAAAGTCACGCAACACTTCGATGGCGAGCGAGAAGTCGTAACGATCGATGAGTAAACTAACCTTCTTTGCTGTCTCACTAAACCGCGCAAGGATCCATTTGTCGGCAAGCGTCTTCGGCTCCACCTCCCCCCGACCCCCTCCTTCGTAAGGAGGGGGAGTCTTCGCGGAAAGAATAAATCGCGAGATATTCCACAGCTTGTTCACAAGGTTACGCGATGCTTCAACTTTCTCAATGTAATATCGCGAATCGTTTCCTGGAGTGTTTCCGGAAAGCAACGAAACGCGCAATGCATCGCAACCGTATTCTTCGATAACTTCAATAGGATCAATTCCATTACCAGAAGACTTTGAGAACTTCTTTCCGTCCTTATCACGAAGAATACCGTGAATGTATGCGTCCTTAAATGGAATCTGGTTCAGCGCATACGTGCTCATGAGAATCATGCGCATCAACCACAAATACAAAATTTCATATCCCATCTGAATCCAGTTCGTTGGATGAAACTGTTCAAGATCGGAAGGCTTGCCGTCCGTAGCCTTGGCGAAGGACGGCCAACCGAGCGTCGAGAATGTCCACGATCCGCTCGAGAACCACGTATCGAGCGTGTCTTCATCTTGAACCCAGCCTTCGCCTTCTGGTTTTGCGCCGACAAAGATCTCCACCCCCTCCAACTCCCCCTCGGAAAGGGGGAGAGATTTAGTCTTCCGATACCACGCAGGAATACGATGACCCCACCAGAGCTGGCGCGAAAGGCACCAGTCGCGGAGATTTTCGATGCGATCGAGATAGAGTTTCGTGAATCGATCTGGCGTAATCGAAACTTTTTGTTCGGATTTCCCATCGAGTCCAGTGGTAACCGCCTCACGCATCAAATCACGCAGCGTTTTGCCGCGACCAGGAATTTCTTTGTTCACGTTCAACCACCACTGCGTCATCGGAATTGCCTCAATAACGTCGCCATACCGATCAGATGTACCAACGTTCTGAATAACCTTTTCTTCTTTTTCGAGAAGTCCTTGTTCCTTCAGCCACGAAACAACTCTTTCGCGCGCAGCCTCAATGGTCATGCCGGCGACAGATCCTGCGTCGGCGGTCATCTTCCCGTCTGCGCCGATCACTTGCTTGATTTCGATAGGATCATTTTTCGCCTTCTGCACTTCGTACATTCCGAAATCGATCGCACTGTGTGCCGGAGTAACGCCGAGCGCGCCGGTTCCAAATGACGGATCAACTGCATCGCTCGCGATCACTTTGATTGAAAGCTTTGCGCTGGCGAATTCAACATCGTATGTTTTTCCAACGAATGTTTTGTATCGATCATCAGTTGGATGCACTGCAACAGCCGTATCGCCAACCTTTGTTTCTGGACGTGTCGTGGAAATCGTGATCGGAAAATCTTTGCTGTATTTAAACGTGTACAGCATCGACTCGCGTTCGATAGTTTCGATCTCGTCATCAGAACACGTGGACTGGCCTTTCACCGACCAATTCACCACGCGGAAACCACGATAGATGAGTCCATCGTTGTACATGCGTGTGAAAAGTTCGTTCACCGCAGCGCTCCGTTTGTCGTCGAACGTGTATGCCAAACGGCTCCAGTCTGCACTGGTTCCTAATTTCTTTACCTGTGTAAGAATCGTCGATTTTGAGCTTTCAGCAAACTCGCGAATTTTCTCAAGCAACCCTTCGCGGCCAAGCTCTTGCCGGGGATTCTTCATTCCACCAGCCATGAGATTTTTCTCAACACGAGCCTGTGTGGCGATTGCGGCGTGGTCGGTTCCCGGCACAAGAAGCACCTTCTTTCCCAATAAACGCTGATAGCGAACCATCGCGTCCATGAGGGAGTTTTCAAGCGCATGGCCAAGGTGAAGCACGCCCGTCACGTTTGGCGGAGGCATCACCACAGTGAACGCTTCGGTGGAATCAGTAATGTTTGGCAAACCCTCTGGCGCAAAATAGCCTGAGCTTAGCCAAGATTCATAAATTCCATCCTCCACGAGCTTCGCCTCGTACGCCTTTGCCATTTCGTTTGCCATAGATAGGACAGAGTGTAGACGAAAGACGGATTTTATGGTAGGTTTTTCTCCGTTCTCGGAGCTTCTGTGCCTTCCAACAATCGTCCTGCCCAGCCTATCGTGAGCGCCGCCGAAGGCGCGCACAGCCGTCTGTCCGCGATCCTCAAAACCCAAAAAGGAGAAGACGCAAGACGACTGCGTCGCGCGATCAATAGCATTCTCAACATGATCGACCGGTTCGCCGCCGGCGACATTACCAAGCGTCAGGAGATACCTCCCAGTGTCCAACGCAACCCCACGACGGATATCGAACGGAAAGTGATGGCGTTCTGGAGGGCAACGGACCTTCTGCAGGACCGAATGTTCGATGGGCGTTCCCCGGTCTCCGAGGAAACCATCATCGCTACCTTCCATGCGATCTCCTGATCGCACCACATCACCAACGCACGCCACGGCCCGCTCTTCGAGAGTCGGGCCGTGGATTGTTTTCTGAAAATATTGAAAAAAATGACGTTCTCGGCTAATCTTTGGCGGGACAACTTTCCCCCGAGGTTCATCGTGAAACTGCCTACTACCGCAATCCTCAGCAAATACATGGATGCCGTCCGCCGCATCCAGAAGATGATCGACGCCTGCAAGGGCGCGCACGCCGACGCATGGCTCAAAGCGATGATCGCCATCAACGAGACGTATGGCAGCATGACGGGAATTCCGTACCGCGTGATCGACTCCAAAATGCTTTGCTTGGGCGTCGGCAGGCAGGTCTGGCGTCTCTACCACGCCGTGCAACTCCTCGCGGAGTATCGGTTCACGCCAGACACTGACGTGACGGAAGAGGACGTGATAAAGGCGTTCGACAAGGTTGCCAGCAACGCGCGTGGCAACGACACCATCTTCACGTGCGACAACGTGTCCCCGGCAGCACAGCGCGCAATGCTCAACACGCCCTTCTTCAACGACGGGCTGCCCGGATGGATCGTCGAAGGAGTCGGGACCGAATCGCCTACCATGTTCGTAATCACCGGAAGCTTCGGCGTGACCGCGGAGCATCTCCCGGAGAACGTCCAGTTCAATCCGGAGCTGAAGATCTGGGACGTCGTTCGCTGACAAGGCGTCGGCACACAGCAACACAACGCACGCCACGGCCCGCTCTTCGAGAGTCGGGCCGTGGATTGTTTTTATTGACTTTTTGGCATTTTTCGGCTTACTATAGCGACGGCATCAACGCCCGGAGACACCATGTCCCTGCAGCTCATTCCCAAGACTCAAGCCCCGACCGACAACCTTCTTCACGCCCAGGAACGTGCGTTCGAAAGCCTCATCGTCACCATGAATACCCCCGGAGGCGGGAGGGCGCCGAGGCACCGCATGATTCAAAACATGCTCACCGAACTCGGGGTGCTCTCCAGGAATCTGAGGGAAATTCCGTACTTCCATTCCATTCGACAGGTCGAAACTGACGGAATCGGACGGAAGGTTCATCACCTCTTCGCTGCGATGCAGCTCCTCGCGGAGTGGCGCGACGAACCGACATCGGGAACGACCGAAGCGGACGTCATCGCCGCGTTCGATCTCGCGATGGCGTCGAGCACCAACGACGCCGCGATCTTCCCCGGCGGCAACGTCCATCCGGCCGTGAAGCGCCTCATCGTCGAGGGACAGAGGCATCGGCCAGAAGGAACGAGCAAAATGTCGATCCGACTCATGCACCCGAATCCGAAGATCGAGATCGATCTCCCAGGGAACGCATCGCCAATCACCGACACCGTCCCGCCGATCGTTCGGCTCAATCCTCAGACGTTCGTATGGGAGATCTTCCCGCACTGAAGCTCACGGCTCGGCCTCCCAGGAGGTCGAGCCGTTCGTCGTTTCATAACAGAAACGAGCGGCCCGTAGGCCGCCCGTCGTTGTTCCTGCGTGTCGCTGCGTCTGGTCAATCGCCGGTCGTCGACGGAGCGTAGACGAACAGCTCCTCAAACGGAACCGGGGATGGGATCGGGAGAGTGAGGTTGGTCAAAAGACCTCCTTGCCTCGCACGAGAGTGTGCAGAGGACAACGAACCTTAGCGAATATTTGTAAAAATGTCCACATTCGTCGGAAGCAAGATCTTGACCAGAGCAACCCTGACCGATAGGCTTACCCCTTACCCCTCGTTTACCCCGCATGTCCTTGGCGCTCTTCCAGCAATTCCACGAAACACTCAAGCGGGCGAAGCGTCCGGTTGTTGTGCTTCGATCTGAACCATCGGTCGACGATTTCACTGCTGCATTTAGCATTGCCGCACTGTGCAAAACACTTGGCGTTCCTTGCGCAATTGTCACCAGCGGCGGACGAGCTCCTGATGCGTTGAAGTTTCTTTCTGTTTTTCAAGATGTCGTCGGCGATCTTGGAAACATCAACGCGCTTACCCTTCGCGTAAAACTCGATCACGCAAAAGTGGACGGACTCACGTACGCCGTCAACGGCAACGATCTCGTTGTCACTATCACACCAAAAACCGGCTCATGGCAGCCAAGCGATGTTCACATCGAGAGCAATGATTATCGTTTCGATCTCATTATCGCAATTGGGACGCCAGATCGATCGAGCCTTGGCGCACTTTTTTCAACCTACGCGGATTTCTTTGTAAAAACTCCAACCGTCGTTATCGACCACGGCCCAGAAAACGAACACTTTGGCACCATCAACATCATCGATTTAACCGCAACGAGCGTTTCAGAAGTTTGCTTTAACCTCTTCACACACATCGACGCAACGATCGTCACCTCTGACATTGCGACCACTCTCCTCACCGGCATGATGAGTAAAACAAAGAGCTTCCGCGCGCCGAACGTTTCGCCAAAGACGCTCGAAATCGCACAAAAGCTCATGGAGAAGAAGGCGGACCGCGAGGCGATCGTGGAACATCTCTATCGAACACGATCGGTGGAAACACTTCGCCTTTGGGGCCGCGCGCTTGCTCGACTGAAGGCTGATGAATCGATCGGCTTCGTCTGGACGCTCATCACTAAACAGGATTTTGTCACCGCTGGCGCAGGCGACGATGCGTTGCGCGACATTGCCGACGAGCTTCTTCTTACTTCCCCTTCCGCGAAAGTCGCCCTCATCCTTTTTGAAACCCAAACCGGAACCATCGCCGGACAACTCTTCGCACAACGACCGTTCGATGCCCTCGTTCTCGGCGCCCCGTTCCGCGCCACCGGCACCCGCGAGTTTGCCCATCTTTCTCTTACCCAAACCGACATCGTCTCCGCAGAACGCGGCGTCATTTCGCATCTCAAAACGAGTTTGCGCCAGAAATAGTCTTTTGCTAAACGCGTCGAGCTTGAGCCCAAGAAGGGATCGCTCGCGTGGTCTCTTCAGTTTCCCTCCCACTCTTTCTTCCACTCAAATCCCACCGATCCACACTCCGCACATTTCATTTCAAAATACGGTTGATCACCTCGTTGTTCCGTTAGGCCAGTCCAGGTTTCCTTACCACCACACAGCGGGCACTCGGATTCAATAGGTTGCATATACGGAAATCGTATCATGCGACATCGATGTTCCAAATGGCACATGTTACAATATGCGCATGGACTCGCTTTGGTATTCAACTCGTGCAATGCCGGCGCACCGCAGAGTCGGCGCATACGTCGCAGACACCGCTCCACTCGGGCTGTTGTTTAAGCTTGTTCGCGACATTCCCGCTGCGGATCCATATCTTGTTGGCGGAACCGTTCGCGACGCGGTTCTTGGCGTCGTTCCACATCGAGCTCATGTTCTTGTTCGCGATGTCGCGCCACCACTCTTAAACAAATTCCTCAACGCCAATGGCACGGTTACGCAACACTCCAACGGCCATTGGCACGTCACACCTCGCGGTACACACGAAACGATTTCCGTTTCCGTCCCCCACGTTCGGACCCTCGATCATTCCGGAACTACAACGCGAATTCCTGCGCACGAACGATCGCTGCACGACGACCTTGCCGCTCGCGATTTTTCGATAAATTCCATGGCGTATTCGCTGAAAGACGGAATTCTTCACGATCCTCACGGCGGACTCCACGACCTCATCAACCGAAAAACAATCCGCACACTTCATCATCCAGAACTCCACCTTTCCCAAGAACCAGCACTCGTTTCTCGTGCCATTCGCTTAGCAAGCCAATACGGACTCACGTTCGACGAAGCGCTCTGGAGTGCAATTCCGCGTCATCACGCATCGGTTCATCGCACGGATCACGACGAAGACGGCAACAATCGATACGTTATTCCTCGTGTTCGCCTTGGCCACGATGTATTAATGGCGCTTGCGCATAATCCGAAATACGCACTTACACTCTTAAAAGACAGCGGCGCGCTTGAATCCCTCGCTCCAGAATTACTTCAACACGGGGCTACCGTGCACGACGACGGCGAAACCGGCTGGCAAAAGACACATCGCCTCTTCGATATTCTTGAGCATCACGACATTGCTCGCGCATACGGCGCCGCAAAAAAGAGTGCAACGCTCTACCTCGCAGGCCTTCTCACGCTTCTCGACGACCGCGCGATGGGCACCCTCCGCGATATCGTCACTCGTCTCCATTTGCACGCCGTCGACGATCATCGCCTGCACTTCGATCACACAGACGCGGGCTGGATGTTGAACAAAACTGTCACACTTACTCAAGGCCACGCGAAAGAACTCTCCCCCGCCGAACGCGAACGGCTCGTCCGCGGAGCGCGCGGCGCAGAGCTTCTTGCGCTCCTCGACGCAACGGCAAGCGCAAAACACGAACATGGTATTGCTCGCGAAAATCTTATTCACTTACGCAACGAACGCGAACGCTGGCTGAACAATCCCGCTCCAGACGAACTCGTCCGCGGCCGCGATCTGCTTGCCCTCAACTTCTCCCCAGGCGCTCACCTCCGAGGAATCCTCGACAAAATCCGCAGCGCCCAACTCGACGGCCATCTCTCCTCCCGCGCCGCCGCCCTGGACTTCGCTCGATACCTCGCTGCGCAGAATGGATAATCGTTTCATAACAAAATACCGTCCGCAATGGACGGTATTTTGTGGTGCGCGCACGTGGACTCGAACCACGGACCTTCACAATGTCAATGTGACGCTCTAACCAACTGAGCTATGCGCGCTTGGAGGGCTTCCTCGTTTTGCCTATTTTCGGCTTGCTGCGTCGCACATTCGCTCGACGTACCGAGAAGTACGCCTCGCAAACTGTGCTCCTGGCGTACCGAAACTAGCCTAAAACGAGAAAGCCCTCTTCAATCTGAATGAAAAACTAGCCTCAAATAAGAAAGTTCTACAATCTCGGTCGATGAAAAGGATACGATTCACGACGAACAATGTCAATCCTCATCTACCTCGACTTTTCAATACGAGAAAAAAGGAGGGCAACCATTCCGGCGGTGAGAAGAAGTGCAAAGAACATGCCTCCGGCAACCAAGATCGCAGAAATATTACAGGAAAGAAGATCGCCGAATGCGTGAAACGCTTCTGGACTTGGCGCAGGGCAACGCGCCGCACGATTGTTTGCGGCAAGCAATACGCCGGTTGTCGCGGCACCGTATGCGGCAGCAACACTGCCAAATGTAAACAAACAACTAAAACGAGCCTTGCGCATGCTCATGGCGCTCGCCGTTGCGACAAGAGAAAAAAACACGCCTCCAATAATCCAATAGACAATAAACCACGTCGTAAAGAGCATCCAGACCATGGTGTGAGGATTTGTCTGCATAATTACGAATTCCTAAAGTGCGCCAAGCGCAAGAAAAAGCACAGCGCCCGCACCGAATGCCGCAAGGAGGAAGACATAGCTCAACCCAACGAATTCGTGGTTATGGTGCTGACGGCCAAGTATACCAAAAGTAATACCGAGAAAGAGAAGCAGTGGAGGAATAAAATACATAGAATTCTGGTAGGCTCACCTGGACTCGAACCAGGGACCACCGAGGTATAAGCTCGGCGCTCTAACCAACTGAGCTATGAGCCCAGAAAAACTATCCAAGTTTGTCGGCTGCGTTGTCGTGCCTCCGGTCCTCGCTCGACGTACCATGACGTACGCCTCGCTTTGGTCCTCGGCACTCCTAGCATCCGGCAAACTTAATAGTTTTTCATCGATTCGATGCCGGTAATTCTACTCTGGTTAAAGCTTTCCCTCAAGTATAACGCTTTCAAAAAAGCGCGATCCATGCCATACTCCGGCCATGAAAACCATCGAAATTCCAGGCATTGAACCAAAACGTCTCGACATCGCACTCGCGGAAGTCCTTGAATTGAGCCGTTCAAAGGCGCAAAAGATCATTGCCGATGGCCGAGTCCTGGTAAATGGAACTGAAGCAAATGCCCATGAATTGGTATCTTCCGGATCAAAAGTAGAAGTCGCTGATCCAAAAGCGCCTATTATTGATCCGAACGCGAAACCGATCGCTCCCCTCAATATCCTCTACGAAGACGCCGACGTTCTCGTGGTGAACAAACCTGCTGGACTCCTCGTTCACCCGACCACTACAAGCAACGAACCAACACTACTCGATCTTCTTCGCGCACACATTCCAGATCTCGATGCTGTTGGCGACGACACGGCGCGTGCCGGCATTGTGCACCGTCTGGACAAACTCGCGTCCGGCGTCGTTATTGTCGCGAAAACGCCTGAGGCTTTCGTTCACTTAAAAGCACAATTCGCGCAACGCCTCACCGAAAAGCGATACACCGCACTCGTCATGGGCAACGTCACCGATGATTCCGGTACCATCACCTTCCCTATTGCCCGATCGCAATCCAACGCCCGAATGGCAGCACGACCAAGTTCGCAAGAAGGCAAAGACGCTATTACACATTTCGACGTGCTCCATCGTTATGCAAGCGCAACACTTCTTGATGTTCGCATTGAAACCGGTCGAACACACCAGATTCGCGTGCACTTCTTCGCTCTCGGCCATCCAGTCGCCGGCGACGATCTCTACACTATCCGCGGCGTAAAGCAGATTCCTCTTGATCGGCTGTTCCTTCATGCTCGAGCACTCACCATCGATCTTCCGAGTGGCGAACGCAAAACCTTTGAGGCTCCGTTGCCACCAGAGCTCGAACTCGCGCTCACAAAACTCGCAGAACCCCATCTCCAACGTACAGCTCGATAACACGCGCTTCTATGATTATTGCACTGTCGGGTGAACCCGGAGCAGGAAAATCAACCGTCAAAAATCTCCTGTCGAATCGCCTGCACTTGAAATCGTATTCCATGGGCGACCTTCGTGGAAAAATGGCGCTTACCCAGGGTATTACCATCGACGAGCTCAATGCGCGAGGCATGGACGACATTGCGTCTGACCGTGAAGTTGACGCGTTCCAAACGACCCTTGGAGAAACTGAGGACAACTTCATTATTGACGGCTGGCTGTCGTGGCACTTCATTCCCAACGCCTTCAAAGTGCAGCTCACCGTAGACCCAAAAATCGCCGCAGAACGCATTTTTGCGGCTCGATCGTTAGAATCAGACCGAAACGACGAGCCCCAATACGCCTCAGTGGCCGAAACGCAAAGCATACTCGCGAAACGCGTGGAGCAAAACGAGGCACGATACCAGAAATGGTACGGTATTTCCCTTAAAAATGACGGAAAATACGATGTCGTCGTCGACACCACGCACCTCACCCCGGCCGAAGTTGCCGACGCTATCCTTGCGGCCATCCCCAAAAATCTTGACCCTCAGCCATAATTCCGCTATCCTTTCGCAATCTTTAGGAACCCAACCGAACTATGACCGACGCTATCGAAACCACCGACATCATGCCAACCGTCGAAACTGGCATGTTGATCCGTATTCATGAGAAAATCCAAGACGTGAATGCAAAGGGCGAGCCACGCGAGCGCATCCAGATCTTTGAAGGTTTGGTAACTGGTACCCGCGGTGCCGGAGCATCAAAGTCGTTCGTTGTCCGCAAGGAAAGCAACGGATTCGGCGTTGAGAAGATTTTTCCAACCACATCGCCGGTTATCACCAAAATCGAAGTTGTGAAGCGCTACAAGGTCCGCAAGCGCAAGTTGAACTTCATGAAAGACTTCGGCCGCAAGTTGCGCGAACTCGTCGTCAAGAAATAATCACCGTTCTTTCAAAGACGCCTCCGATTGTCGGAGGTGTTTTTGTATAATGAACGCATGTTATATCGCCGGTTCGCAACCGAACTCCGCGCTCTTATACTCACATCGAACCGGAGCGTCAGGATCAGAAGTCAGCACATCACTCCCAATTGAACATTTATCTTGATTACAGATCTCCTCGAGCAATGTCGCAGCTTTTTCGGACATGATCGACGCTGTTGTTCCACTATATCCAAATTGCAAATCATCGTACACATCACAACCAACCATCGTATCGCTTCCATCACGTGACTCTGCGGCCTTTGTTCGAAGACCGCTACAATTGAATCCTTGGTAGTCACTGGAAAGTGATCCGAGCCCAGTTCCTGCAGTGATACAACTCTGGATTGTCGCATCATATTCACAATACGTCTGATGCTCGCCGTTTGATCCTCCATCAAATTCCTGCATTGCACCACAGACAGAATCGGATGCGAGCGAACTCGGAATATCAAAGCACGATGTACACATTTTCTCGCCCTTTACCGACACACACGATCGACCGTCATCACAGTATGTGTAATTACACACATCGCCGTCTTTCCACGATCCAAGAACGCCATCCTTGAGGTGGCCCGAATCCGTAATCGTTGCGGTCCCGCCACATACTGTTGTTCCTGGAGGGTTATTTGTTGTAACCCCGTACCCCGCTTCGTCATGAAGCGCTTCGCATGACGACGCAGCGTCAAGAAGCGTCACTTCGCGGATCATTGGAACTTTTAGCGCGTTAAACACCGTAAGACGTGGATCGATCAAATTGAGAATAACGAAGATACTCAAAAGGATGACGACACCGGTAATTGCGTTCGTAATGCGCGTTTTTGCCTTTTCGATGTATTTGCTCTTTCCACGCGAGAGGACGTATTGCAAACCGCCAAGCATCATCATGACCACCGCAATTAATGCTGCCGCTGGAAGAAGCCAGGTATAAACAATATTAATGTACGTTGGAAGATTTTCAATTTCCGTAATGCTTCCAATAGGAACATTCAGCGTATACGGCGCTTCGTCGGCATAACAATATTTCTGCTCTTTCAGACCTGTCTTCGTTTTTGTGCAGTCGTACGGCATCCCCACAGAGGTATCCCATGTTGCGTGAATCGTTGAACCGTGGCTATTTCCCGTCCATGCCTTACATTGCTCTTCAGTCCAACACTTCGGATTTTCCGTTGGATAAAACTGCTGATCCGTGAAGCATCCAACAAATTGCGTATTCGTGTCAGCACACGTTTGCTGACATTGCTCCCTACTCATTGCGTCTGCGTCTACCGAACCGCTTCCCTGCGATCCGCAAAAGCATTCGCACGTCGACGTCGACGCAAACGACACCTTTGGAGAAAAGGTGAAGAGCGCCACCAAGGCGACGAACACACAAAGACTACGTTTTACGCATTGCATCGAGAATTTGGGTAAAGATCGTAAATGGAACAGATCCCTCAACTTTTTCTCCGTTAAAGAAGAACGTTGGCGTTCCAACCACACCAGCGGTTACACCGTCGGAACCGTCGGCAGCAACGTCATTCGCATAATACCCGCCATCAAGGCATCGACCGAACGCTTTCATATCGAGCCCGATTGACTCAGCAACAGCGTTCACTGTTTCAACTCCAAGGACGTCATTCGTTGCGAACACTGCATCATGATACTCCCAAAACTTCCCTTGTTCGGCGGCGCAACCCCCAGCCTCGGCAGCGATCGTCGCACCAGGATGCAAGTCTTCTAATGGAAAATTTCGGAAAATCACACGAACGTCATCGTGATATTGCTGAGCAATAGCGCGAACAATTGGTGCAACTTCTTTAGAGTATGGACATCCGAAGTCAGCAAACTCTACGAGAGTGATTTTTGCACCTTTTGTCCCCAGGGACGGATCACTTGCGCCAATCAATGCTGCAGCGTCTGTATTCGTTGCTGCTTTTGTTGCAAATGCAGCAACCTTCCGCGTAAAGCTCGTGGTGGTGTATGCAAGCGCCGGATTAATGCTCCCACTACGGATGTCCCGATAAAATCCAAACACCCGCCAAGAAAATGCCAGAACGACGCCGATCGCCAAAACAAAACCAACAAACCCAAGAATACGACTCGCCGACCACCAAGAATGCCTTGGAGGCTCTGGCGGCACCGGAAGCATGCTGATTTCTTCAGTCTCCTCCATATATGCACGAATCATAGCATAATTTCATGGATCGATCTTTACGGACCATCCCCAATTTGGTATGCTTCACGCACTATGATTCTCGATATTCTCCAGGTGGTTCTTGCCATTCTTTTAACAGGTGCAATTTTACTTCAGGCTCGCGGAACAAACGTCGGACTCGCATTTGGCGGAGACGGAAGCTTCTACCGCACACGCCGCGGCATTGAGAAAAAATTGCATATCGCCACCGTTGTTATCGCAATTCTCTTCTTTGCGACTGCATTAACAAACAGTCTTTTCACGTTCTAGTCTCTCTCTTCATATTTCGCACTCTTTTTCCTCTATCCGTGCGCGGTGCTCTCGTTGGATCGCTTCGATCCGCTCTTTTGTGCAAACGCCAAAACGATCCTCGGCACGCAACGTCGCCGTCCAGCAAATCGTTCGTCTTCGTGGAGGTCAATTCCCTACATGGAAGCAATGGAAGGAACTACCGCGTTTTCTCTCAGCAAAAGAGCGGCAAACTTTCGGAATCGCTCTGCTTCTCTGTGTTCTCTCTGGCGCAACGCTCGGCGCACGACTTTGGCTTTCGCACGAAACAGTTCTTGCGGCAGTCGGAGGCTCGTACACAGAAGGAGCGCTCGGTGCTCCACAATATATCAACCCCCTTTACGCAACCGGCAGTGACGTCGATAGCGACTTAACTCGACTCGTTTTCTCTGGATTAATGCGATACGACGAGCATCATGCGCTCGTTCCAGATCTTGCAACGAACTACGCAATTTCTGACGATCAAAAAACATACACATTCACCCTTCGCGACAACGCGCTATGGCATGACGACGAGCCGGTCACAAGCGCCGACGTCCTGTTCACCATGAATGCTATTCAAAATCCGGAATACCACAGTCCGCTCGCAGTAAGTTTTGCAGGATCGAGCGTTGAGACGCCGAACGATCACACCGTCGTTTTCACTCTTGAGGAACCGTTTGCTCCTTTTCTTGCCGCACTCACCGTCGGTATTCTTCCGGCACATTTATGGGAAGACGTTTCGCCACAAAATGCTCCCTTGGCCCAGTTCAACATTAAACCTGTCGGCAGCGGTCCATTCATGTTCTCGAAGCTCGCAAAAGACAATAAAGGTTCACTACGAAGCTATACGGTTCAGCGGAACGCAAAATTCTATCGCGGAACCGTGTACCTTAGTGATATCACACTCAAATTCTACAATTCGCTTCAGGAATTAACCGACGCTGTTCGAAACAAAAACGTCGAAGGAGCCTCAGTTCTTGCAGCTCAGGACGCACAAAGCCTGGCACATGACGGCGTTATTGCTCTTGGCTCACCGCAGCTTTCTCAGTTTACCGCAGCATTCTTTAATCAAAAGCAATCTGCTGCGCTTGCCGACGACAACGTCCGCCAAGCACTCGCCATTGCAACCGATCGAACGCTCGTCGCACAAACATCAGCCGGAGCCTACGCAACACCAATCGTTTCCCCTCTCCTGCCCGACATGCCTGGATATTCTGCCGTTACGATTCCTGGAGCAGACACCGAAGGCGCAAAAGGTCTTCTGAAAAGCAAGGGCTGGACCGTTGCCGATGGCGCAACAGTGCGAGCAAAATCAGGAACAACACTCGATCTCGCCATTACAACGCTTGATTCTCCTGACTTAATCGCTGCCGCAACCGAATTGCAACACGAATGGAACGCAATTGGTGCGAACGTATCCATTGTGCCAGTCGACCAAACAACGTTGCAAAACGACGTCCTCAAAAATCACACGTTCGATATTCTGCTCGCCGGTGAACGATACGGCGCATATCCAGACCTCTACCCATTCTGGCATTCGTCGCAAATGACATATCCGGGGCTCAACTTAAGTGGACTCGCAAATCGGAAACTTGATACCGCCATTGAATCTGCCCGCGTCAGCACTGATCCTGCAAAAGCCACTGAAGCCGGAACGCTTCTTTCGACAGCATTCGCAGAAGAACAGCCCGCAGTCATGCTCTATCAACCTCAATATTTGTACGCACTGAGTCCAAAACTCTTCGGCACAAGCGTCAGCGCCGTCTCTGTTCCATCAGACCGCTTTGCAAACGTAGAGGGCTGGTACCGAAAAACGAAAATCTCATTCTAAGAACAAAAAACCATCGCAAGAGCGATGGTTTTTTGTGGTGCGGATGGAGGGACTCGAACCCTCAAGCCTGTAAGGGCATAGGCTTCTGAGACCTACGCGTATACCAATTCCGCCACATCCGCAGGGCGAACAGGGCGCACTGTACAGCATTTTCTTGGTTTTGCCCACCCGTGATCTTCTTGATTTCAAAGGCCTTTGCTACACTGCTCCCATATGCGAGCACTCACCGGAATTCAACCAACAAACACGCTACACATCGGAAATCTCTTTGGCGCACTGCTCCCAGCCGTTGAAATGCAAAAAGCATACGATCTCACCATGATGATCGTTGATCTGCATGCCATTACCGTTCCACAAGACCCTGCGCAGCTTCGAAAAAACATTCTTTTCCTCGCTGCGGCATACCTCGCAGCCGGAATTGATCCGGAGAAAACGGTACTCTTCCAGCAATCGCACGTTGCCGCACACGCCGAGCTTGGCTGGTTACTGCAAACCGTTGGGAAAATGGGCGAGCTCGAACGAATGACGCAATATAAAGATAAAGCAACCGCAAAAAAAGAAAACGTTTCTGTTGGTCTTTTCACGTACCCAATCTTGATGGCGGCGGATATTTTACTTCACGATGCCGACGTTGTGCCTGTTGGCGAGGATCAAAAGCAACATGTCGAGCTTACTCGCGATCTTGCCGAGCGATTTAATCGCGACTTCGGCGAAACATTCGTTGTCCCGAAACCGGTGATTCGATCTGAAGGTGCACGGATTCTCGGACTCGATAATCCGGAGAAAAAGATGAGTAAAAGTGCGGCAAGTGCGAAGAACTACATTTCAATTACGGATGACGCCGATACTATTGCAAAGAAAATTCGCTCTGCTGTTACCGACTCCCTACCAGGCATCACCGTCGATGATTCGCGACCAGGATTGAAAAACTTGCTCACGATTCACTCTCTCGCGACAGGTCGATCACTCACCGATATCGCCGCAGAATTCGACAGCCAAGGAAACAAGGCCTTCAAAGACGCGACGGCGGCGGCGCTTATCGACTTCTTGTCGCCAATGCAGCGAAAGATGACGGAGCTTCTTACCGATGAATTCGCGCTTATCGCTATTTTGGCAAAAGGCGCAGAAAAAGCGGCAGCTCAAGCACATACGAAAATTCACCTCGCAAAGGCTCACATGGGACTTGTATTATAAACAGTAAAATTGTCTAAAGCTAGCCAAGAAAAGCGCTCTTTTGCATTGACAAAAGGGCGTTTTTCTGCTATGATGGTTACGCAAGTTGTTCCCCGCGTTCCCTCCCCAA
>CAIKHN010000020.1 GCA_903827265.1 Candidatus Uhrbacteria bacterium
CAGCGTCGGTCTGACCGACCAAGCCCTCAACCTGTTCGTCCGGCTGATCGGAGCGATATTCCAGAAGGCCGAGAAGCGGCATGCCCGCGCCTTCCAGGCCGATGGCCGCGCCATCAACGAAAAGGTCTGTCTCTATGCGACGGTCGGCGCGGCTCTGATTGCCGCAAAGAACGAGAAGCTGGACGCCTTCGAGGCGATTGGTGGGGTGCTCACCTGGGAGCGGTTTGTTTCCTCCGTCGCGGAGGCAAAGGCTCTGTCGCGATCTGAAGAATTCGACCCCTTCCAGAAATTGGGCGAGCATTATGCCGGAGTTCGCCGCTGGGCCCCTGAATTTCTCAAGGCATTCATCTTTCAGGGCGTGCCGGCCGTCTCGCCGCTCCTGTGCGCCATCGAGGTGCTCCGCGAGATGAACCGCACCGCCGCATCGAGTTTGCCGGAAACCGCCCCGACCGCCTTCATCCGACCCCGCTGGGCACGGCATGTGCTGGCAGATGGCGTCATCAACCGGCGCAATTACGAACTTTGCGTGCTGTCGGAGCTCCGTGACCGGCTGCGCGCCGGCGACATCTGGGTGACGGGCAGCCGGCAGCACCGTTCCTTTGAAGAGCGCCTCATCTCGCGCGAGACTCTGGAGGAGATGCAACGGAGCAAGACCCTGCCGATCATGGTGGACGCCGACTTCGACCGCTTCATCGCGGGCCGCCGCGTCACCCTGGCCGAGCGGCTGATGGCGATCGAGGCCAAGGCCAAAGGTGGCTTGCTGCCCGATGTGACGATCAACAAGGGCGTGTTGAAGATCACCCCGATCGTCAGGTCGACTCCGCCCGAGGCCGAAGCCCTGGCGGTGCGTCTGAACGCCATGCTGCCGCGCATCCGGATCACCGATCTGCTGTCGGAGGTGGCCGGTTGGACGCTCTTCACCGACCGCTTTACCCACCTGCGGACCGGCGAGCCCGCCGCCAATTCGCAGGTCCTCCTGACCGGCATCCTCGCCGACGGTCTCAATCTCGGGCTGACGCGCATCGCCGAAGCTTGCACCATTGCCAGTCCCGGCCATATCGCTTGGACCTCCGATTGGCATATTCGGGACGAGACCTATGATCTGGCTCTCCAATGCCTGGTCAATCAACAGCAACGGGAGCCGTTCGCGGCGGTCTTCGGTGGTGGCTTTGCGTCTTCGTCGGACGGCCAATTCTTTCGGGCCACTGGTCCCAGCCGGAATGCCGCCAACATTAACGCGCATTACGGTCATGAGCCAGGGATTAAGTTCTACACCCACATCTCCGATCGCTATGCTCCCTTCAGCACCAAGCTGATGTCGGCGACCGCCAGCGAGGCCCCGTATGTCCTGGATGCACTGCTTCATCACCAGACAGAGGTCACGCCCCGCCGCCACCACACCGATGGCGGAGGTGTATCCGATCACGTGTTCGCCCTCTGCTCCTTGTTCGGCTTTCGCTTCGCACCGCGCATTCCCGACTTGAAGGACCGACGCCTCTACAGCTTCGAAAAGCCAGAAACCTATCCGTCGCTCGAACCGCTGATCGCCGCCCGGATCAATGTCGCCTTGATCCGGGACCATTGGTCCGAGATTCTACGGATCGCTGCCTCGCTGCGCTCCGGCACGGTGACAGCCTCCCTGATTCTGCGTCAACTGGCCTCCCATCCACGGCAGAACGGCGTCGCCACCGCGTTGCGCGAACTGGGCCGGCTGGAACGCACCCTCTTCACCCTCGACTGGCTGGAAGACCCGGAACTGCGCCGCCAGACCACCCAGGAACTCAACAAGGGCGAGTCTCGCAATAGCTTAGCACGGGCGGTGTTCATCCACCGGCTCGGCGAAATCCGCGACCGAACCTACGAGAACCAACAGCACCGCGCCTCCGGCCTGAACCTCGTCGTCACCGCGATCATCCTCTGGAACACACGGTATCTCGAGCGCGCCGTCGCCGCCCTGCGCAAGGTCGAGGATGTACCTGACCACCTGCTCGCCCATCTCTCCCCGCTTGGCTGGGAGCATGTCAACCTGACTGGAGACTACATCTGGCAATCCGGACAAAAAGTGTCGGAATACCATGACGGAATGCGATTGCTCAG
>CAIKHN010000021.1 GCA_903827265.1 Candidatus Uhrbacteria bacterium
ATGAACATTTGGGAGAAACGACGGGAGCACAAGCGTTCCAAGAACGGCTCCAAGCGAAAACACGCAGGAGAGGTACAGATTCATGAACGCGATGGATCGGGTGGGGAACATAAACAGAAGCATACACCGCCGTTGACCACGAAAATAGGTCATGCTATAGTTTTCCGGCGAGAAATGAGCGAAATTCCGGTGCAGCCACTGCCGACTTTGTCGGCAAGGCGAGCGACCAACAGACAAAGCACGAAACGAGTGCAAACGAGTTTCAGCGACGTCTGTTGGGCAAGCGAGCACGCGGCAGTAGTTCAGTGGTAGAACGTCTCCTTGCCAAGGAGAAGGTCGCCGGTTCGATCCCGGTCTGCCGCTCCAGAAAAACCCCAGGCGTAAGCCCGGGGTTTTTCTGTTGTGTAGAGAAAGAGGAGTCACTCGGCGACGCGTTCCCAAATATGGGTATCGCGTGAAACCGATCCAAATTCGGTTTCTTGAATTGTCCCAAACGAAAATTGCACTTCTTTGAATTGTTTCTTGTCGAGCATACTAAGTACCGCGGAATCGACGCCGAATACAACTCCGCCTACTCGAGTCGACCGTGCAATTTCGCGTGCGAGTTCTTGGAGATAGTCTTTGCTTCGAATAATAAAGCCGTCGATCCCACTAATAAAATAATTTCCAGATTCGTTTTGCACGCGGGACACGAAATCGAGCATGTCTGCTTTGACCACAATAATGCGTCCGATTTGCGGGTACGTCCTATCCGACAGCGAAACGGATGGGTTAAGCGGCGCTTTCTCACTGATGTTGAATTTTTCAACTCCTATATATGCACCTTTTCCAATCTTTACCGGCGGCGAGAAACTATTCGCGGGGCCAAGGTCAATAATAACCTGATCTTTGAGTTTGCCTTCGAGGTAGGCGATAACTTCATCTGCGCGTGTTTTTTCTTCAGCGCTTCCGCCAAAATCTCCACCCGCCTTAAATGATCGCCACTGATCGACGTAATGTGTATCAAAATTATTGCTTTGTGTTGTTTCAATGATCCTATCGATCTTTGCACGCTCAGGGTTCTGATATGCGAGCAATTCTGGCAGCGTTCGGAACGCTTCCTTGATACTCTGAGGCTCAAATTCGTACATACGAAAAATATATGAAGATATTGTACTTCATTAATCAATCATCAGAATAAACCCCAGGCGTAAGCCCGGGGTTTTTCTGTTGTGCGTTTACGATTTGAGAATGAGTTTTGTGAACCCTCTTTCAAGACGCGTGACTCGTGTTTCAAGGTCTTTTTTTGCTGGCGCGAATTCGTTGAGAAGATTTTGAGTGCCGGATACTTCGCTCGCAATCATTTCGAGCAAATCATCATGTTCTTTGAGGGACACGAAAATGCGCTCAAACTTTTCGTCGTGTTCGCGAAGCTTTTCATGAATTTGATCGAACTTTTCGCCATGCTCTTTGAGAGAAGCAAAGACTCGATCAAACTTCGTATCGTGTTCGGTGAGCTTTTTCTCAACACGATCAAAACGTTTATCGATACTTTTGAATTGTCCGGTCACGCCTTGCATGATCTCCAGAAAGAATTCTTTTGTGAGAAGGGTTTCTTTACTCATATATTGCCACTATACCAGGATCTCATAGAGCATTGAAGGGAAGAATTAGGCAACGCCGACGGCTGCTGGAACGTTTTTACGAATGCCGTATTTCTTGTAGATGAACGCTGCGCCACTTTTGCTTCCAGCACGGAATTGATCCTTTGCTGTTGTAAGAACGAACCGTTCGATATCGAGTGCGATATCTTCGGGCATGTCATGTTTTTTCATGATGTTCTGAAAGTTATCAAGGATTGCACTGAGCCACCCTTTTTCATATTGTCCATTACTCATACGGCGGTTGGATGAAGAATAAGTTTTGCTGTTCGTGCTTTTGGCCGCGTATACCAGACCCACGTTCCGAATCCGGCACTTCCAAGTGCGAGTAATGCGCCGGTCATCCAGAGTAGCGATGATGACGATGCCGCTGTTCCTTCTGCGATTGAAGCAGATGATGTTGGTTGCGCGACTTGTGGTTGCATAACATCGTCGGCAGATCGGAGAACGAGAGTCTCTTGATCTCCGTGTTTCAGAATTCCTGTGACAGTGACGGTTGTCCCGGCAAGATTCGCCCACACAACGGTCACACCATTTCCAGGAGTGATTTTGATTGTGCCGGAATCGGTATTGAGAAGTACTGCATTGCCGTCGCGCGCGCTGATGGTTCCGGTGATTCGAGCGAGGCTGCCATAAGGAAGAGCTGAGGCGTAATCGTGCACGATCGGATCGACGTGATTGATGACGCGGACGGTGCCTTCTTGAATGTTCACGCGTCGATGATCGGAAAGCACACTGACTTCGCCGGTGATTGATATGCGATCGCCGATTTTTACGTCGCCGAGCACGCCGGTGCTTTGGTAAATTTCGAGTCCATCAACAAAGAACGATCGTTTGCCGACAGCGCCTGCTGTTGCAACAACGACGCCTTCGAGTTTGACCTTTGTGCCATCGGCGAGGTTTGCAATGTCGTCGATCGTCACTGATCGCACAGAGGATGTTGTGCTCGTTGAAGACTTCTTTACTGTCCCTTTTGCTTTTGTGGTTTTGGTTGATGTTTTTACGCTGGTTGAAGTTGGAGTCGGATCAGCGGTTGCGATGCTTTGGACTGCGGCAACCACATGACGCGTGACAGTCGGTGTAGCGCCTGATGAATGAGCTGTTGCATTGGTATCGGTTGTGTTTGTGGCCTGTTGCGATGGAGTGACCGGTGTGGCGTTAGCATAAAGATTTGGTGAGAGGGTTGGAGTAAGAGTTTCGGATGCGGACGCGGTTTGTGCGTTTTCCGTTCCCGGCGTTGGTGTTGCCATTACCCATGTGCCGTTGATTCGTGCGAGAGTGACGTCTTTTTTTGGTGCCGCATTCGTGTCATTTCCGTAACTTATGGAATCGATGACGACGCTGCCGTTCATGAGCGTGACACTTTCGGCATCGTTGTTGAGGTTTCCGGTTGGATTTGGGATAAGTGTGTATCCAGACGGATCGATCGTTCCGGAAAGATGGGTTTCTTTTCCTGAAGCATCAACAAGAGAGAGTCCGTTCAGCGATACGGAACTATTCTTTACGTTTTTAAGCTCTACCCACTCGTCGTATCCTGTGCTTGGCGACGAAAGAATCTCATTGATAACGATGTCGCCTATTGTGACGGTTGATGACGTTGGTTCCGAGGATGGCGTTTGTGACGAGGCAGCCGGCGTCGTCAATTCAGATACTGTGGCTGCGCTTGGTGTAGTGACCGCGGTAATGCTTGTTGATGGCGCTGTTGCTGGTGCAACAATCGATTCTGTCGCAGGAACCGCTTCCGTCACAGTAACTTCGGCTGTCGCTGGAGCGGCTTCGGCCTCAGTTACAGTTGTAGCTAGTGATTCATCCTGTGCAATCCATTCATTGTTCACGAGAAGAAGTGCAAAGTCTTTTTTTGGCGCAGAGAGTGCGTCGGTTCCGTACACAAGGGAATCAATAATGCTCTCTCCGTTCAAGAGTGTGATGCTGTCTCCGTCATTATTCAGCTTACCGTTTGGATTGAGGATACGTTGTGTTGCACCAGCGTCCAGAACGCCGGAGAGCGCGGTGATTTTTCCGGATGCATCAATAAGGGTGAATGCTTCAAGAGCGACAGGGGATTGTGTGAAGTTTGTAAGCTCGACCCATTCATCGTTTCCGGTGCTCGGAGACGAGAGAATGCCGGTGATACGAAGTGTTTCCGTGACGGTTGCTTCTGGAGCTGCTTCTATGGCAATCGGTGCGACTGGAGGTTCGCTTACTGATGGCTCCGCGTTGATTGTTTCTCTTGGCGTTGTAATGACATCAGAAACGACTGGATCAACGACAGGCGGCGTTGTGATGGATTCGATAATGGTCGGAGAGGCTTCGATAGCGACTGGATTTGCGGGTTCGGCGATTTGCGCTACGGCTTCAGGAACAACAGGATCTGAAGCGACTGGGGTTGATGACGTTATCACTTGCGGCACAGCGTCTGTCACGATTGCTGCGGGCGCCGGTATTTCTGGTGGTGTTACCGGCGAAGGAGCAGTGACGTGCGAGATATTGGTCGATGCCGATTCGGTGAACCATGCTCCTGATGAGGAATCGCGTTTCATCGTTGAGAACGTCGTCGACGATCCGAAGTTTGGTGTGCCAGGATCGACGAGGGAGTCGATGATAGCGCCAGTAGAGTCGAGAAGCACAATATTGAGCGCGGTGTTTGGAATGCTTACTGCGGTAGTCACGAGATTCGGCGCGACGACGAGTGTCGTTTTTGCGTCAGTCATTGCGTAGTTTGCGATGAGGTATGCCGATCCTGCCGCGAGTGAACTCGTACTCGGAATGGTGATTGCAGATCCGCTTGTTCCAACACCAGTGAGTGACCATCCACTTATGTCGACAGCTTCGGATCCAGTGTTCCGGATTTCAATCCATTCATCAGCCGTCGATTTTTCCGATCCTGCCCACGCGATTTCCGAGAGGATGATTTTCGGTGTTTCGGCTGCTCGGAGAGTGGATAGAGGAGACATAACGGACAGCGCGAGGAGGAGTCCCAGGGCATATGTATGTTTCATAGATGATTAAGCGCAGAAAACGATGTTGGCCGAACGCCATTTTGCTGCAGAAATTAGACGAGTACCCGCGACAAACAAAATTCCCCACAAGCCCTTGTTCAGGGGTTGTGGGGAGTTGCTTGTATGTCTACTGTGCCAGAAAATGTGTTCAAGCTCAAGGAGAACGATGAGGACAAACGTGCTGTTTTTGTTCGGCGATCGGCGAATTTTACTCTCTTGAACACGAAGAGTCGTCAGGAAACACAGGCTAATCGTGATTCCCAATTTTGCGAGAGCGCTCAGGGTTCGGTATGATGCTTTTCGAAATTAGTCGAATGGAAAACGTGCTAAGTTTGTTCAGATGCAAGGAGGCATGAGGACCGAAGCGAGGCGTACTTCACGTGTACGTTGAGCGAGGACCGGAATGCCGACGCCGCAGATGGACAAACTTGGGCGCGTTTTCCCATGGGCGGATGGTGAAATTGGCAGACACGCATGCCTTAGGAGCATGTTCCGCAAGGATTGTGGGTTCAAGTCCCACTCCGCCCACCAAAAGAATTTTTATGAATTGCATCATTCTTCACGGTTGTCCGTCTGATGCCGAAAAGGCGATGAATCCGGAAACGCGGACGTACGACAGACATTGGTTGAAGTGGCTGCAGCGTGAGCTAATCGCAAAAGGGATTCCCACGGAAAATCCGATGATGCCGAATCCGTGGCAACCGGATTACGAAGCATTCAAGAAGGAATTTGAAAAATGCAAAGTGAATGATCAGACGATTCTCGTCGGACACAGCTGTGGTTGCGCGTTTTTGGTCCGTTGGCTTAGTGAAACACAACGATCGATTGCAAAATTGATTTTGGTGGCGCCATGGAAGATTTCCGACGAAGGCGATGAGGGGCGAAAAGAGTTCTATACGTACCAGATCGACGAAACCATCAAAGGTCGTGTGAAGAAGACCGTAATTTTCACGTCGGATAACGAGGAAGAAGACGGAAAAATGAGCGCAGAAATTTTCCACAACGCCCTCGGCGGTGAAGTAATCAATCTCCCAAATCGCGGGCACTATTGCCTTAGTGACATGGGAACGGAGGAATTTCCGGAGGTGTTGAAAAGTATTATTGAGTAAATATGACCACCATGACCCTCATTGAAGCTTTTGAGCAGGGGAATGTTGCAGATTTCGGAAAGCCGGATAGAGTTGTTGATACGGTGCTTTCGAAAGTATTCTTTTTCGGTGATCGTGTTACGAAAGTATATAAACATGAGAAGGCATTTTACGGTGACCTTACCGATGAGTCATTTCGAAAAGAATTTTATACAGAAGATTTCTATTGGAATCACTTCATGTCACCAGAAGTGTACCGAAAGCTTGTTCATGAAGTTGATGATTTCTATATTGAAATGGTTCGGATCGATAGTGAAAAGACCTTAACCAAGCTTTCGTTGACGGGAATGGTTACGCCAGAAACAATGCGTGACCTCACGGTGATACTTGTCCAAAAGCTTCGAATGATTTCCGAAGAACATCACCCGAAGCTTGAAGCGCTTTTTCGGCGAGGACTTTTGAATATTCACTTAGAAAGCCTTGAGGACCTTCGGAATTTTGCGTACATGGCTGATGGGAGTATCCCTCGAGCGAAAACGGATCAGATTGTTGATCTGCTTCTTCGTAAAAGTACAGAGGAATCGTATTTCGAAGATCCAAAACGACATCGCATTTCTGCCGCGATTGATAATAACCCCGACAATATTATTATCGACAACGCGATTCGCTTTATTGATATTATGCCGCCCAAAGAAAATTGGAAGGTGGCTGATGAATATTTCACGATTGTTCGGAACGCTGTTGATGGCTTTGTTCTTTCGAGCGATGCGCTCGGTGACGAAGTGTATACGACATATTTTGCTGTAAATGACCCGATCCCAGAATGTGTTACATTGATTTATGAAATTCGCAGCGGAATGATTCAGTGGGCTCATCGAACTTTCATGGGTCAGCCCGATATCGCTGAGAAGTATCGGCAATTTACAGAGAGGAGAGTTTTAACCTTACAAGAAGTAATGAAAGGCGTGTAACAATATGATAAAGACTTCGCGCGAGGCGATCGATAAGGAATCGGTTTCTCCAGAGCTTCTTTCGATAATGAAAAAGCAGGGGGCGCTTGGCGTATTGCAGCCATCGGATATTGAGGACGCAGAACGATATCAGCGGAACGTGGCGGTATTTCGCGAACAAGAAGCAGCAGAGGGCTCGGTCGAAGATCTTTTTGACGATATCATCTTCGATTTTGATGGAGTGTTGTTTGATGGAATGTATCCCGTCAATAAGGCAGTTGAGCTCATGATAAAAGCAAAAGGCGACAAAAAGATTCCAGAAACATCGACGGTTACGCTTGATGATGTTGCTGTGTCGTTCCAGTCTCCATTTCAAAAGTTTTATCGGCGTTTTGGGATATTTTTAGACACGCCGGAAGAGATTGCAGAATTCAAAAAAGACTATCGAGAAGTCCAGGCGAGAATAAATGCCGAGCACCACACTCCGGCAGCTATTTTTCCAGAGGTTCACGATGTTTTAGAAAAGTTGCGACGCGCAAAAGCCGACCGTCCGCACCTTCGGATCCATATTATTTCTGCTGGAGCAGAAAAACACATTCAACATATCCTTGCTGAAGCTGATATTGCACAAGATTTTGATCAAATCCATGCAGAATGTCATGACAAATTTGCGATGATCGATGCAATTGCTCAACGGTCGAGCGCGCGTGAAAGAACAGTGATGATTGGTGATCTGCCAAGTGATATCAAGGATGGGCAACGCGTTTCCGGCGTGAAGACTATCGCGATCGCGCGCAATGCTCGCGCACAAGATTGGCTTGAAATGTATTTACCGGATTACATTATAAAAGATTTGAACGGACTCTTTTCTTTGCAGTCGTTCGCGAAGATTCTTAAAAGTCGAAACTAATATGGGCTCCATTGAGTAGCTCACACAAAACATTATCGACTTTCGTGATGCCCGCGATTGGAAGCAGTTTCACAATCCGAAAGATAGCGCGATATCGCTTGTGTTAGAGGCGACGGAGGTGCTTGAGCATTTTCAGTGGAAGAACGGGGGCGAGGTCGCAGAATATATCGAGGCTCATCGCGAAGAGATTGCTGATGAGTTGGCGGATACATTGAATTGGATTTTGCTCATGAGCCACGATCTCGGAATCGATATTGTTGAAGCCCAAGCTCGGAAAATTGCGTCGAGCAATGCGAAATATCCTGTCGAGAAGTCTCGAGGAAAGAGCACGAAATACACTGATTTGTAATCGTATGCCTCAATTTTTTGACGCAGAGAATCCTTTTACCGATGAAGCGGTCGCGAAGCAATGGGCGACGTCGGTGGAAATTGAGAGTGGAAATTGGAGGGATAAAGTGCTGTATCCCGAGATGCGAAAGTGGCTTGCGGGAATTACGGAACCAAAGCCGATTATTTTAGATGTTGGTTCGGGCCAGGGAAGGGGATCGACGGAAATTGATGGGTATGGAAAATATATCGGTGTTGAACCGTCGGAGTTTTTAGTGGATCGTGCGAAACAATTATATTCAGCTGCGAATCGTGACTTCGTCATCGGTAATGCATATGAACTTCCCATTGTTTCGGAGTCGGTTGATGGCGTTATTTCGGTAAACGTCTTCTTTCATTTGGCGGATCTTGAAACTGCAGTGAAAGAGATGTCTCGAGTATTAAGGCGAGGGGGCTCGTTTTTTGTGAATACAGCAAGTTACGATTCAGTAGATGTATGGAAAACGCTGTACACCGACCTCGTCGTAAGCGAAACGATGATGCAGGGCAATATTCGACTCCCTGAAACCGAGCCTACTTTAAACACGTTCTATTTTCAGCCAAACCAACTCGTGATTGATAGACTCGAAAAGTACGGGCTGCACGTGGAAAAGGTTTCGTATTCGTGTGAAAAGGATGGAAAGACGTTGTTTATTACGATTGAGGGGAGGAGGGTATAAATATTCGCAGGAAATCATGTTTTGCGGTAGGATTTTTGCTGTATGCGCGTTATTCTGGTTCATGGATATAAATCATCACCAAAGGGGAACTTTTTCCCGTGGCTTGAGCGTGAATTGCGGGCGAGGGATTTTGATGTGGTGATTCCTGAGTTGCCAAATCCGGAGGAACCGGACCGCGATGTATGGACAGAGACGCTTGTGAAAGCGTGCGCGCCGTTGAAGGAGACCGATATTATTGTTGGTCATTCCCTTGGTGGTGCCGCAGCATTGCGAATGCTCGAGGCTGCAGAGGCGCGAACCACTCCGCACGCGATGGTGATGATTTCCACACCGTGGATGATTAAGGACGACAAGTTTCGTGGATTCTTTATGTCCGAGCTCGACTTTGAGGTGTTGATGTGGCGTGCGAGTAAGTTTGTCGTCATCCACGCGAAGAATGATTCAATTATTCCCGTCGATCACGCAAGGAGATACGCATCTGCGTTTCATGCAAAGCTCGTTACGCCCGAGACGGGGGAACATTTTCAGGGGGAAGAATATCCGATCATTTTGCAATCGATTCTCGACGTTGCTGCAGAGCCGATTGTGTACGAGCCAGGGAAATCGCTCGCTGATGATTACGTAGAGATTCGATAAATAGCCCGAAGCCCGCGATTGCTCGCGGGCTTCCGTCGTTTCGTTTACTTCGGTTGTGGTGCGTAGCCTTGTGGAAGGAGTCCGAGGACGCTGTTGCAGGCGTCGCACCACGCGCCGTAGATGTGGATCGCATTGCGTCTGGTCCCGACATTCGTGATGGCTTCGGTTTTGATGTTCGTGCTTTTGCAGTGCTGGCACGCTTTGGGGACTTCGCTGATACTGATGTTGCAGCCGTATCGAATCCAGTCTGTGGCGCGGAGCAGATTGATGTCTCGCCCAGCCCCGTTGGCCTGATAGTGGATGCCGCATTGTACGCAGAAGAGATAGTCCAGAACGAAGACGGGTTTCGACGGTTCCGCGGGGCGCATGACATCGCCTTCGGCGTAGGTGCGCCGAGGGAGCTCGCGTTTCGCGATCATCAGAATGCCCTGGCAGCCGGGCAGTGAGCAGGGGTCGTTGGGGTTGCGCATGAGGCCTCCGCGCGTCATGATGTGTGAAAGAACAGCTTTCGTCAAAAATATATGTTTACTGGAATCGTGAAAGGTCTTGGAATTATTGTTGCAATTGATCGTCGTGAGGGGTTTTTGGATCTAACAATCGACGTGAGAAATGTGTTGTCGATTCCTGAGATTGGTGCGAGCGTGGCTGTTGATGGCGTGTGTTTAACGGTGACCGAGATCGACGGAACAACGTTGAAGTTCTCGGTGATGGAAGAGACGCTTGAAAAGACGACTATTGGCGATCATGCTGTTGGCGACTGTGTTGGTCTTGAGCAGCCTTTGAAAATGGGTTATGAATTCGGCGGTCACATGGTGCTCGGCCATGTTGATGGCGTCGGCACGATCGTAAAGAAAGATATCGACGGCGAGAATTGCTGGGTGACGATTGCTGCGCCAGAGTTTTTTACAAAATATATTGTGCAGAAAGGCTCGATCGCGATTGATGGGGCGAGCCTCACTGTTTGCGATCCTGCAGCAAAAGATGGGGGAGTCGAATTTTCTGTCTCACTGTTGCCGCTAACGCTTTCGCTGACGACGTTGGGTTTCAAAGGCGTCGGCGATCGCGTGAACCTGGAGGCTGACTATGTGTTGAAGGCGATGGTGAGGTAATACAGCCCTTAGGGTTGGTTAACGCTAAGGGTGGGAGAGAATTTTTTAACTATCTTTTTGAAGGTAAGATAATTGGGACTTCGAGACTTTTCAGATCAGGATAAACCTGACTTATTATTGATTTCTCATTGTTTTCGTTATGAGCTATTAAGATTTCTCCTTCAAATGTATATCCAAACTTTTTTAAGCCTCCATGAATTGAAGCAAGATTTATATCAGTAATTTGGTTATATTCTGGCTGCAAAAGTACCAACAAATTCACGTCATTTAACGTTCCATATGATTTAATAGTTTTTTCCACAAACGAAATTATGGAGTCTGAACTTAACTCTTTTCTGTATCTTTTCAGTTGAAATTTTCTAAATCCTTGTTTTGTTCTGATTAAAAAATCTGTCAGGGTTCCGTTTCTGTGTTTATTCAGCTCTTCGAGCGTCTGGATTTCTTTTAGAGGATTAATCGGCTTACTTAATTCAAAACAAACTTCTGCGTCTTCATCGTAGAATTCCAACATGATAAAAAGTGCGAAAAATATTTCATGTTCGTCTCGATCGTTTGCGCCAATTTCTGAAAGCTTTTCCGTTATTTTTTCGAGACGTTGTTTCGTAAGACTCGACTTGGTTGACGAATCGAATTCTTCCGCGATTTCCTTATTAAGTTCTTGGATTTTCGCTTCTTTAAAAAGTCGCAAAAGTTCATCGCGCTTGAAACATATAATATTATGGTGTTTTGAATAGTCCATGTTTAATAATGATACGTCACTCCATGATTGATCGTGCAGGCGCGGTAGAGCTGTTCGAGGAAGAAGAGGTGCGCCATGTCGTGGGTTGTGGTCATGGGGGAAAGGGAGAGGCGGAGGTTCGCGCGGGTTTTGAGGGCTTCTGGGAGGCCGTGGGGGCCGCCAAGGACGACGGTGATGTGGTTGCCGAGGTCTTCGTGGGATTTGAGGAATGTGGCGAGGGATTCGCTGGTGTGTTTTGGGCCAATGGCGTCTAAAACGATGAGGATATCGCCTTGGGGAATAGCATCGTTGATATCGTCGGCAGATTTCACGATTTTTTCCGTCAGTTGGACGAATTTTTTGAGGCGAAGGCGAAATTCATCCCCAATTGCCTGAAATGGGCCTCGGGGAAGGGTTCCGACCGTGATGAAGGTGAGTTTGATCATAAGAGCGAATCTTAGCGCAAAAATCGTTGTGGAACAACAGTGGATAGCTCGGATCCGGAAATTCTTGACAGTCGTTCCGCAGTCCTATACCATTTCGCCCACATTGAGTCTGTGCGGAAACATCCGCTTTGGAGATGCAGCGCTGAAGGTTTCTTGAGCTCTGACCTCCGAACTTTCACAACTGAAGATTGCAAATAGAGAAAAACGTACTGATGTAAGATGACGCACTAGCGTCGTCAGCAATCAGTGAATGGAGAGCATTAAGGGTATATGGTGGATGGCTCGAGAAAATATGCCGATGAAGGACGTAGCAGCCTGCGATAAGCTCCGGTGAGGTGGCAAGCAACCGTTGACCCGGAGATGTCCGAATGGGGAAACCCAGTTAGGGTAATGCCTAATTATTCGACCAGTGAATTCATAGCTGGCGAATGGGAACCTAGGGAAGTGAAACATCTCAGTACCTAGAGGAAAAGAAACGAACGGGTAAGATCTTCATCTCGACACTCGATGCTTCGAGGGGCGAGATGATAGATCGTGCTCATATTCCCAAAGTAGTGGCGAGCGAAATGGGAGCAGTCCAAACTTCATGATGTGAAATTTAATCGTAACGTTCCTTCGGGAACGCCAAGATTTTGTGAAAGGCACCAGCCGTTGCATCTGAAGTGTTGTAAGTGAAACACGATTCCAATCTGGTGATTGGTGGCATGCATTTGTGGCAACTAGTGAAAGATGCTGGAAAGCATCACCAAAGAGGGTGATAGTCCCGTACGCGAAAGATGCACATGAACATGCGGTGTTTGAACTTGAGTACGGCGAGACACGAGAAATCTTGTCGGAAACAGCCACGACTATGTGGCAAGACTAAATACATATTTTCATCGATAGTGAACTAGTACCGTGAGGGAAAGCTGAAAAGAACCCCGGAAGGGGAGTGAAATAGAATCTGAAACCATATACTTACAAGGAGTTGGAGCCTCGAGCAATCGGGGTGACAGCGTTCCTATTGAAGAATGAACCAACGAGTTTTTGTTTGCGGCTCGGTTAAGTCCTTTGGGACGGAGCCACAGTGAAAGCGAGCCTTAATCGGCGTTTGTCGCAAACAAAAGACCCGAAACCGGGTGACCTAACCATGACCAGGGTGAAGTATGGGTAAAACCATATGGAGGCCCGAACCCACTAGCTGTGCAAAACTAGGGGATGAGTTGTGGTTCGAAGAGAAATTCTAATCGAACTCGGTAATAGCTGGTTCTCCGCGAGATAGCTTTTGGGCTAGCGTCGGTAAATAACATGCTGGAGGTAGAGCACTGATTGGGTACGCCGCCGCAAGGTAGGTGACCCGGCCAAACTCCGAATGCCAGTATGTGTTCCCGGCAGTCAGACCATGGGGGCGAAGCTCCATCGGTCGAAAGGGCAACAGCCCAGATCTCAAGCTAAGGTCCCTAAATCATGATTAAGTGTAAAAGGTGGTGAGGAGACTTATACAACCAGGAGGTTGGCTTAGAAGCAGCCATCCTTTAAAGATAGCGTAACAGCTCACTGGTCAAGTTTCCTTGCGCCGAAAATATACCGGGGCTCAAATCATGTACCGAAGCTGAGGGTTTTATCCTTTGAGGATAAAGCGGTAGCGGAGCATTTCCAACTGCACTGAAGGTGTACCGTGAGGTATGCTGGAGCGTTGGGAAGAGAGAATGTTGGTATGAGTAGCAGAAAGACACGTGAGAACCGTGTCCACCGAAAATCAAAGGTTTCCACAGCAACGAAAATCGACTGTGGGTTAGTCAGGAGCTAAGGCGAGGCAGAAATGCGTAGTCGATGCACAGCTGGTTAATATTCCAGCACCACGTTACGGTTCCAATGGAGTGACGTTTGTTGAACTTCCCCGCGTCCTATGGCTATGACGTTGGGGGTATGGGGATGATGCGTAGGCAAATCCGCGCGTCACAAGTCTCTGTATCATCGCAATTTCCTCGCAAGAGGAGAGAGGGGGAGGAACAGTGAACCAAGAAAAGCTTCTAGGGTTAACCGTGATGTGCCTGTACCGCAAACCGACACAGGTTGATAGGTGCGAAATGCACCAAGGTGTACGAGAGAAACCTCTTTCAGGAACTAGGCAAAACAGTGGCCGTAACTTCGGGATAAGGCCTGGTTGCTCCCGGGAGGGAGCGACCCACAGCGAAAGACAACAACCGACTGTTTATCAAAAACACAGGTCCCTGCGAAATCATAAGATGATGTATAGGGGCTGATGCCTGGCCAGTGTCCGAACGTTAAAGAAGGGGGTCATGTCCGCAAGGACGGCAGCCTCTAACTGAAGCGCGGATGAACGCCGGCCGTAACTATAACGGTCCTAAGGTAGCGAAATTCCTTGTCGGGTGAGTTCCGACCTGCACGAATGGCATAACGAGTTGTTGACTGTCTTGAAGAGGTACTCGGCGAAATTGCGAGGGGAGTGAAGATGCTCTCTATGTGTAGTTAGACGAAAAGACCCCGTGAAGCTTTACTGCTGCTTGCCATTGGGTTCATGTTCCGTATGTTCAGAATAGGTGGGAGCCGCAAGGCGCCAGTGAGATACCACCCTTACGTTGTGTGAATTCTAACCGGTCGCCCTGAATCGGGTGATTGAGACAGTGGCTGGTAGGTAGTTTGACTGGGGCGGTCGCCTCCCAAAAAGTAACGGAGGCGTTCACAAAGGTATGCTTAGCCCGGATGGAAATCGGGCTGGACGTGCAAGCGCGTAAGCATGCTTAACTGCAAGGCCGACACGCCGCGCAGATACGAAAGTAGGAGCTAGTGATCCGACCGTGCGACATAGGACGGCGGAAGCTCATCGGATAAAAGCTACTCCGGGGATAACAGGCTAGTCTGGTCCAAGCGTCCATAGCGACGACCAGGTTCGGCACCTCGATGTCGGCTCATCGCATCCTGGAGCTGGAGAAGGTTCCAAGGGTTTGGCTGTTCGCCAATTAAAGCGGTACGCGAGCTGGGTTCAGAACGTCGTGAGACAGTTCGGTCTCCTATCTACTACACACGTCGAATATTGCGAGGATTCATCCCTAGTACGAGAGGACCGGGATGGACAAACCTCTTGTGTACCGGTTGTCCTGCCAAGGGCACCGCCGGGTAGCGAAGTTTGGTTCGGATAAGCGCTGAAAGCATCTAAGTGCGAAGTCGACCTCAAGATGAATATTCACTAAGACCCCTAGGAGACTACTAGGTTGATAGGCCGTAGGTGTAAGCGCAGCAATGCGTTCAGCCGAGCGGTACTAATAGGTCGGGCTCTCCATTCACTGATTGTTCTCGGAAACGAGTAACAATACGTTCTTCACTATTTGCAGAAACTGATCGAAAGGATCCTCCGTCTTGGTGGCACTTCCGGCAGGGCAACACCCGTTCCCATCCCGAACACGGTCGTTAAGCCTGCACGGGCCGATGGTAGTCAAGGTGGCGAGAGTAGGTGGCCGCCAGGACAGAGAACCCTTTTACAGTCAGGAACAAACCGAGCCTCAGTGGCTCGTTTTTGTTTTGCCGAGTAAAATACTCTCGTATGAAAACCATCGTCATCACTGGTGCGAGTCGCGGAATCGGTCGAGCGCTCACCGAACGATTCCTTCAAAATGGTGATTTCGTTATCGGAACTTCAACTTCCGGCGTAACACCGATCGAGCACGATCGATCATTGATGCTTCAACTCGATCTTTCGGATCCGAAGAGTATCGAGGCCTGCACGAAATCGATCATCGATTCTGGAAAGAAAGTCGATATTCTCATCAATAACGCGGGCATTTGGTCGGGAATTGAAGATGACGCGATCATTCACGTTGAGCTTCTTCGAAAAGTTTTAGAAGTGAATCTGTTTGGAACCGTTGATTTTACTGAGAGATTGGTTCCAGTCATGAATGACGGAGGTCACATTGTAAGTATTTCTTCGCGCATGGGGTCGATCGAGCTCGTGCCGAAGATGTATCTCGACTGTCCCGACTATAAAATTTCGAAGGCCGCGTTAAACATGGTGACGAGAATCCTCGCAGCACGGCTCGCTGATAAAATTACTGTCTCTTCCGTTCATCCAGGCTGGGTAAAAACCGACATGGGCGGCTCCGATGCCGATCTTGAACCAGCCGAAGCGGCTGACGATATCTTCATCTTAGCGAATTCCGCCGTGGAATCGGGGCAATTCTGGTTTAAAGGTGAAAAGTTTCCTTGGTAATAACATATGAGCTTTGAAAATACTCTGATCGGGGCCCCAAAATCGACGGACCGAGAGCTTGAAGGATGCTCCGAGGGCTTTCGAGACCGTGTCCGTCGATTCGGGATGCGAAAGATGTTGGATGGTTCACATTTTGGCGGTGAGTTTTCTGACTGGGAAAAGCAGCGACGTGACGGCGCCACGCTTATTTCAAAACCCGGAACAATTCTTGATTTTGGTTGTGCGAACGGATTCCTCCTCGCGTGTTATCAGGAATGGTCCGGCGTAGATCTAGAGGCTTTTGGTGTCGATTCGGACGAAGCGGCCGTGAACGCCGCAAGAGAGCTTTTTGACGATGCTGCAAAGGATCATTTCTTTTCTCCTTCTCAAAATGATTATGAGAAGATTCCAAAGAGATTTGATTTCGCGTTCTGGAACGTTTGGGATAATGCTGAATTTAATGAGTCGAGAAACCGAATGATTCTCGACGAGCTCTTGAGCCGTACAAAAGGCGGCCGAACGATTCTCGGATTCTATCACCCCGATCCTGCGGTCAACGCACGGAAGCTCGCGTGGCTACCGGAGCATGGATATACTATTTCAGAGACCAAAACGTCATTAAACGGTCATATTTTTGCCGCGATCGATGTCCCTTTAGATGTGAGTAGCACTCCATCAACCTAGCGTGCTACCATTTCTCCACTATGCCTACCACTCGCGTTGTTATTCTTGCTGCTGGAAAGGGAACTCGAATGAAGAGCGACATTCCAAAGCCGCTTATTCCGGTTGCTGGAGAGCCGATGATCACGCGTTTGGTACGGAGCGTGAAGGAATCGGGAATCGATGAAAAACCCGTTGTCGTGGTCGGATCCTGGAGCGAAACGATGTTTCGGGATGTTTTGAAAGATTCGGTGGACTACGCGGTGCAGATCGAGCAGCTCGGGACTGGTCATGCGCTCCGGTCGGCGAAGGAGGCGGTTGGTGATGCGGATCGGGTTATTGTTCTTTACGGTGACCACCCGTTCATTAGGCCGGAAGTGATGAATCGTCTTGTCGATATCCAGTCGAAGAATCCGGCGTCCGTTGCGATGTTGACGGCGAAGGTCCCAAATTTCGACGATGCTTTTTCGACGTTTGTGAAATGGGGGAGGATTTTGCGCGATGCCGATGGGAATGTGACGGCGATTCGTGAGGCAAAGGATGCGACGCCGGAAGAGCTCGCGGTGACCGAAGTGAATCCTGCGATCTTTGCTTTTCCGGCTGAATGGGCCTGGAATCGACTCGAGAATTTGAAGAATACAAACGCGAGCGGCGAATATTATCTTACAGACCTCATCGGGATCGCGATGGAAGAGGGTGTTTCAATTGTGACTGCAGATGCTGACCCAATGGACGTTGTCGGTATTAACTCGCCAGAAGAGCTTGCACGGGCTGAGGCGATGGCGAAGGGATAGCCGTCAGGGTTTTCGTTGACGCTTGTGGGTCCGTTCGGTACTATTTCGGCATGGAACGCTACGAATCACTTTTCGCAGCACTTGGATTGGCTCCAAAAGAGACAAAAGTCTATTTGTCTCTCGTCAAAGAGGGGCCGAGCAGCGTTCGGCAATTGGCTGTTGCGACAGGAATGAATCGCGGAACGGTGTATGATCTCCTTAAAGAGCTCCAGGCCCATGGCCTGGCGCGTTTTTATAATGCGGAAACTCGTCAGTATTTTGTTGCAGAATCGCCAAAACGACTCGAGGAAATGCTTGTGGAGAAAGAGGCGAGTTTGCATAAGGCCACCCATGAGCTTTCCTCGGTGGTTTCGCAGCTTGAAACGCTGTACGACGGGGGAGATCGCCAGCCAATTGTGCGAATGTATGAGGGCGCTGATGGAGTTCGGCAGATCCTTGAGGACGTGCTTGCATCAGTAGAGCCGATTTCAGATAAGGAATATTACGTGTATTCCTCGAGCGCGGTTCGCAATGCGGGGCTTTATGTCGGATATCCAAATTACACAAAGGATCGAATTGAAAAAGGGATTCACGTGAAGAACATCAGTTTTGGTAAGTCTGGAAAAGCGGCCGGACTCGATGAGCGTCGGCACGTGGAGAGCGCCGCCGGTGCTCCAACATATGTATTAATGTACGCAGGAAAAGTCGCGAACATTTTTTTGGATGGTCGCGGTGAATTTATGGGGCTTATTATTGATAACAAAGCGATGTACGAAACGCAGCGCGTGCTCTTTTTAGAGCTGTGGTCGCGTCTTTCGTCGTAGCAATTTCTGGTACCATTCTCTGGTATGGATCTCCTCGTCTTACTGAAACATCAGTCCACAAATCTTCGTGATTACGTGTTCGCATTTCGCGACGACGTTATGCGGCTCCTTCGTGCGTCTCCAGTTTTTGGTGGCGTTGTCGTCACAACAGGCCTTGTGCTCGGCTTTGTACCGATCCTCTTGTGGCAATACTTCGGAAAGTTTATCGACGCATCATTCGCATCGCGCGGTGTGGGGACCATGACGACGGATCTTTCGCATAATGCGTTCATTGTCGCGCTTCTGGACGTTCTTCTCATTATTGCAGGCGCGTACTTTCTTCAAACAAAGGCGCTATCACGAACAATCGCATCAACACTTGCGGTTGCGGCACTTTTTGCAACGCACATTGTTGCGCTCTTGCCGATTGAAAAATCATTCATCGTCTTTCTTGCTATTCTCGCGATTGGATTCCACGTTGCCCGTCATCGCGCGGCGCTGATTGCAGTGAGTGTGGTTCTCGTGCTTCTCTCGATATCGGCAATCTCGGACATTCTCTACATGATGACGCACCGAAGTATGACCGTGGGAAGCGCAATGGAATATTGCCTGGTGATTTTGGCGCTCGCTGCAACCAGTGCCTGGATTGCGCATCGAAAGTAGTATGCGAATCATCACTGATTGGCACCTGCATTCCCGATTTAGCCGTGCGTGTTCTCAGGAGCTGACACTCGAAAACAACGCGCTGTGGTGTGAGAAGAAAGGAGTAAATGTTTTGGGTACCGCGGACTTTACGCACCCAGTTTGGTTTGCAGAAATGCAGGAGAAGCTGGTTGAAGCTGAGCCGGGTTTGTATGCACTGCGATCGGGGAAGTTCCCCTCGATGCGATACATGATGACAACAGAAGTCGCGCAAATTTATAAACGTGGAGGAAAGACACGCCGTATTCATAACATCATCCTTGCGCCGTCGATTGAGGTTGTTGCGAAGATTAATCGATGGTTCGATGACGCTGGCTACAATCGACGTTCCGACGGCCGGCCAATCCTCGGGCTCGACTCTGAGGAACTTTATAAACGTCTGCGAGGTATCGATGAACGCATCGTCATGATTCCGGCACACGCATGGACGCCGTGGTTTTCCGTATTCGGGTCAAAGTCTGGCTTTGACTCGCTCGAGGAATGTTTCGGCGAGATGACTCCGTACATTTATGCCATCGAAACTGGGCTCTCGAGCGATCCATTCATGAACCGATCATTATCGAAGCTCGATAATGTGATGCTGGTCTCGAATTCGGACGCACATTCACCGCGAAACTTCGGTAGAGAGGCAAATGTGTTCGAGATCGATCCCACAAAGTATTCCTACGACGAGTTCATTCGCATTCTTCGTGAACGAGACACCAAGGCATTCCAATACACCATCGAATTCTTTCCGGAAGAAGGGAAGTATCACATCGACGGTTGCGCTGCGTGTGGATTCTCCTGTGAACCGATTCAGACGAAAGCGATCGGCGGAGTCTGTCCAACGTGCAAGCGACCGCTTACGATCGGCGTCGTCTCTCGCGTGAATGATCTCGCTGATCGAAAGGGTAATACGATGCCGACGAATCATGTTCCGTATAAATCGATCGTTCCTTTGCAAGAAATCATTGCCGAATGTTTTGGTGTTTCATCGACAGCGGGGAAGAAGGTACAGGAGATGTACGAGAAGATGATCAAAGAAATCGGAAACGAGTTTTATATTCTTCTCGACGCCGATGCGCCATCGATTTCAACGGTTGCAGGACCAGCGATCGCCGATGCTGTTCTTCGTGTTCGATCTGGCGATGTATCGATTACACCAGGATATGATGGGATTTATGGGAAGGTGAAGATTGTGGTAGGATGAAATCAATCCCATGTGCACGAAATTCATACTCGTGGCCTTGAGGCGAGGAAGGGATCGCCCAGGTAGTCTGCGTAAGCATATTTCTTTTATGCTCGATACAAAGGACTTTCAGATGTTAGAGAAAATGTTTGGAAAAATGCTTCGTGAAAATAACGACATATTTGGCCGGCAGCTGAAACGTGAGATTCGAGATGAAGTTCAAGCGTTGCTGACAATGACAGAAAAGCGAATTATTTCTGAAGTGACGGAGTTTATTGGTAATCAAATCGTGCCACAAATCGATGATCACGAATCTCGTCTGGTTTGTCTTGAGCGCAAAATGGCCTAGGTTGGAGGGCTATATTCGCTAATATTAGCAAAGAATGGTTGACAAATCAGCCATTTTTTGCTATAGTGTAGGGGCAAGTTTTCACTTTCGTTCCCCGCGAAACCCGTTCCCCAGGCACCCAAATGGATACGTTCCTTTCCCGCATCACCGCTCTTCTCGCTGACACCTCGCCGAAGGCCGTCGCTACCATCAAGTACATCCTCGCGATCCTCGACGGCAAGGTGACCATTCCCGGCGGAATCAAGACGCTCATGGCCGAACTCGCTTGCGACGGCTACGTCAATCCCGAGATCGACGACATCCGGTTCCCCGGAGCCGATGCGTTCGTCTCGAGCGACGGCGTCCGTCCGGTGGACATCGGCCAGGATTGGGTCGAGGCGGATGCGCTCGCGTTCTTGGACTCCCAGGGCCTGAAGCCGGTGAACCCGGACAAGGGCCTCAAGTGGGCCTCCGAGCACAAGGACGCGCAGCGCGAGAACTCCCTCGTCATCATCGGGCAGAAGTGCCGCG
>CAIKHN010000022.1 GCA_903827265.1 Candidatus Uhrbacteria bacterium
CAACGTACAACATTCCCGCAAGCATGGTTTTCAAAGTACCGGATGTAAATTTTCGCCAACGCTCTCCCATATTATTTACAATCACAGTCGCAATCCTCGCCGCAGGAGGATTTCGATTCGGCCGATGGCGCTTGGCAACACGTGTCGCCAATCGAACATGTATCTCCCTTTTTCGACGTCATGTCGTCTGGACGCTTTTCGTCGGGCGAACCGCCCTTCACAAACATGAGCTTGATGCGATCGATGATTTTCATAAGGGATGAAGAAAAATCTAGGCTTGTTTTGGCTTCTCCTCTGCGTACCACGTGCACAGTTCCAATGGCTCCGATCCATCCACGCGTGACCAAATGCGATACTCCCCCGCCTTTGGCACCGTCATACCACCAATGCGGACGAGAAGGTTTGCATTTGGTCCTTTAATTTGTTGCTTAAACATTGTGCCTTTTTCGACAAGCGTGTTAGACGAATCCGTTACATACACCTCAACGTTTGGCGCTTCTGGCAAATGCGTGAGGCGCATTGCAAGGAATCCACGAAGCACCGGCTGCTCTCCTGCTGGAAACATCGTACGGTCGAACACATGCATGAAGCTGTTCAATCCGTTTGTCGACTGCGTCGCGAACTCACAGAGCAGTGCGTATTCTTTGTTCGTGGTCATAGAGAAAGGAGATTATAACCTATACACAGGGAATCTTTGTTTCGCGATATTTTCCTGATACCTTTTTTCCCGCACAAGGAGACTTCTGTGCACCACGCATCGCCCCAAGTCTGTACGTCGAGGCCGATTGCGAGCTTCGTGTCTGTTGTGGCACAGCGTGGACGTTTGATTGTCCTCGTGTGCCACACTCCGCTCAACGCCGATGGCGACGAAGTGATGAGTCTTGCCAACGCTGTAATTCGAGCGACATCTCGCGGAAGCTACGTCGCGTTTCACGCGCCGACCTTCGAGCTGCATCCGCGGATCAAGTCCGCGAGAGCGCTCCTTGGACAATTGGAGCGCATCCGCGATCACGTCACCACTGCTCGCGGCGCACAAGCAGAACGCGTTCGCTACTATCATCTCCCCCGAATGCTGTTCCCGCCAACTCGGCGTGGAATCGGCTGGGATCTGGTGATTGCCGACCGATCGTCACGCGGCATCGAAATGCGGAGGCACACGTGGGAAGACATGATCACGCGGCGCTTCGTCAGCGTTCCCGCTCCGCATGCTGACCCTCTGTTTGCGCCCTACGAGAAGATGGTGCGAAGCGTTACTCGACCGAAGACTCCACGGTTCCCACTTCCCCTCGAGTGGCAACCCCACGAAGGCATTTCCGAAGTTCCGTTCCAGCTCCTCGACGACGACTAGCCCTCACGCCAGACGGCGGCACCACAAGTGCCGCCGTTCGACTTTTTAGACTGCTGCTCCGTCGTCTTTCTTCTCCGTAAACTCCGCATCCTTTGCAGCAGATTCTGGCTCTGGTGCCGCAGCTCCAGCCTCTGCATTCTTCGCAGCGTCATCCTTGGCATACATTGCGCCACCGACGCGCTGCGCTTCCTTCGAAAGATCGTCGCCTGCGGCCTTAATAGCTGCGAGATCGTCGCTATCCTTCACTTTCTTTACTGCTTCCATTTTCTCCTCGAGGATCTTCTTGTCTTCCTCGGAAACCTTCTCTTTATTATCGACAAGCATCTTCTCGACGGTGTACACCATCGTGTCCGCGATGTTGCGAGCCTCGATGAGTTCCTGCTTCTGCTTATCCTCGGTGGCATGTGATTCTGCATCGGCTTTCATCTTTTCGATCTCTTCCTTGGAGAGACCTGACGACGAAGTGATGGTGATCGTCTGTGCTTTGCCGGACGCCTTGTCAGTTGCCGACACGTGCAAGATTCCGTTCGCGTCGATGTCGAATTTCACTTCAATCTGCGGAACGCCACGAGGTGCTGGTGGAATACCGGAAAGATCGAACTGTCCGAGCACTTTGTTGTCGTTAAACATTGGGCGCTCGCCTTGACCAACGCGAATCGTGACGGCTGGCTGATTGTCGGCTGCAGTCGAGAACACTTGCGATTTGCTGGTCGGGATCGTGGTGTTGCGATCGATCAACTTCGTGAACACGCTTCCCATGGTTTCAATTCCGAGACTCAATGGAGCAACGTCGAGAAGCAACACATCCTTCACGTCGCCCTGCATCACACCAGCCTGCACCGCAGCACCAACGGCAACAACCTCGTCTGGGTTCACGGTGACGTTTGGCTTCTTGCCAAAGAACGCTTCAACCTTCGTAAGCACGAGTGGCATGCGGGTCATACCACCGACCATGACGATTTCGCCGATGCTCTTTGCGTCCATCTTTGCATCTGCAAGCGCCTTCTTTACTGGTTCCATCGTCTTATCGACGAGGCCGCCAACAAGTTCTTCGAGTTTCGATCGTGAAAGCGACATCACAAGATGCTTTGGTCCTTCAGCTCCTGATGTGATGAATGGCTGGTTGATCTCCGTCGTCTGAGCAGTCGACAACTCAATCTTCGCGCGTTCTGCAGCATCCTTAATACGCTGCATCGCAAGCGCATCACCGGAAAGATCGATTCCCTCAAGCTTCTTAAACTCATCAAGAATCCACTTCATGATCGTCAGATCGAAGTCATCTCCACCAAGGTGCGTATCGCCGTTTGTTGCGAGCACCTCAACAGTTCCTTCGCTCACATCGAGCACAGACACATCGAAGGTTCCTCCACCGAGATCGTACACAACAATCTTCTGACCAACTTTCTTATCGAATCCGTACGCAAGCGCCGCAGCCGTTGGCTCGTTGATGATGCGAAGCACTTTCAATCCCGCAATCTCACCAGCGTCTTTCGTTGCCTGACGCTGCGCGTCGTCGAAATACGCAGGAACAGTAATGACGGCTTCCGAAATCTTTTCACCGGTCTTTTCCTCGGCGTCAGCTTTAATCTTGCTCAACACCATCGCGGAGATCTCTTGTGGCGAAAAATCCTTCTCCCCCATCTTAATCGCGACTCCTTCGCCACGAGCAATAATCGAGAACGGCATGAGCTTAATATCGCGCTGAACCTCTTCATCACTAAACCGTCGACCGATCAATCGCTTAATGGAATACAACGTATTCTTCGGATTCGTCACCGCCTGTCGCTTTGCAGGCTGACCAACCAATCGCTCCCCATTCTTCGCAACAGCAATAATCGAAGGCGTCGTTCGCATTCCTTCCTTGTTTTCCAAAACCTTCGGCTGTCCGCCTTCCATGATCGCCACACACGAGTTTGTTGTCCCTAAATCGATTCCGAGGATCTTTGACATAAGATATTTATATTCAGTCATTGCGAGGAGAACGTAATCGTTCGACGTGGCAATCTAGTTTCACCTGAACCTAGATTGCTTCGTCACGATTACGCTTCTCGCAAAGACGGATGTGACTTTATTCATTAACGATTACTTTTGCCGGCCTTAGCACCACGTCACCAATTTTCCAGCCTTTGATGAGCTCTTCCACGATCTCGTGTTCTTTCTTGCCCGGTTCCGATCGCGATCCGCCACTTTCGTGGAGGTTTGGATCGAAGATCGTGCCGATGCTTTCGATTGGCTCAACGCCGAGGCCTTTCATCGCTTCCGCGAATTGGCGTTCAATATGGCCGATGCCTTGGAACCAGGTGTCGAACTTTTTCTTGAACTCGTCGGGACAAGTGGTGATGTCGGGAACGTGCTTGGTAACGTAGCCGAAGTTGTCGACGACGGGGAGCAAGTCTTCTGCGAGATTACTTCGAACGCGTCGGCGGTCGTCATCGCGGGCGCTGGAGTTTTGCTTTTGCAGATTTTCGTAGTCGGCCAGCGCGCGCTTCCAGCCGGAGAGGTATTCGGCGCATTTGGTTTGAAGGGCTTCGAGGTCGTTCACCTCACCCCGACCCTCACTCTCCTCGCCCGCCTCAGCTCGTCGAGCGCCTTGGTAAGGAGAGGGAGATTCCATCGTCTCATCTGATACCGGATTCGATCCTGGGTTCTGTGATTCGTCAGTCATAGTTTAGAGATCGTTTTCTTCTAAAATTCTTTTTGCTTCGGAAAGGAGCGCAACGTTGCGGGCGTAGTTCATACGGAGTGGGCCGACGATGGAGAGAACGCCGATCTCACCGTTCGGTAACTGGTGGCGGACGATGACGGTGGCAAGGCGTTTGCCCATGGGGCTTTCTTCGCCAAGGAGGATACGCACTTCGCTTGGAGCAACGTTCATCACACTCGTTGCATCGCGTTCAAGGCGCTCGATGTCTTCCGCGAGGGCGAGGAGCATGTTGTCCTCCTTAAAATCCGGCTTTCGCAGAAGGTTCGCTACGCCGAGCGCCGACGTTTGATGTTCGTTGGTGACGATGACGGCGTCACCGGAAAGGTCGGCGAGACGTCGACCAAGGAACTGGATTTTCGATTCGAGGGAACGGATTTCTTCCATCGCCGATCGGAGCTCCGTGGCAACCTTTGGCTGCTTGGCCGGGGCAACGTTGGCGAGGTAGTACCGATACCCTTCCTCCGTAGGGACTCTGCCAGCCGACGTGTGAGGCTGATACAAGAACCCTTCTTCCTCAAGCACCATCATGTCGTTGCGGACCGTGGCCGGGGAGCAATCAAGGTCGTATTTCCCGCACAAAAGCTGTGATGACACCGGCAATGCGTTTTCGACGTATTCGTCGACGACAAGCCGGAGAATATTGGATTGTCTGTCGTTCATACGAAGGACATAAACAGGACGTTCCCAGTTGAGACCAGTTTCGATGAAGGTCGAGGAAAGCTTCCGAGGCGTACTTCTCGGTACGTTGAGGAAGTTTCCGATGATCTGAGTCGAAAATGGGCCAAATGGGGACGGACTGAAATTAGCACTCTCGAGTATAGAGTGCTAATTCATACCTGTCAAAATTGTCTTATCCCCACGTCTAGGCCGCGCTCTTGTAGCGATTCTCGAACTGTGGAATGCGGGTAATTTGCTCGGCTCGCTCTTCTGAAGGCTCTTCGGACGGAGTCTCACGAGCTGGGGCGAAATCAGAGAATTTCGGCATTGCTGGCCCACCACGCAACCGATCGGCGATCTCCCGTGCTTGAGCCACATCTCGAGCCCGCTTTACAGCAATGGCCGCCGCGTACGCTTGTTGATATTCCAAACGCTCCTGCTCTGCAGATTTCGGCACCTCCTGAGGAGCTTCACGCTCTACCGGCGATTCTGCTTGAAGCCTGGCCGCCAAACGCTCTTCCATACTCATGCGCGGCTTTTGGAGCACTGGCGGTGGTGCAATCTCATGATGCACGCCGGCTGTTTGCGGTTTTTCAAAATTCATCACCATAGAAAAATATTATCCGCGATCATTCACCCAATGCATGTAGGTTTTCGCAAGCGTGCTCCACTGCGTCTTCTTCTCCTTTCGCTTTGCCAAAAATTCTCCAAATCGCTCGCCGGAAAGAATGCTCGGCACAATAACGAACGTTGCGCCCAAATCATAGCATCGCTTCGCATCAGACGACGACTTCACCGTCACAACAATCGATGCTTTGCTATGCCGATGACGGAAAAAGTCCAAAATCGCATCGTTCACGCTCATGTCAGGAATCGTCGAAATCACGAGTTTCGCTTTATCGACATGCGCCATTAAAAGTACATCTTCGCTTCCAACGTCGCCATACATCACCGGCTTCCCTTCTACCAACAATCGCTCAACAACCGCAGGATTAAAGTCGATGATGCGATATTCGTCGGTCATCTCCTCAATCTTTGGCAAAATTTCCAAACCCATGCGGTCGTATCCTAACAGCACCACATCGCTTCCCGTATGCTTCACGTCGTCGTGTTCAAGCTTTTTCGACGGGAAAAACGCAGAAAGCTTTTCGTAAATGCTTTCGTTATATGCAACGAGATATGAAGAACCAGCAATGGTGATGAGTCCAACAATCGTTGCGAGTGTCATTGCTTCCGGCAAAACAAATCCACCAGCGATTCCTGCCGCCAACATGATGAATGAGAACTCGCTAATCTGCGCAACCGTGGTTCCCGCAAGGAACGCCGTACGTGAATGGTAGCCCATGAATCGCATAATGAATTGCGCAATGAGTGGGTTACCAATGAGAACGTACGCGCTCAGAACAATTGCCGGCACCAACACGCGATCAAACGCACCGAGAGTTAAATGCGTGCCAAGAACAATGAAGAAAATGATGAGAAAGAAATCGCGCAACGATCGAATCTTCGCCTCAATTTCATGTTGGAATCCTGTTCCCGCAAGCGAAACACCGGCGAGCAGAGCGCCACTTTCAATGCCAAATCCAAAGTATTGCAACGCACTTGCAACGGCAAAACACCAGCCGAGCGCAATGAGGAACAACAATTCCTGACTTCGCGCAGCATACGTAAACACTTTTGGCACAACGAGTTTTGCGAGTAACCACAGCACAAACATCGTCACCAATCCTTTGCCGAGCGAGAACGTGAGAATCGCGCGTAAGTCTTGTCCGTCGTGCATGGCGGAAAGCACGAGCAAAATCATCATCGCAATAATGTCCTGCACGATAAGCATTCCGACAGCAATTCGGCCGTACAAGCGATCGAGATCTTCTTTATCAGTTAAAAGCTTCACGATGATAATCGTAGACGAAAACGAGAACGCCACACCAAGAAAAATCGCCGTCGGCAACGGAACGCTGAGTGCAAGCGCAATGCTCGTACCGATGATGGATGTGATAATGACTTGTGCCGATCCGGCAATCAGCGCCACGCGACCGACATCTTTTACATTGCGCCAGTTGAGATTCAACCCGACGATGAATAACAAAAACGCAATACCGATTGACGACATCGTTTCAAACACATCCACCGAATGCGCGAGGTTAAACAACCCCGGCCCCACCACAATTCCCGTCGCGATGTACGCAATAATCAACGGTTGCCGCAACTTATATGCAATCAGCGAAAACAATCCCGCAGTCATCATGACCGCCGCGATTTCGAGGAACAAAGAATTGATCATACGATGCTGTGAGTATAGCAGACGAGCTGGGGACAAAACGCATCGATCTTTTCGCTCAAAATGCTAGAGTGCGGGTATGAAGCGGCACAAAAAAGCCCGAAAGCGATACCATCTGCATATTGCGGCGGCGAGTTTAGCGTTAGCGAGTGCTGGTGTTCCGGCAATGAACATGTTTTCACACACCATACACGCCGAAAGCGAGTCATCTGCAGCGATTGTCGTTTCAGGAAGTGCGGATCTTCCAGTAGACGCAAAGCGCATCACATCGCAGTCGTCGTCAGCAGAAATTGCAAAGCTCGTTTCGCCAACATGCGGAAGAGCGAAACCAGCGCATGCACCAAACGAATGCGGCGTACAACAATGGACGGGATACTCGGAAACAAATCCTGCCGCAGCGGCATGGCTCGCAATTGCCAATACCGGAACCACAACGTGCAGCGCAACCATCACGCGACTTGAATTAAGCTATCGCATCGAATCCGATGATCGCACCAGCACCACACGCACCGTGTTGTCGTCAGACGTGAACGGTGTGCAATTCCTTACCGACGGCACACGCACAACACCTTGGGGCTCATACCTTTACGACCTCGCGCCAGGATCGACGTTCACTATTCCCGCAAACGCCCACGGTTACGTCCATCCGTTCGGACCAATCGTCGAAGTTCCAAACAACGCTACAGAACTCACCATGACCTTTGCCGTAACACTCTCCAGCGGCTGCGTTGTCTCTGGTGGAATAGATACCTTTGAAGAATTTGCAAAACCAAACACGAATCCTCCGTACACCAAAGATGGATCCGTCACCGATTTCATTAAAGAAGCAATAAAAACGCCGTGGATCACCCGTACCGTTCCATCGAACGAACCTATCTCCTACTCCATTACCCGACTTCCGCGCAGCGAACGAACAGGGTGGGCAAAGGTAAAATAAAACGTCATGTGCTTATTAACTGACGTCACGCATCGGTCCAGCTATACTTCAACCATATGCATACTGTTCAGAATCATTCCGCTCTGACGCTGATTGCTCAAGCAGTTGTTGGGTACGGCGTTTGGCTTTTCATGATTCCCGCGATTGTACTTCAGTGTTTTGGAATTCTACTCGTTCTTGTCACGATTGTCGGACAAATCCTTGCGCTCTTTCCAGATGCGCTTGGAACGCTCATCGTGGCAATCATGCCGAAGCGTCCAGAGATTCACGGGTCACTTCACATCAGCCTTGTTCAACCATTTCTTCTTGCTTACTCGCTTTTCTGCACACTGACGAGCCTCCTCTGGCCGATCGTTATGCATCGATTTCATCTCACCTGGAAATGGAACGCACGTCTTACCCTCGCGTCACTCATCGGGCTTTGCAGCTTTACTTACGGCATCCTCGCAATAGGATCGATCCTCCTTCACAAAACCGTCCTCCCCGCAGTCATCTTCTTCACCCTCACCGCTATCGCAACCGCTGTCGCTATTCTTGCGAATGAGGTAGGGAAAGCGATAATAAAAATAAGTAATCAAGTAAGTAAAAACTGACACTGAGTTTCAGTTTTTACTTACCTGCTTTCATACTTGCCCATCCCGGAAAACAACCTAATATTCGCAATTCCGAATGTATTTTATGAAGAAGTTGGCAGTACAAGAGGCATGGAAGAATTTGCAGTAGAGACAGAATCAACAATACCGTGTTTTTCTCGCACAAACCTGGTCAGATTTTCTTTGTTTGGATGATCTTCAAATGTAGCAGCGCTTTCCGGTGAAAAATGAACCAAAACTAAATCTATTGGTAGATCTTTTATTCGCCCCTTTTCACTCCAGTCATTACCAAACAGTTCAACCATTGATTTCTCTCTATCCGATACAATAATCCATTGAGTTGAAGTGACTACTAATAGAGTAATCATTGATGAACCACTGGGAGAAATTACTTCCCACATATAATCAGAAGGTTTTTTATATTCGACCTCCCAATTCTTCATCTGATCGGGCAATTCTAACCCTTTTTCAGATGCTAATTCATGAGAAAACTCTAATATTTGTTCATAGGAATCAGCAGTTGCCTCTGACTGCTTAGCGAGTCCATTCCTTATATCCTGCATCTTTTTTGGTAGACTGTCCTGAATTTTGTACATTGGGTGCTCGAATGACTGCCATGCATCTTGAAATTTAGTTCTGATTTGAATTTCGATCTTTCGAACCTGGTCCGTCGTCCTGCCATGTAAACTCAAAACAAAATGAATACCGCAGTAACCAGAAGTCTTTTTTGCATCAACAAGCAAGCCCATCTCACCATATGATTGAATCTCTTTAGCGTCCTGAGTATAAGCAAGGCCCTCAATAACATCCCAACATTTTCTATCTTCCCTAATCATGTTAACAATACGAGGGAAGTATCGTTTTGAAGAAACAATTATTCTAATACCAACAAAATCCTCAATATAATCGAGAATCTTTTCTTCTTTTGACTGTTCCGGGTGGACGCCTACCTCCGCTTCTTTCTTTTCAATTTTTTTACTGACACTTAAGACCTTTTTAATTCTCGGTTCTGAAATCTGAATCGCATCAGCTTCGAACTCCCAAAAATACTCTCTCAATAACTTCTTCAATTGTTCGTGTGTAACATTCCCAACTTCAACAGCCCCATCCTTTAAAGAAGCATGAGCCGAATAATAAGGACTGTTATCTGAAAAGACTTCAGCAATGGACATATATCTTTAGAGTACAACATAATGTAACATTCAATAAAATAATTGGGGATATCCAAAGGCTCCAAACAATTGAAAAGGCTTTTCACAACTCCACGGGGAATCGGCCGCGTCTCACTCTCCTCGCCCAACTCAGGCTCGTCGAGCGCGGGTCGTCGTCACTCCCCTCGGGCTAGCCACCGCCTCGCGGTTCCGGTTGGTACCGGAACATCGCTCCGGCGTTCGATTCCCCACGCACATGACGTTGGTCATGTGCTGTGTCGTCACACAATAAAACCCGCAGCCGAAGCTACGGGTTTTATTGGTGACCCCGAGAACACTGGCGTCGAACTTTTTGAAGCAATCCAAATCATTTCTCCCCATCGTCATCAGATGGAATCGAGAAGTTTCGGGCTTCTTTGCGGCACCTCCCCCGGTTTCTCAGCTTGTAGTGACATATTGAAAAAGGCTACAATGACGCCATAATCTCACGAAGAATATGGAGGCAAAGAAAAAGGATAATCTCACGGAACTCGCACAAGCCATTCGTGAGCTCGCACATGACGCTGCGCTGGATTTACCCGAAGGAACAGTGCTTTCAGCAACGGGGGAGATTGTGACACTCGGACAAGGCGACATTAAAAAGAAGGCGTAATACTCTCCCAGGAACGGTACGAACTGGAGGAGGAGATGAATTGAGACCGAAAGAGTAAACACAAAGCATCGTCTCGCCAAGACGCTATTCTGCTATTTTGCGGACTTTGGAGCCTTCAGCGTTTTAAGCAAAGACGACCGTCAAAGTGATGGTCGTCTTTGTTGTTTCGGTATCGGTATTACAAATCCGATTGTTTGTTTATGGCGTGCCGCGCTATGAGTTTGAGTAGTTCCGGATTCTCAACTTCTTTACGAATCTCTACAAGCTCTTCCAGTTCCACTATTCGATTTGCATAACACCGAGAGCGTGCACCTGGTAGAATCGACCAATTCGCTTGCTTGATATTGTGTTCAAGTATCCACGCGTTATCAACCATTCTTCGCTTAGTCTTCTTGCCGGGCATAAGTGGCAACTGTATTTCGGCAAGCACTTTGGGAGAAATCGGGAAAAGTTTTTGTCGGTCATAAAAACTCGGTCCATAAAACCCTTTCCGTTCGGGAAAAATCTCGATACACGGCGACGTTGACGTAACAAACCGACGAGAACCGCCTGTAACATAGAGACGCCACTTTGCGTGTCCAAACATATTACGAAAGTTCTCAAACGCAGAAACTATCAATTGAAGATGCGGAACATTGTTGAAGCTAACCGAATACTTGCCATCGAGTATGAATTGTCGTAATTTCTCGGCTTTTTCTCGAGTGAATCCCAAACCTGAGAAGTCTGAGAACTTCATTATTTCATCGGTGTATTCAGGTAATGATGCTCGCCGTTGATATAGTTGTTTCTCCAGCTTTCCGATGTTGAAATTCATCGTTTCTCGAAACATCGGAGTCCGCATCCATAACATCGCACCGAGACTAGCCAATACGAAAATGTCACCATCATCGAGATGATGACCTTCGACGATTCTTTGTTCAACGCCACCCAATCTTTCCCCAACATAGTCCTCCTGCACCTTCCAAAACTCTTCAATTTCTTGGCTTACTTCATCTTCCTTTCCTGTTTCCACTGCGTAAAAATATTGTTCAACGCATTCCGAACTTGGGCTCGTGGGCTTTGTCATCAATGTGCCCGATTCGAGCTCAAGACGCTCAAGAAGTCCTTGTGGATTCGTGAAGCGAGAGAGATAGAATTTTGGAACGAAGTGTTGCTTTGCGACCTTTCTCCTCTCTTCCGTCATAGCAGATTTAATAATGTTCATGCGTACTGTATACGCTAGACACAATAATCCTCCAATGCTTTTCGCTTCTTATTTAAGGAGACCCTGCGCCGCCTCTCCAAATGCCGCAAGATTCTTTGGAATACCGATGTTGAATTTGTGAACAGAACGCTTGCCGAAAAGAGAACGGGTTTTGATATTTTGAAATTTTGACGACTTTGGAGCAGTAGTTGAACTTGTTTGATTGTTTGATTTTTGAACGGTTTTCCGACGAGGGAAAGTTTTGATTCTTTGAATCTTTAATCAAGTCTCATTTTGAAAACAGAAACGCACCCGACGAGCGAGTGGCTTCCGGAGGCAATTGCCTCTCTGCCACTCACGCGGGTGCGTGAGGTGTGTCCGTCTACCGGACTGACGCGTGGGTGTTCCAGAACTCGACCGCCTTGGCGTAGGCATCGCGGTTGAGGGCGACGCCGGAACCACCTTCCGACTTCCCGAGCGCGTTCCGCATCATGGTGATGGGCGGCATCGGGGACTCGCAGGGGTGGAGCTCGCCGTTGATGGAGACGATGCCCCATTCGGCGCCCGGAACGTCGCGCTCCGCGACCGGCTTCTCCTTGTCTTCCTCCTCGAGCTGCTCGTGGGAGTAGAGGACGAGGTCGAGCCACTCGGCGCGCGGCGCCTCGAGACCACGGAACCAGCGGGTGAGCACCGCCAGCTCGCCCTCGCGCCGTGCCTCGTAGCCGGAGCAGAGGAGGTGGGCGTTCTCGGGGGTGATGGCGGCGATGCCCGCCTTGGTCTCGCTGGGGTTCTTGATGAAGAGATGCTTGCAGAACGGGGCGTACCCCGGAACAAGCACTCCACCGGTGAACACCATCTCGCGCTCCGCCAGCTCCACCAGACCGTCGGCGGAGAGCCCGACGATGCGGGTGCCGGCGAAGGTTGGGTTGAAGTGACGGCCGAGGGCGAACTTGGTGATTCCGATGCGACGCATGTTGACTCCGGGGGTGAAAAGTAGGGCCCCGTAAACGACACAATCATGGGATGATAATGGGGTTTACGGGACCCTTCTGACACCTTCATGGTAACGTATAATAATAGCACGAAATTGAGGTTTTGTCAACCGAAAAGTTGCATAAACCTCAACAATATAAGGGCTTTTTGATGATTTTCTATGGATAACACAAAACACCCGTCTTACGAACGAATCGCGAAACTTGTTGGGAGAATTCAGACGGCGCATGGACGCGATGCGGATGGAGAAGAACTTGAACAAGCACCTGTTCGTTATGTTATTTATGCACGAAAATCAACGAAAGACGGAAAGGTCGACAAATCAACGGGAAAACAGCCGGACTCAATTCCTCAGCAAATCGCCGAATGCAATCGGCTCGCTCGTGCCTTGAATATTCGTGTCCGTGACATTATTCCCGAAACAGAATCCGCAAAAACATCCGATAACCGTCCAAAGTTTCGCCAGATGCTCGACGACATTAAGGCGAAGAAATTCGATGGAATCATCACATGGGCTCCCGACCGCTTGTCGCGTAACATGAAGGAAGGGGGAGAAATCGTGGACATGCTCGACCACGGCGACATTAAAGACATCAAGTTCGCAAATGGATTCACGTACACGAATAACGATTCCGGCAAAATGCTCCTCGGGATTGCATTCGTTATGGCGAAACAATACGTCGACCAACAGTCACAAAACATTAGTCGTTCCATCAAAAACAAGACGCGCTCCGGGCATTGGCTTGGGACGAAAACAAAATACGGCTACTACCTTGATAAACATCGGAACTTTCATCCGGACGGAAGAAACTTTGAGCTTGTTTGTGAAGCATTTCAACGGAGACTCGCGAAACAATCTCTTTTAGAAATTGCGAACTTTCTTATCAGCGAAGGCTTCCCGGTCGTTACGACTAATACGAGGTTACGCAAGGTGAAGATTAGCCAAAAGTTTGTATCCGATTTGCTCCGTGACCCTTGTTACGCGGGCATCATGATTTTTGGTGACCATGTCCAAAACCTTTTCGACCATTACAATTTTACGCCCGCTATTACTCCCGAAGAGCTTGACCTTCTCTACACAATTGAAGGTATTAAAAAGGACTTCAGGCTCGCGGAAGCGATAAAGCGTCCCGGCGTGATTAAAGCGGATTTGATTCGTCATATGGTCATTTGTGGTTATTGCAACCATCCAATGATTGCAGGTCTCACAACGAAAACCACAAAGAACGGGAAAAAGAACTATTTTTACTACGAGTGTCGCAAGCTCGGATGTAAAAAGGAGGCAATCCGAGCAAAAGTCATCATCGACGCCGCGTGTGATTTTCTCGACAGGCAATCGTTGGCGAACGAAAAGAGTTATGAGCATTACGTTGCAGAGATGAAGCGATTGTTCCTGATTCGTAGCGAGAAGCTCCAACAAGAAATGAAATCATTGAAAGCGAAGCGTCAGTATGCGGACGAGCGCATCGCCGACATGCTTGAGCTTGCGCGAGAAACAAAGGATGGAGACAAGGCGTTGAGACTTGAATACCAACGCGACCACAAGCAACAGCTCGCAGAACTCAAACAAATCAACAAAGACATCGCGAAACGCAAGAACGAAATTGCCACGGGCGATGACAGTATTCTTGCGTTTCAAGAATTCCTCGAACTGTTCAATAATTTGGCTAAGGTTATACGAAATACCAAACGAATGGAGATGCTCGACTTTCTCCTCAAAAAACTGTTCTCGAACTTTGTCATAAAGGACGGAAAAGTCCTGCAAATAACACAAAACTCCCCTTTCAGGGAGCTCTGTTTGGACACCGATTCGGTGATGGTGACTCCACGGGGAATCGAACCCCGATTAAAGGCTTGAGAAGCCTCTGTCCTAACCGTTAGACGATGGAGCCGAAAATGTGCGAGGAGAATAGCATCATTTTCAAAAGGTATCAATATGCACTATACCGCCGGAGGAGGAGGATTCCGTGGTGCGGACACGCTTTTTGCCGCAATTTCAGACTCTAATGCCGCAAATTCGCCATCGACCTCCACCCGAAGAGATCGCAATTCTCCGGCAAGTGCACCGGCAACGTTTGGATCTTGTCGAACGCTATCAACTGCATGAACGTCCTTGCGTAGCGCCCCAATCGCAGCCTTAAACGCATGAGCCGCACGAGCAAACGGATGATGCGGTACACGAGGAACAAGCACCACCTGGTACCGACGCATACGCCAAAGCTTGCGAATGCCCAAACCAATCATGAACAGAAGAGCGAGCACGGCAAACGCAGAAAGCATCACCACTGCCCAGGTCAATAATTGGAACGTATGGACATCAATAGTCGTTGATGGTTGAACAACAACTGTTGGTGTTACAGGAGCTTCTGGAGCGACAGGAACTTCTTCCAGCGGCGGTGGAGCTTCCATTGTTGTGGTAACAATACGCGACGCCGCACTGCGCGTACCGTCTGGTGCAATTGCTTCTGCCCAAATTTTATACGTAAACCCACTGACGCCGTTCACCATGGTTGCGGTGTACGCACCAGCGTCGTCGGTTGCGACAGTAACAATTGTTCGCGTCCCGCCACCAGTGTCATACACAACCTCAATCGTATTTCCCACTTGCGATAGTCCCGCAACTGTTATGGACTCCCCCGCATGAACCGACGTTGGGTACGACGTAATAGTCGGAATCGCCGTTGGCGCAGGTGTTGCTGGCGCCGAAGGAGCTGCAGGTGCTGCAGGAGCCGCCGGCGTCGTTGACGGTTTCGTTGACGGCGCTGGAGCCGCAGGCGCAGCCGGCTTTACCGGAACAACAACCGGCGCCTTAATAGCAATGGATGTACCAGAACTTCCAGAGTAAATCTGCGTTCCTTTGCCATCGTTTGCAAACACGGATCCCGACGTAAAATTCAACGTTCCAGTTCCTGCCACTTTCGTAGAAAATGTAATGGTTGCAATTTTCCCCGACGTTCCCGTGTATCCAGGATTCAACACAACGCCTTCAAACGAAACCGTTCCGGCACTATTGGAATACGTCGGTTGCACTGCCCACAAATTCACAATAGAACCCGACGTTCCGATGCTCGTCACCTGCAACGTTGACGAAGAAAAATTCATCGATGCCGAAACAGCATTCATTGGCTGATCTGCAGAAGAAACGTAGACACCAACGGTAATTGATTGCCCAGCAGTATATGTTCCCGTTGATGGCGACACATACAGTGACGCGGCGTTCGCAGCATGCGCAACTCCAAAACACGCCCAAAGGCTTACCGCAAAAATTCCACAACGCAATGCTAGTCTTTTACCGAACGCCTTCGCGTCCATAGCCTCCTTTTACGCGCGATCAGAAGAATCGCGATGATTGCAACAATTATACACCCAGCAGCAACACTCCAAAGGCTCGGCCAAACAATCGTATACGCGTCTGTTGTATTCCCTGCGGCATCGACCGCAGTAACCTGCAACGCAACAAACCCCTGCTGATCTTGTAAAACGTACGGGCTTGCTGTTCGAATTGCTTCACCACCATTTTCACGTACTTCATAATACGCAACACCGCTTTCTTTATCAGCCGTCGAGAACGTCACAAATCGCTTTCCATCAAATGCATTTGCATTCCGCGCAACGGTTAACGTAAATATTCCCGGAGGCGTGTGATCACTTCCAAACGTTGTATCTGCGTTGGGATGTTGAGGAGCGTCCAAAATAGTGACGGTATACGACGGCGCGACGGTATCGACTCCTGAACCACCGCCATCATTTGCAAACGACTGCGCATCGACAACATCGAGACGTGTTGTGCCAGGTTGCGTTGCGCGGAATCGTGCAACAAAAAGCACCGTCGACGGATAGCCGTCATCTGGCGGAAGAACAACCTCACCAAAACCTCCTGGCGTTACCCCTGAAAATAGCAATGCGCCATCGACGTCCTGTGCCGTTTGCGGATTCTCTACCCACAAATTTACTGCCGATCGCGCCGTGTTTGTTCCGATGTATTGCAAGAATGTTGAGTCATACGTAAGGGTTCCCTGCACCGCATTCACGTCATCATTGTCTTGATCGAGCGCAACAATCATTTCAACAACATCACCAACACCAAATGCTGTCGGGAGTTGTTGAATATACATACTCGCGGCATAGACAGGCAGCGATCGAAATCCAAAAATGCCGACGACAATTGCGCACAACAGGTTTCGCGTTCGATTCGTCATATTATCCAGACCAGTAATACGCAACAATACTCATGTCGACGATGGTTATAGCGCCGTCGCCGTTTCCGTGTGCCTTTTCCATCGTTATTGCCGCATCAGACAGTGCGCGATTGTACCAAAATGCTGCAAGAGAAAAGTCGACCAAGTTCACACGACCGTCGTCATTAAAGTCTCCAGGAATTGCTGTTCCCGACGGCGCAGTCGTCCCCGCGACCCGAAACGTAATCGCCTTACTGAACCCACTCATTTCTGCCGACGACATTGAACGCGACTTCGCGGTGTGACTTCCAGCCTCAAGCGGCGTGGTGTCAAAGGTGTACGCGTACACACCGTCAGCATCCGCAACCGTTTGCACGGCATACTCTGTTTCAGAATGCACAGAAATCGTTACCGTACTTTCTGGAGCACTTTGCCCAACAATCGCAACGGATTCGCCCTGCTTCACCTCAGTGTTATCAATGGAAATTGTTGGCGGAATATAAATGCTCCCAATCGTTGCATTTTGTCCGGCATGAACCGTTACCGCAAACGTATGCAAGCTTGAACGTATACCTTCGTAATCCTCACCGTACAACGAAAATGTATAGGTTCCCGATGGAATATTTGCGACGACAAGCGAAAAATACGCAGCGTCATCTGCTCGCGCCGTTCCAACAATCCGAGCATCCTGCATGAGCGTTACCACCATGTTCGGATACGCCCGACCCGCAAATTCCAATGCAACGCCGCCAGTCGACGATCCTCCGCCGCCACCACCTCCGCCTCCCCCGCCCCCTCCTCCACCACCTCCGCCGCCGCCAGAAGGCGTGCTGCCAGTCGTTGTCGACGAAACGACGGAAGATTCAATAAGCATCTGTGTTCCAGAATACACGCGAACTTTCACGTAATACGTCGTGCCGGATGTTAAACCAGAAACCGTTCCCGTCCGATCCATTCCGGACGATACAAACGTATACGATCCGCCGGCACTCGTTGCGACACCGTATTTATATTCTGTCACCGTCGCGAATGTCGCGACAGACTCGCTCCACGAAAGCGCAATGGACGTTGCCGATGGTGTTGCGGCAACAACCGGTGTTGATGCAACAGGGTAATACAGGACGCCGTCGTTTGTTCGATACGATGGCGACACCGCGGCGCCCGCAATGGTTTGTCCAGTGCTTCCGATGTATTGAAAACTCGGCGACGTTGAAAGTCCACCGCCCACGGTGAGAATGCTGTCATTTACGGAAAACGATGAACTGTTCATGTCGCCAGCCCAAACCAAAGGAGCGGTCATGAAGACCGCTCCAAAAACGATGACGCTGACAAAATGCTTCAGCCCGAGCATGGGGAGCAATTATGGGGTTGGAGTTGTTGGCGCTGCTGGAGCCGGAGTTTCTGGAACCACTGGTGCTGCTGGCGTATTTGCTTGGGCGTTCTGCGTGTTCCCAAGGTTGATTGGTGCAACTTCGATAATCTTTCCGGTGGAAGGACGATACAAAATTGCTTTCTTTGCCGTGGTATACAGCAACACCTTATCGCCGACTTGCGCATTCGCAAAGAACGCTTGATCCTTCAACTTTTCCGTGTCGGCAACCGTTGCGATCGTTGGATCTTCGCCTTCAGGAAGCACCATAACTTTTCCGACTGACGCAACTAAATCTGTCATTTCTTGCTTTGCCTGACGTTGCGGATCATTTGCGAGCGTACGGTATTGCGTAAACAAATACGCGTTTGCACCAAGTGATCCAAGGAACACGAGCACGAGCACAACCATCAGAACCATTTTTCCACGAGAAGCGTTGCCGTGCATACGAAAAAATTAAACATTCAATCGGTTAAAGGATATCAAACGCCCTCGCTTCCTGATACCCCCGGATCCACAGCCTCGGCCGAAGGAGCACTCGGTGCCGGCACGCTCTCCTGCGAAGGCTGTTCTGAAGGAATACCGTCATTCACCGGCTCCTGAACGACGCTCTCGACTGGCAGAACATTCGTCTCTGGCTCAATAGGAATGCTCGTCTCCGGAACTACCACATCACCTCCAATAACCTCTCCCCCGTTCATCTCAACCGGAGGCTGAACTGGCGCAACTTCAACGCTCGGCGTTACAGGAACCTGTGCAGGCATGGCGTTCACCGCAGGTGCTGGCGGAACAGAACGCAGTGTTCGCGCATCTTCAACAGCGAATGCTGTCCAGCTCAATGGAAGATCAACAGCAAGTGGAGCGGAAAGCACAATGTCGAATCCGTGTACATCTTTTTTCGTCACGGCGTATCGAACATTCGACGCGAAGTATATCTGCTCGGCATCGGCAAGCTGCGCCAAAAGTGCCGCAGATTCCTCTGGCGTTCGCGATACGTCATCTGCTGGAAGCTCGAAACTTACTCCTGCCTGTACGATTGGCTGATAATGATATTCGTGTTCGAAATCGACGTGGACAACGGTATCGCCGGCGGCAATAACTGCAAATCCTGCTGTATCGCGATTAAAGTACGGCGTCCCAATAAACGCTACATCGTTCAGCATCGACAATAATGAGCCAATGGATCCGAGTGTATTCACAAACAGCGTTCCACCAAACGTCGCAACGCCACTCACCGCAACATCGCCATTCACACTCAAGCCATCCGTCGTTCCGTTCGCTCGCGCCTCGAGTGCAACTACACGGTTTGTGACGTCCGTTAACGCCGTCGACTGCGCACTCAGCAGAGCCTCAAGGGATGTCGTTCGATCGGTCCACGTCGTTGTTGCAGTTGTTAAGGCTGTCGAAAGCGTTGAATATCCAGAGGTCAGGAAGGCGATTGCATCATTCACCGTTGTTAAGTCTACAGTCTGCGCTGATGCAGTGTCCGCAACAGTAATCGATTGCGCAGTAATGCTTCCTGCAAAGAACGCGTTGCCTTGTGCGTCGAAACGAACGACCGGCTGTGATCCACCAGAAAGCGCTAACGTGCCGTTCTCGCCAAGATCGATCGTCATGTTTTCCGTCGATGCTCCGCGCAACACATCGATCTGCGCAGCGTCCGCGACAACAAGTGGCGCAAGCACATCAGTTGATGCCGCAATGCGATCGGTAAAGACGTTTTGCAAATCTACTCCATCGGTTGCGCGTGCCGCTTTCACCGAACGTAAGAACGCCATAATTGACTGCGAGCTTCCGATGGTTGCCGTACTTGCCGTGGTATTGGAAAGTCCATCAGTCGTCTGCGACATCGCAACGGCCGTTTCCTGCGCTGCAGTAGAAGCGTATTCGTGCGCCAACGTCAGCACGCTTTGACCTTGCGTTTCAGAAAGCCCGACGAAAATCATTGCCCATCCGCACATGGCACCAGCCGAAGAAGACGCCGATGTCGTCACAGTCTCAGGGACAACAACAGCCGGAGCGCTCTGCCCATCACCATCAGTAACACCTGGACCTTCTTCAGAAATGCCGTCCTCAACCGTTGGTAATGCTGCGCCACACGGCACCATTGTTTCCGGCTCATTCAATACCCGACCAATCACTGCGCCGGCACTTGTTGCTCGCATTGCGTAGCCATCGCGAGTTGATGACGTCAGCAAGTCTCCAACATGAATAGCACCATTCTCATTCGTAATTTTTACTGGCACACGACCAGAAAGCGCGATTGGGTACGAGTTCTCAGCCGACGGACCAAGAATAATTCCTGGAGCTGTCGAGACGATACCGAGCAAATTCTTCTGATACGGCCCGGAAGACTTCGAAATTCCCGCAGGCTGATCGGGCTGAATGGCGACAACGTCACCTGGCTCGAGCAATTCATTTGCGTAATAATACTCGGCCAAGTCCGCGCCGCCCAAGTTGCCGAACTCATAGTTTGTTGCACCGAGAATGTCGTGCGACACCTCAAGACGAAGATAGCCAAGCGCATCAGTGAAGTGGTCAATCGTCGACATAAACGACTGATCTACGCTTCGTACGTAGAAATGCGCCAGCGATCCGATGCCGAAGTAATCATCGGTAATCGCAAGGCTTGCTGCATCATCGTAGTCCGTTCCGCTCCATGCGGTACCACCGTCGTCGGTGATACCCGCGTCCGAGTGGAAATATGCCGTACCGGAGTTATCACCGAATCCGGTGAATTGCGTCACACCACCACCGTCCGTGCCGTTCGAAGTAGCGACAAACACATCGCGCGTATCGTTCAACATAAGTGGATACGTGCCGATTGCAGTAACAGGCGCCGCACTGCCATAGATGCGTTCCGGCAAAATTTGGAAGTCCGACGTACTGTCCGGCGGCGTGGTAAACGCCGGGCTTACCGTCAGCACCGTGGCGGTGTTCGACACGACACGACGCGTCTGGCCAGAGCCCGTACCGCCGTAAATTTCCACCATTTCTCCC
>CAIKHN010000023.1 GCA_903827265.1 Candidatus Uhrbacteria bacterium
ACGCTCACGCACCACCTCGTTAATCCTTGGCGCAGGCACGCGCAGTTGAATTGAGAGTGCATTTGCACTCAACCCTAAGAGCACGAGGTACTCGTCCCTAAGAATTTCACCTGGATGAATCGGTCTCATGTTATTTTTAATCATTTTAGCTCCTTAATGGTAATCTACAATCTCAACATTATCAGGGCCATTAACGCCCCAGAGGAAGCAAATACGCCATTGATCATTAATTCTAATGCTGTACTGGCCGGCACGGTTGCCGGACAGCTGCTCCAATCGATTCCCTGGTGGCGACCTTAAATCTCTTAATTCAACCGCATCATCCAACATTTGCAACTTACGCTCAGCGATTTAATATTATTAAATCGCTGAGCGGGCTGGCCCTCATAGAGTGCCTGCGTTTCCCTACAACGAAAGGATTGAATGACCATAAATTAATATATAACGTTTAACGTTAAACGTTAATAGCAGTGTAGTCATTATTAAGAAGTGGTTACAGCTGGTCTAAGGGTCACTTTTAATAAAGACTTAATACTGCGGAATACACTCTCACACCTAGCCCTTGAGTTCCTCTTTGATCTGTCTTTCATTCGCAGACTGCTTTCCAGCGATCCAAATTAGGCCAGAAATTTTCTCGCTTGGGCAGAATCAAACGTTTTCTCATCGCCACTTTTAACGCGCGCCATAACAGATTCTGATAGATAGTAGTCTTCAAGATCTGCCAGTCCGTTTTGAATAAACGTGCTAATGCAATAGTCTTTAGATATACCAGTAGAAGCAGCTAATTGTTCCAATCGCTTTTCGACTTCTGAATCAAGCTTAATAGAAGTTGCCATCACTTATTGACTCAATTGCTTAATTTTCTTAATGTGCGCAATCACGTTTTCTTTCACAAAACGCCCTGAATCCAAGTCGGCACGCGACTCTGCCAACGCGGCCTCAAGCTTACATTCCCGTAGACGTCTATCCACTTCGTCATCCAACTTCGCATGGCGCACGATATCCTGCTCGGTCGTGGCATCTATCCGTGCAAGGTTAGCTCCGCCCCTAGGCAAGACTGGCTTGCCATCCTTACCCATCTTTATATGTACTGATTTCATCTAAGGATCCACTCCACGCCAGTAAAACTACCTAGTACTTTCAGCCAACTTTTCAGCAAGCCAAATTTTCATAAGCGATTGATAGGGAACGTCAAGTTTGTTAGCCTGCAATTTAACGCCTTCTAAAAAACTTTGTGAGAGGCGCAATGAAATAGATGCGGTACCTGGCTTCAAGTTAGGCATCGTTACCTTGACTGCATGAGCGAGATCAAAATAATCTGACGTGTCATTAATCTCCCAAAATTTTCTTTCCTCAATTTCACTTTGGAATGTTGGCATTGCTTTAATCGATTTTTTCATAATACATCCTTTCTTTTTTGCTCATCGGTCTAGCAGAAATCACCCTAATCAATGTGCCTTCTTGTCGTAACGTAAACACAACTGCAAGTAATACGTCAAAATTAGTCGCACCTAACGCCACGTATCGTAGCTCAGCCTGACTGTGTTTATCATCCCCCACCACCAATAACGGCTGATTAAAAAATATCTCCTCCGCCTCGCCCTGAGAGACACCATGCTTATCTTGGTTTTTACGTGCGTTGCCTTCATCCCATGAGAAGCCAATTATTTTAGAGAAATTTACCATTAATGTATATTAACATTATATACAAAATTACGTCAAGATTCAGTTGAATGGCTACGATACGTAATCATTTGCAGCCCACTGTAAACGATACATTCAACAAGGGGCAATAGCGGGCCTAAGTCTGCCCTACTCCGCATCTAGATGAGAATTAGTCCGTTTTGCGAAAATTACTTTTTAGAAAATTAGGACAAAAAAATACCCATCGGTGATGGGCAGTTGTTTAAAGTGACTTGCTTAGTCTTCAGACGAGACGTCGACGG
>CAIKHN010000024.1 GCA_903827265.1 Candidatus Uhrbacteria bacterium
CCGCCAGGAATAGCGACAGGAGGATGAAACACCGTTCGTCGCATTAACGATTCTTTCCGCACGAGCGTTCCGCCAACTTCTTGCAATTTTGCCCGAACCGCATCCTTATCAATCCCCGTAAACGTTGCTTCGAATTCGATTTGCATAGAATATGACTGAGGATAGCCCGAAACAATAAAAAACTCCAACGACAAATCGTTGGAGTTTTTTGCCACTTCAATAAAAGACAAGCCCTACGCCGGTGAACGACGCGAGCCGCTCACCGGCGTGCCGGGTGGGCTTGTCATCGTTCGGCGTAGGGCCGAGTGGTAACGAGAGATTATGCGAACGACCCGTCGCCTACAAGGCGAGCATAGTCTTGGCCTCTTCGTGCGTGAAGGTCTTTCCGACGATCACGGTGCCGCCGTACTCGCTCTCACGGAAGCGGACGATGACAGCCGCACCGCCGTCCGCCGTGATGACGACACGGACGAACTGGGCGTTCTTGAGTTCCATGGGGAGCCGATGATCGGCCTCCGACTCGGAGAGCACCTGGTGAAGCAGCGGGATGTCGTCTCCATCGAACGTCTTGTGCACGCTCCATCCCGACGGGATTGGGACCATCTCAACCAGGCGTCGATCCTCCGCGTCGTGGATGGCGTCGTTGTTCCACGGACTGTCGTGGCCGTGAATCCTGACCCCTTGCCAACCCTCCCTCATCTCGACCGGAATGAAGACCAGGCCGTCGCCGTGGATGCAGGCGCGGGCCTCCTCGACGCTCTGGAAGGCGCGGATGAGCTCCTTGTTCATGGGGAGTTGCACCCACTCGTTGAAGCCGATGACGCGCCAAAGGTCGTCGTAGTTGTTGGCGACGTCCCAATTGTCGAACGCGACGATGACCTCCTTGTTGTCGTCGTCCTCGTTGACGGCCCAGAAGAGGTACACATCGTTGTCGGTCTCGTTGACCGTCGTGACCGTGAGCGCGTTTTTGGGAACGCGACGGAGCGGCCGACGGGCGTCGGCCACCACCACGGCTACATCGCCAAACACAGGCTCACCGGCATCGACGTGACCGAGCGCATTGTGGACGTCATAGAAGTCCTCGAAGTCGGGGTTGATCGGTACGAGCTTGCCGCCAACGATACGGAACAGACACATGGGCACCTCCAAGGTATCGACACACCAGCGATGGCTGATGTGGCCCCTAGATTCCTCGAACAATCAAGAAGTCTGGGGGGTCAAGAACGGTATAAGCTACCACAATACGAGCCGTTTTGTCTATGCCATATCCCGATCGGAACCACTTATAAAACTTTATTAGCGATGTGGCGGTTTAGATCTTTGCCCCTCACTTTTTATTTAGAAAGACAGTATCCGCGATCAGCAAAACAAAACATCGACCAATTGGTCGATGTTTTGTGGAGCCACAGTCGGGGATCGAACCCGAGACCTCATCCTTACCATGGATGCGCTCTACCATCTGAGCTACTGCGGCGTATAAGAAAAGCTCGTTGCCGAGCTTTTCTTATGGTGGGTTGGGAGGGATTCGAACCTTCGAAGGCGCAAGCCAAGAGATTTACAGTCTCTCCTCGTTGACCGCTTGAGTACCAACCCATGGAGCCGAAAACCGGATTCGAACCGGTGACCTACGGTTTACAAAACCGTTGCTCTACCAGCTGAGCTATTTCGGCAGAACTGAACGAGCAAATCTTCTGAACGTCCAAAAGAACGGCCGAATCGTATCATGCAGAGGAAAGCTCTGGCAAGAAAGGGTCCTGAATAAATAAAGAATTGGGTATTTTCATAGTTTGTGTTGTTTTTTTGGTCATTTTATGCCATAATTGCCGCGAAATTTGCTTATGAAAAAACGAACGAAAATCATCATTTCCGTCATTGGAATCCTCATTGTTGGCGGTATTACCTACGGCGCAACACACAAAAACTCAAGTGTTGTCGTCACCACCGAAACCGTCAAACGCGGAAATATCAGCCAAACTGTTGAAGTCACCGGCGACACCCAAAGCGTTACGGATCTCGACCTCGCCTTTAGCACAAGCGGCACTATTGCCGTCATGAATGTTGCGGTTGGCGATACCGTAAAGGCAGGCGACACCCTCGCGGTGCTGTCTGAAGCAAAAATCGCAGCCAGTCTCGCACAGGCATCTGGAGCCGTTGAACAAGCGCAGGCCGCACTTGATGTGAAAATCGCCGGATCTGCCGACGAAGAACTCGCAGTATATGAAGCCGCGGTCACGGCAGCGGAAACCAGCCTCGCAAACGCAAAAACAGATCGTGACCAAACAAAGATTACCGGAGAAACCACGGTCGACACCGCAACAGACGATCTTGCGCATATCACCACATCAACCGCTGCAACACTGTCGTATGCCCAACAAGATGAAATTGAGTCACTTCGTTCGCTCGTTGCAGAGGTTCGATCTGCGTTAGGGTCCGCGGATGCGATTCTTGGAGTTGAGAACACGCTCTCAAACATGGATTTCAAAAAAGATCTTGGAATTGCCGCTCCGAAATCGTTCCCTGATGCCGTCGATGCATTTCAGGATGCCGCGATCAGCCGCGACGCCGCAGAAGACGCTCTCGCTGCAGTGACACTTTCCAACACAACAACACTAGCCGCTGCAGTCGACGCAGCGGAAACAGCGTATAGCGACGCGTACCGTACACTGACCGACACCAATCGCGTTCTTACCGCAACAACCGGAGGATCGTCATCGCTTTCCCTCACCAGCCTCAGCAGCATGAAGACCTCCATCACGAGCGCGACGTCTTCACTCGTCGCCGCAGGCGGAACACTCACAAACGCAACGCAAACACTCGACGCTGCAACTCGCGCGGCAACCGACGACGTCGTCGATGCAGAAAATGCTCTTGCAAAAGCAAAGGCATCACGTGATCAAAATGCCGTGAGCGCCGACGCAACGGTATCGCAATATGAGTCCGATCTCACAAAAGCAAAGGCGCAGCTCGCCCAAATTTCCGCAACGCCACGTGCGGTTGATCTTGCCGGACTTCGCGCCGCTGTCGCAATTGCACAAGCACAATACAATACTGCATTGGCAAATGCCGCAGATGCGCAAATTACCGCGCCAGTCGACGGAGTTATCACTGCCGTTCATGGGGATATCGGCGAACAAGCGACCGCAGGAACACCAATGATCACATTACTCGGCACTACCGATCAATTCGAGATCGTCATGGATATTCCTGAATCAGATATCGCAAAGGTCCACGTTGGTCAGCTCAGCGACGTCACGTTCGACGCATTCGGCGACGATCACGTGCTCGGCGGAAAAATCTTCAGTGTGAACCCTGCAGAAAAACTCATTGAAGGCGTCGTCTTCTATGAAGCAAAGGTTATTCTGAATGACGGCGCAGATCTCAGCGCAGTCAAATCCGGAATGTCAGCGAATGTCATCATTCACACCAACGCCGTTACTGGCGTACTCTTCATTCCAAAACGTGCAATTCTTCAAGACACAAATGGAAAGTACGTTCGCATTCCAACAAACACAACCGGAGCATTCGACCGTCGATCCGTCACCGTCGGCCTATACGGCGACGACGGATCTGCAGAAATCTTGAGCGGTCTCTCTGATGGCGAGACTGTGATTATTACCATTCGGTAATTATGTCTGTGGTCATCGAGCTGAAGAATCTTACAAAGACGTATCAGAACGGCGATGTTGAAACGCTGGTGCTTCGTGGACTACAGCTCACCATCAACGCTGGCGAGTTTGTGGCGCTCATGGGGCCGTCCGGATCTGGAAAGTCCACACTCATGCACATTCTGAGCTTCCTTGATCGACCAACAAGCGGTACGTACGTCTTTCGAGGCAAAGATGTCACTGACCTTAACAACGACGAGCGCGCCGCACTTCGCTTGGCAGATATTGGTTTCGTATTCCAAGCATTTCATCTTCTCCCAAAACTGACTGTTCTTGAAAACGTGATGCTTCCGCTGGTGTACGCAGGAGTTCCTCTTGCTGACCGCAAACATCGCGCAACAGAAGCATTGCAACGCGTAGGCCTTGATGAACGGCTGGAATATCTCCCGAGCCAGCTTTCTGGCGGACAGAAACAACGCGTCGCCATTGCCCGAGCGCTCATCAATAATCCGTCCGTCATCTTTGCCGACGAACCGACAGGAAACCTCGACTCTGTTTCCAGCGAACAAGTTCTTGGCATTCTTGCGGATCTGCACAAGGAAGGACGAACTATTGTTATGGTGACGCACGAACAAGAAGCCGCAAGCGTTGCAAAACGTATTATTCGCATGAAAGACGGTGTGATTACCGGATAAGCTATGCGCATCAACGATCTCTTTATTACGTCGTCCGAATCGTTACGTCGCAACACATCGCGATCACTGTTAACGATTCTTGGAATTATTATTGGTATCGCCGCAGTTATTGTCATGCTTTCGATTGGGCAAGGCGCACAAGGATACGTTCTTAATCAAGTCGCGAGTCTTGGATCCGACGTCCTCTACATCCAGCCAGGAAGCGGAAGCTCTGAAGGTGGCCCACCATCGCCGTTCACCCAGCAAACCATTAATCTTGCCGACGCCGCAGCGCTCAAAAAGCGCGGACCATTTAGCGTTGTTTCCGCGCTGCTCATTACGAGCTCAGCGGTTAGCGCACAGGAAAGCACCTTCACCGACATCGCGGGTACCGATGAATATCAGCTTGTTATCTCCCCCGCCGAACTGTCGGCCGGACGATTCCTCGATGCAGAAGACGTTTCCTCTCATGCTCGCGTTGCCGTATTAGGATCCGACATCGCCCGCGATCTCTTTGGCGATCAAAATCCTGTTGGCGAGCGCATTACCATCAAAAATCTTCCTGTTCGTGTTATTGGCGTGCTTACTCCGCAAGGAAGCAAATTCTTCTCGAACCTCGATAAACGAATTTATCTCCCCGTCACAACCACACAACGCGAGTTAATGAACGTCGACTACGTCTCATACCTTTCGGCAAAAACGACTGTCGACATTGAAGTTGCAAAAGACGAAGCCCGCGCGATTCTTCGCGACACGCACGCACTGGACAATCCAAATGAAGATCTTGCGAAAGATGACTTTAAAGTCTCGTCCCAAGCAGATGCAGTGAACACAATTGCTGGCGTCGGTTTTGCACTCACATTACTGCTCGCATCGATTGCTGCAATCTCACTTCTGGTTGGCGGCATCGGCATTATGAACATGATGTTAGTTTCCGTTACTGAACGCACGCGAGAAATTGGTTTACGCAAAGCAATTGGTGGAACTGAGAAAAATATTCTCGGACAATTCCTGCTTGAAGCGGTTATGCTGACGCTCACCGGAGGAGTGCTCGGTGTTGTTTCAGGCGTTATTGTCTCATTTCTCGCATCATTGCTTTTAGGAGCGTTCGTCGACGGCTGGACATTTGTTATTCCGCCGTCTGCCGTCATTGCATCATTCATTGTTGCGACCGTCGTCGGTATCGCCTTCGGATATTACCCAGCGAAGCGTGCAGCAAAACTCGATCCTATTGAAGCGCTGCGCTACGAATAACCGCGTTCTCGCCACCAATTGCGGCGTCGAGAATACCTGCCGATATGTTCGCTCCTCGATTCTTTCACGTGTCATACAAATACATTCTCAAGCCACTCGCGTTTCAATTCGATCCAGAAACCGTTCACGATGCCATGATCAGATTCGCGTCGAGCCTTGGGCAATTCCCATTCGCACAGCGCGTACTCTCAGCATGTTTCGCATACACAAACCCAGCGCTTGAACAGACGATTCACGGCATACATTTCGCGAACCCCGTTGGCCTCAGCGCAGGATTCGATAAAAATGCAGAAATCATCAACGCGATCGCCGCGGTCGGATTCGGATTCACTGAGGTTGGATCGATCACCGGAGAACCGTGTACCGGGAATCCAAAGCCGCGACTATGGCGCCTGCCAAAGTCCAAAGCCATCATGGTGTGGTACGGACTGAAAAATGACGGCTGCGTTGCAATCGCGAAACGTCTTCGCTATACGCAATTTCCAGTTCCTGTCGGCACAAGCATCGCGCGAACAAATGACGCAACAACGGTAGACATCCACGCCGGAATACACGACTACACCAAAGCATTTCGCGAGCTTTCAAACATCGGCGCGTACACAACCGTCAACATTAGCTGTCCAAACACGTGCGGCGGCGAGCCGTTCACATCGCCGGAACGCCTGGAAAAACTCCTTACAGCACTTGATGAAATCCCAAGCGCAAAACCGATCTTTCTTAAACTTCCCGCCGATATTTCATTTACTGACGCCGATCTTCTCGTTGCAGTCGCACGCAAGCATCGTGTGCACGGATTTGTGGTTTCGAATCTCACAAAACACCATCACGCGCAAACAATTCGGCAACACGAAATTACTCCAGCAATGAAAGGAGGCATTAGCGGAGAACCAACGCGCGATCTTTCCAATGCGCTTATTGCGCACCTCTTTCGCGCGGTAAGAACCGAATACGTTATTATTGGCGTTGGAGGGATTTTTTCAGCGAGTGACGCGTATGACAAAATTCGTCATGGCGCGAGCCTCGTCCAACTCATTACCGGGCTAATCTTTGAAGGACCTCAACTCGTCGGCGAAATCAACAACGGTCTTGCAAAACTTCTTATAAAAGACGGGTACACGAATATCTCGAACGCCGTCGGTTCTGCCGTAACGCCATTGGAACTATGTCAAAATCAATGCTCGTCATCGCAGTCAGTGGAGTAATTTTCCTGCTTACCGCAACCGCAATCAGCGAACGTCTTACAAACACCGCGTCCGTCGTACCGTCAACACCGTCAGCGTCCTCACCTTCGCCCGTTCGCGAAGCTCCTTCGTCAAAATATCTTGAAACAGGCTACCATCTTGGATTGAATTTTTTCGTGTTTCCGCGGAATGCGACCGACGATACAGCACGCGCCTTGACCGCGCCCGAAACCGCGACCCAACTGCAAACGCTCCACGCAGAAGTCGCACGACAACTCACGAACGGCGACACGCTGTGGAGTGCAGTAGAACCAAAAGCAAACGCTTGGAACTGGGCAACGACCGACAGCATGTTCCAATCATTTTCGTCATCAGTAGAACCAATCGCCGATCTTTTTTCGATGCAATATGCATCTCCGAATGCACCATGGAACATATCTGGACCATTTGAAAAAACAATGACCGCTGAAGCCGAAACATACATCCGTACTGTTGTTCGACGATACAAAGATTCGGTGACGTATTGGGAAATCGGCAACGAAATGGATCACTGGAAACTTTTAGATCCAGGAAACCTCGAAGCGATTCATGGCAAATTCTCAGACGTCACAGAAAAACTCCCAACGCTTCTTCCGTCCGATGGGTACAGTCCGGCAGAACAAGGCGCGTTCTTCGCTGCAACGGCAAACATTGTTCGAGAAGAAGATCCTGACGCAATCCTTGTGATGCCAGGTATGAGTGCCGCGCAGGATTATCAGCTCAACACCTGGCTCCCTGGCTTCGTTGCCGGAGCAGGAACTGACGCATTCGACATTGTGAACTACCACGACTACGGATCGTGGAGCGACATGGAAGGCAGGCTTTCTGCGCTGAAAGCGTCAATGCAAACGCTCGGCATTGCAAACAAGCCAATCTGGCTTTCTGAAACGGGAAGCAGTGCCGATACAACGCTCACCCAACGAACAAATTATCCGAACAGCACCGTTACTCAAGCAGCAGACGTGATCCGCAGACTCCTCATTGCACAAACGAATGGAGTCAGCACAGCCATTTGGCACACGTTTTACAGCTCACCAAGTACAGGTACGAACACCTGGAGAGCGTACGGCCTCCTAAACGAACATGGCGAGGAGTCTCCGTCATACGGCGCTTTCGCCACACTTGCGGAGGTGTTTCCCGCAACGTCAGTCGAAGACATCGCGACCACTCCCGGGACGTATATCGTCAAAATCACCTCGTCTCACGACAACGTCGCCTACGCAGTTTGGGGCTCCGGAACCTGGACGATTCCAGAAGGGATCGCCGAGGAATACACGATTTCATCAACAGGAGTCGCCAAAAGCGCTGCTCCAGCCGAAGGCTCAACGGTGACGCTATCGCCGATCCCGCAGCTTTTTCGCTAAGATTGCTGACAAATTGACAGTTCCTCGGGATTCCCGTACACTTTCGCTAACATTTTTATTGCCGTATGTCCCAAGACAATCTCATCAAATTGGAGTGCACCGTCTGTAAGTCCTTGAACTACCGTTCTTCCAAGAACAAGAAAATCCTCAAGGATCGCCTGGAACTCAAAAAGTTCTGCGAAGGCTGCCGAAAGCACCAAATGCACAAAGAAACGAAGTAGCCCACGCTACTTCGTTCTTTTTTATTTCTTCTCCGCAATCATTTCTTCAAACTCTGCGATCTTCTGATTATCTGGGTTCACTTCACGAAGGTGTTCGAGAGACTTCTTTGCCTCACTGATCTCCTCAATCTCGAGCGCAGCAGTAATGAAGAAATCGAGGTACTTTGGATTATTCGGGCTAATGGTTTTTGCTTTCTCGTAGAATCCGTATGCAGTCTTCATGTCGCCTTCTGCGGAGAAGACCTCTCCAAGCGCTGCAAGAACGCTTGCATCCTTTGGGGCAAGTTTTACAAGGAACTCAAGCGCCTCTTTTGCTTCGGCGTGTTGACCTTGCGACAAATACATTCGTCCGAGCGCTTCATAGGCCTGAACATTCTTTGGGTCATGCGAAAGTACCGCAACAAGCTCCTTCTCAGCGTCCTCGTATTTTCCAAGCACGATCGACTTCTTTGCTTCGTCGGTCATTCGGTGGAGTTCCCCAGCATCGATCTTTCCTGTTTTCTGCCGCTCGACATACTGACGTTCGAGCGCGGTAAGCTTTCCTGCAAGACGTCGGAACCATTCCTGGACAGACTTCACGATTGGCAAAACCGATGTTTTCCAAACATTCTTTCCCTTCTCCTCAACCTGTCGCATCATGCGCTCTTCAAGAAGCGCATTCTTTGTTTCTCGTGTTCGCGCCTCTTTGCTCGACATTGGATCGACAATAGAAAGTTGCGGAGCTTTCTGCTTCGCAATAACCACGATTGTTCCGAGCGAACCAAGAAATACTATCCAAAGCAATCCATCAAAGGCCGTCATACGTTTTGTGCAATCATTACGTCACGCCCCGCATTCACAATTGCTTCAAATTCGTGAATCTTCACACTTGCCCCACCAACGAGTACGCCATCAATTCCTGGTTCACGCAAGAAGCTATACGCGTTTGCGCCGTCGACAGATCCGCCGTACAGAACCTGTACCGCAGCACCAACGCCAATCGTTCTCAGTGCTTCGCGAATGACGCCGTGCATTGCAACAGCGTCAGCTGGCGTCGCGCTCACACCAGTATCAATTGCCCAAATCGGCTCGTACGCCACAACCAACCGAGACGCCTTCGTTAACGTCACGCCGCGAAGTGCGGCGCCAAGCTGTTGTGCGACGAATTCCTCTGCCTTCCCTGCCACGCGCGACTCTTTCGATTCGCCAACACACAGAATCGGCACTAACGACGTTTGCGCGATCAATTTCATTTTTGCATTTACCACCGCGTCAGACTCTCCGTTCATCGCTCGGCGCTCCGAGTGACCAATAATCACGAATCCACAACCAGCGTCATCGAGCTGTGCAACAGAAACATCGCCAGTGAATGCGCCGAAGCGCTCGGTGCCCATCGTTTGCGCACCAAGAGCAACGCGGGTTCGGACGAGTACTTTTCGAACTTCCGACAACGCGGTGAACGACGGACAAATCACGATTTCTGGCAGAACCTCATGCCCCATTACCGATCGCAACACTCCGCGCGCGTGCGCGATGGATTCTCGAATGCCGAGATGCATTTTCCAGTTGCCGATAATGGTTTTCATACTCGAAATTATGTTGTTGGAAGCAATGCCTTCAATTCATCCTCGCTCGTGAATGGACCGATCGCCGCAAGCGACATGCGGTCGAATCGCAAATATTGCTTTGCAACGCGAGCAATGTCGTCGAGCGTTACTGCATCAAACTTCTTCAAACGCTCCGCCGGTTCCTCAATAGCGCCAAGGAACAATGCCTGTCGGCCGTAAAACTCCGCGCGATCCGCAGAGTCTTCGAGGCTCAACGACAATCCTCCGCGAACATTCTCCTTCACCATCGCGAGCTCATCAGCAGTAACGGCATCGACTGCAGCCTTTCGCAACTCGTCGGTGATAACTTTCATCGCCTCTTGCAAACGTGTTGCATCAAGTCCTGCGCGAACCGTGAACATTCCGATATCTTGATAGCCTTCGACGCCAGTTCGCACCGTGTAACACAATCCACGTCGCTCACGAACTTCCACGAACAAGCGCGAGCTCATGGTTCCGCCAAGAATCGCCGAAAGCAATTTCAATGGCGCTTCGTCGACATGGCCACGTCCGACGGTTGGGAAACCGAGGGAAAGTTGAATCTGTTCAAGATCTTTGTGTTGGTAGCGGATGCGACCAACGCCGGCCTGGTCGCCGATGACGCTAAATGTCGATCGCGCCGATCCCGAAGGAGCAACAGTGCCGAATGTTTTTTCGAGCTGATCAAGAATATCGCTCGGCAGTTTTCCCGATGCAACAATCACCATGTTCTCTGGGCGGTAATGCGAGCCATGGTAGGCGATAACGTCGTCACGCTTCATCGTTTTTACGGATTCCACAGTACCGGCAATGTTCTTTCCAAGAATGTGTCCATCGAACATTGCTTCCTCGAGCAAATCCTCAATGTGCATGATTGGATTCTCTTCGTACATCTTAATCTCTTCAACGATCACATTCTTCTCACGTTCCATCTCTTCCGCATTAAACACGGAATGGAAAATCATGTCGTTGAGCAAATCGATCGCGACAGGAAGTTGCTCGCCGGCAATTTTCACCCAGTATCCTGTGAGATCTTTTCCAGTGTACGCATTGTATTGTGCACCGTAGCGATCGAGTTCTTTTGAGATGTCGACCGTCTGTGGTCGGCGCGTCGTGCCCTTAAACATGAGGTGCTCCACAAAGTGCGAGCCGCCCCACACAGCGTCCGTTTCATTTCGTGAACCAACCTGAAACGCAACAAGAATCGCGGCAGCATCTGTTCCAGAAAACGGTGCAAGCACAACCTTCGCACCATTTTTGAGATTCGATTGCGTAAAGGACATAAGCAGCAACGTCGGTTAGATTGTCGTGATTTCTTTTTCTTTCTTGTCGCCCATTTCTTCAACTTTTGCCGTGTACTCCTTCACCGTCTTTTCAAGTAGCTCTTCAAGACGACGTTTTTCGTCTTCTCCGCCCTCGAGCTTACCCATCGCCTTTCGCGTTTCTTCACGAACGCGACGAATTTGTACACGAGCATCCTCCAACTTTTCTTTTGCGAGCTTTACCATTTTCAACCGTGTCTCTTCCGTCATCATTGGCATATTTAAGCGCAACGATTTACCGTCGACAACCGGATTGATTCCAACATCGCTCTTTGCGATTGCGCTCTCGATAAGTTTCACAACGCTTGAATCCCATGGTTCGATGAGAATGGTTTTTGCGTCAGGAGTGGTGATGGTTGCAAGCGCCTTAATTGGTTGCAATGCGCCGTAAGCCTCAACCTGAACTGGCTCAAGAATTGCGGCCGAAGCGCGACCGGTGCGAATTGCACCAAGCTCGTTCACAAGATGTTCGAGGACTTTTGCGAACTGTGGTTTGGTATCGTCGATAATGGACATAATTGTTTGAATGTTCACTGTCTATTCTAAACCAAACACCACGCACCGGCAAGCGGTACGTGGTGATATTTGGCGAACATTCGCCATGTTATTTCTTGGCGACCGTTGCGCTTCCGAGATACACATGCGTGCTGTCGGACGGATCGACGAGCAGTGCCATTGCAGCACGAGTTGATGGGAGATCGTTTGTTGTCCATGCGCTTCCTGCAGATGTTGAACGATTCACCGTTGAGTCCGTTCCGTAATAAATCACGTCGCCGTTCTCCGGCGCAATCGCGACCGAGTAAATACGAACTTCCCCGCTTGCGGAAATCAGCGATACGCCAGACCACGTCGCACCCTTATCCTTTGAAAGGAGCAGGCCGTATTGCGTATTCATCACCACCGATGTTCCGTTTGCGTTCTGCGCAAATCCGAACACACGATCTGATGACTTGTAATCCTTTAACGTCTTCTCAAAGCTTACCCACGTTGCGCCACCGTCTGTTGTGCGTTGCAAACCACTTGTTTTTGTTCCAACAAAGATAATTCTACTGTCGGCTCCACTCACAGCAATCGCCGTTACCGCAGAATCCGTTCGTGAAAGTGTTGTCCAGCTTGCTCCACCGTCGACGGAACGAATCACGTCGCCAGCAGATGTTCCAACCCACACAATGTTTGGGTCGTACCAATCAAGCGCGAGCGCGGTCACTGATTCCTTTGCTCGGCTCTCGACATATGCGCCAGTTGTGAATGAACGTCCGCAATCCGTCGTCTTCATGACACGATCAGTCTTTGCGACAAAGTACGTACACACATCTTTCGAGCTCACCGCAATCGAGAGTATGGCTCCCGTATTTGCCATCGGCTCTTCTGGACGCTGCCACGATGCACCGCCGTCAAGAGAATAGAACATGCCGTTCGCAGCAGTACCAGCGTATATCGCTGAACTATCCTGCGGATCAATTGCGAATGTCGTCACATCAACATTCTCCAATGAACTTGTTCCCGTGGCTGTCGGAACAACAGCAGTCTGCTCCCACGACGCCGTTGCGTCTGTCGACTGCCAAATTCCTCCAGACGTGACCGCGGTACTTCCACCTCCAAGGCACCCTGCTCCTGTCAATGTCAGCGCGGCAATTGCGGCGCCGAAACGAAAAAGTTTATTCATACTTCCCTAATTGTAGCGCAAGTTGCTCAAAGGCGATTGTGGAATTCCCATTTGCGGCTATTCGCTCTCGCGTTTTGAGAATTGCATCGAAGGCTTTCGCGGATACCCGACCTTGGCGTTTGAGCTCGACAGCAAGAGCAGCAAGCAGATCGTCAACATCAAGAACGTCACGTTTTCCAAGGCTTTGCGCAGCTTTTAATCGATCAACAAGCGATGACGATGTGAGGTTTTTCACGTCATCGAGACATTCAGGAGAAACGGTACGATCAGGATTCGGTGCAAACGGAATAGTAACGATTCGCGAGAGCACGGTTGGCAACATCGCCGAAAGCTCATGAACAACAAGAATGACGACAGTCTTCCCCACCGGTTCCTCAAGTGTTTTGAGGAGGGCGTTCTGCGCTGCAGTCGACATCACATTCGCATCGTCAAAAATCGCCACCGTTTGACCATGAATCGCCGACTGGCCGAGCCGAGTCAGCGCATCGCGGATGTCGTCCAAGTCATATGCTTTCGACCCTGAATCACGCACAATCGGCGCCATCGAAATAAAGTCCGGATGACGCGAAAGGTCGTCGTTCGACACGCCAAGAAGCGCCGCGGCAAGCGCTCGAGCAACCATCGATTTTCCAGAATGTTCAGCTCCAGCAAACACTAAACCCTGCGGGACAGACCCCCGCTCAAGCATGCCGAAAAGTGCCGAAATCTGCTGCTTATTGCCCGAAATATGCGAAAAGTGATCCATCATATGCTTGACTTTTCTGCGATTTTCTGCTATTCTACCCGGTTCGCTTCGTTTCCGATAGGAGATGAACGTACAGATACAGAGAACGTCAGAATTCAGATGTTGTCTGTAGATATCTGGAGGCGGAGAGATGGTTATTGTCCACGGGTAAATTCGTGCACTCTAACCGACACGCCAGCGGACGACAGGGTTTCGACTCTCCCGTTCCACAGAGGTGGGTCATGGCGTACATCAACTTCGGCTGATCACTTCGCCCGATCCCCTCCAGTATTGTATAGAGAACACAAAACTCCCAGGCCATGGCCTGGGAGTTTTGTTTGAACCTGATGGGGTCAGGTCTTGAATCTATGCATTTTTAAAACTCTAAAAACAGTTGAATAATGCAAGTGAAGATGTCGTGCGACAACTGATTGACTATATCCGCATTGCTCAACAGCAAAACGTATAACGCTATTTCTCTCGTCTCTCTTCAAGCGCCGAGAAAACATATCTTCTAAATTCGGCCGCCCGATCATTCGTTGCTCTCTTGGGATTTCTTCACCAATATCGTCGACTTGCCAATTTTCCGCTTCGAAAATAAATTGTTCAGAACCAAGAATTTGATGTCTTGCCTCCTTGAAAGGCGAGAGCGGCGGTATCTTTTCAAGCACAAAATCCAGATATCGTTTCTGAGCCAACATTTGATTCGTCGAAAACCGAATAAGAATATCGCTGATTGTGAGAAAATTGCGTTTTCTCGCCAATCCGGCAGTCTGACGAAAGCTACTCCAATCGTACGCAGCCGGTTCTTTTACAATCCCTGCTCGAACAGGATTCAGCACGATATACCGTGCAACAGTGACAAGATAAAAAATATTCTCTATAAGAAAGGCCTTGAATCTTCCTTGAAACAAATGGCCTACGCGCCGATATCGTTCGTTGATTTTTTGCGCATATGTTCCGTTAAGCTGCCGCATACCCTCCGAAAGATTTCCATCAGGTGTTTCAATGAGCAAATGATAATGATTCCCCATCAAACAATATGCATGACAAATCCAATGATGAGTATGAATCGTTCTATCAAGGATTCTTAAAAATAAGCGTCTGTCTGCGTCACAAAAATATATGTCCTTTTTCTCGTTTCCACGAACCGTTATGTGATATGTAGCTCCCGGGAATGCTATTCGTAATGGTCGAGACATAATAAAAAATGCATAAATTCAAGACCTGACCCCTTCACTTCATCCACTCCTCAATCTTCCCAGCCGTGTGCCAGGCGAGTTCGAGTGTTGCTCTGCATACATCGGCCATGACTTGCGAACGGATTTCGATGGCGACCGGTGTGTTGATGTACGACAAGAGCAACACGCGGTCGGCGCATACGCGAATCTCGCCGGATACCGCAAGGACCGAACGCGGAATAATGCGAACATCATGACGCGATGTACTCAGGTCGTCAGGGAAGCGATTCGCAATCACAATGCTTCGAACATTTTTTCCGGATTGCACGTTCGCCCATCGCCGAACATCGGCAACCATCGACGACACTTCGTCGCCGAATAATTGAATGATGTCGTCTGGGAGCACCATGAATTCTCGTTGCGATGCAATGATCGCTTCTGGCCCCTCAAGGTAACGAACCGCCGACGTCGGACCACCACCAATCGAAACGAGCGCCTGTAAATTTGGAAGTACCGACTCAAAACGTTCAAGTCGCATTGCGCAAAGGCGATGTTGTTCCTCAAGTTTTTGCCTTATCGCAATAGGCGACTCCAATACGAATATCTTCTCCTTTCTCGCCATTCGAACTCGTGCCAATCCGTGATCAACAAGCGACATCATCATGTCGTGCGTCGTGCCACGAGCAAGAGAAAACTGCTCACTAACCTCGCGAACTGTTAGCTCTCCCCGTTGTGCAAGGAGGACATACGTCTCCGCGATGCGACCGGAAAATCCGAGAATCGTGAGCTCGTCAATAAGTTGCGTCATCATATATGTTCAGTATGCAAAAGGAGCCATATTGGCTCCTGTGCATTTCTGAACTTTTTTGTTCGGCTATCGACGAATGTTCGCAGCTTCTCGAAGCGCTGCCCATGTTCTCTGCGCAGGAACGTTCCATGAAAACGATTGAACGCGAGCAAGGCCTCGCTCACGATATTCCTCACGCGTTGCAACATCCATCATGTGCTCAATTCCCACGGCGAGTGCAGAGATATCATTCGGCGAAACAAGCATAGCGGCATCACCACAGACCTCGCGCATCACCGCAATATTCGACGCGACAACTGGAGCGCTATGCTCCATCGCTTCAAGAACAGGAATACCGAATCCTTCAGCAACAGACGGGAATGCAAAACACATAGAACTCTGGAGCAACAGAGATGCATCGTCATCAGAAACATATCCTGGAAGACGAATTGAATCCGCAATACGCTCTTCGACAATCGCTTGACGAATCTCTTGTTCGCCATAACCAAATGAACCTGCGAGCACAAGTGTGAGCGGATTTCCTGCCCCGAGTTTTCGCTTCAGCTGCGCGAATGCACGAATAAGCAACGCGGTATTTTTCTTTTTCTCTAATCGACTGATCGAGAGAATGAATTGACCTTTGCCGATCTGAAGTTTTCGGAGGAGTTCCAATGCATCGGCAGTCGATCTCGGCATGGTCGGCGCAAGCGGCGTCACAACGATCCGATCCGAGGCGACGTGATAATGCGATTCAAGATCGGCTTTCGTTGCATTCGATGGCGTGAGAATTCGCGTTGCACGACGAATCGCGTTCTGTACTGCAAGCTCTTGGCGTTGACGTGACGTCGGATCGTACACTTGAGCATTCATCGCAAATGCGACGTCATGAAGTGTCGTCACTACGCTTGTCTGTTTTTGGAAGAACATCGGAACTTCATGGCCCGGAACAAATAACACGTTTGACGGATTCATCATCATCTCAATACTTAATCGGCCGTGCGTCCAACCTCGAGGGATCGGCCACGAGAGCGTTTTCCACGACCACCCTTGTACGAGGCTGAGTTCCTTCGGCTTTGGAAGGTGTCCGTACAGCACCACCCGTTCGTCATCGGCAAGCGGAGTTTTCATCATCTCGCGAAGCAAAAACCACGCATATCGCGGAACGCCCGTCGCGTTTTCCCGAAGCAGCAAATGTGCATCAATACCGTATGTCGTCATACGGATCGATTATGCCGTAAATAAGCTTCGTTTGTAAGACTCAAGATTCTCGAGAGCGAGACCGGTGCCTTTTGCTACACAAAGCTGCGGATCCTCGGCGAGATACGTTGGCACGCCGGTGGCTTCAGCAATAAGGCGATCAAGATTACGGAGCTGTGACGATCCGCCGGAAATGACGATGCCCTTATCCATCACGTCAGCAGAAAGTTCTGGAGGCGTAACGGTAAGCACTTCTTTAAGCGTTGAAAGAATTCCTTCAAGGAGTGGCTGGATCGCCTCGGTGACGTCGTCCGATGAAACTTCGATGATCTTTGGAAGACCGGTAATCATGTCGCGACCTTTTACCTCCATGCGAAGTTTATCGGTAAGATACATCGCCGATCCGCAACGAATCTTAATGTCTTCAGCGGTGCGTTCACCAATCGCGAGTCCGTACGTTCGACGGATGTGTTCCATGATGGCGTGATCCATTTTTACTCCGCCAATACGAACAGATGTCGAAGCAACGATTCCACCAAGAGAAATAACCGCCATTTCGCTCGTTCCTCCACCAATTTCCACAATCATGTGGCCGTTTGGCGAACCAATAGGAATATTCGCGCCAATCGCGGCGACAATTGGCTGTTTAATGATGTACGCGCTTTTTGCACCAGCAGAAATTGCTGCATCAACTACCGCCCGACGTTCAGTCGATGTGATTCCACCCGGAACTGCGATCATGACTTCCGGACGGAAAATACGAACTCCACCAAGCGCCTTGTTAATAAAATACCGAAGCATCGCTTCCGTTGTTTTGTAGTCGGCAATAACGCCATCTTTCAACGGACGACGCGCAATAATGCTGTCTGGCGTTCTGCCAAGCATGTCTTTTGCCTCCTTCCCAACAGCAAGGACGGTTTTGTCGATTTTCGAAACCGCAACAACAGAAGGTTCGTTAATAATAATGCCTCGTTTTGGAACGTAAACAAGGACGGTTGTCGTCCCAAGATCGATCCCAATCTTTTTATTAAACATCATACGGGGACGCGGATTTCCTCCACAGACTACCCCATCGATGCCCGCATGACGACTAAACTATCCCCAAAGCCGCAGGAATCTGGACTGATCCATCCCTCAAAAACTTATCTTGTACTCCTTATTCGTATCCAACGTATCCGTGACATCGTAACTATCATTTCCCCAGAATGTTGTTTCCTCCGCAGGAACCGCAGAGCGAATCATGCGATTGAAGTCCAGATGAAGCTCGACGTCATGCGGGCCAGCCCCGATCTGTTTCAGCACCTTTAGCGTATACGATCCCGCCGAAACAGCATCCGTCACACTCGAAGGAAGTTGGTATGTAAACGTCAGCGTTCGCGATTGTCCTGGCTCGACCGACGTGAACGTCCCAAAACTTGTTAGGCCAAATTCCGATGCTGTCGTAATTGTGCCCACAGTTCCCATAGGATCCCGAATCGCGTCGTTTTCCAGTGATCCGGTGACAGAAATAAGACTCGATCCTTCAGGAACGTAAATTCTTGTGTACGTTCGATATCGCGACGTCTTCCAATCGAACGTTCCCTCGTGTTTGTACGTAATTGCCACGGTCGCCTGAAACCCTCCATCGTGCGGAACGACGGTGTAATCAATAGTTCGCTTCACAACCGGATCAGATTTGAGTGACGCCATGTTTGCATCAACAACCATGAGCACATCTGATGCCGACCCCCGTGATACATCCCCAGACCATCCCGCGTCATCTAACACCGCCTGAGTTCCAGCATCACTACTGTAGAGTGCAATATTTTTATTTTGGAATGCGTTCGCGAGCAATGCGAAGACTTCCTCGAAGCGCGACGAAGGAACCTCAAGAAGCTTATCAAGAAGCGCGTTCGTCAGCCTGCCGACAATATCTTTACGGTCAGCACGCGTAACGCCCTGTTGTTCAAACGCGATTTCGACCTGATATTCCAGCAAATCTGATGCATTTTCCGCAGTAAACGTCTGCCCGTCAACGGTGATCGGCCCAACGAACGCAAGAAGGTCGTGCAAAAACGACGTCGTCATACCAAACGCGCCGTGAATTTCTGGCACAGATCGCCCGGCAACCGCATTTTCCTGACGAAGCAACGCGATTGCGTCTTTTGCGCCATCCGCAAAATCTGGCGACCACGTACTGTCACGGAAATACCATACCGGCTGTTCGAGGTATGTTGAGATTGGCGCCGGCGAGTGCGCAACATATGCTGGATTACCGGAAACAAGCGCATCAACAGCGTACGTGTCATCAGTCGTTAAACTCTTCATGTCTCCGTCTCGGATAACCATGAGTCCATAGGTTCCCAAAAATCCTCCGGTTGGACGAAGCTCGGTGTTATTCAAAAACATCACAAGAAATTGACGATCTCCAGTGAGGCCGGCAAATTCTTTCGTGATTCCAGCAAACGGCACCAAGAAATCAATACCCGTTTTTAACTTCGCGAGCACGGTCTCAAACGGCGCGATGATTTCATCGATACCCTCAGTATTTGCGAGATCGTGAAATCGCGCGATGTCTTCATTTGCTAAATCGAGCTTCACTTGCATGGTTCGTAAAGACGGCAATGATGCAGCGAGACGTGTAAACAATGTTCGTTTTACTTCGACAGGCAAGTCGTGGATCGGCGTGTCTGCCTCTGACGCATCTTGCCAGGCAAGCGCCGCACGAGCTTCGGCAACAACACTGTATACGTCCTGCGCAATGTCGATTGCCTCTGTTAATACATCAACGGTCTTCGCGGTCGCATCAAGAATCGCGACGCCGGCAGTGTACCGCGATCCAACCCAAGGGATCGCCGACGCAAACGCCAACATCGACGCGCCGCTCTGCGCCTGAGTAAGTCCATCATGCGCAGTGGAAAGATCTGCCGAAGCTTGCGCGAAATCAATGTCTGAAATATGTACCTTCGCCGATGTTAGCGCGGCGCGAGCCGCAACAGCACCGTTCACGATTCGCGTCACACCAACGCCGACATACCCAAAAAACGCAACACAGATCACCGCAGCAAACGCCACGGCGATAATTGGGACTCGACGACGTTTTACACGCAAAACACCCGGCGAGATTGGGATCTCGTCGGCATGAGGATGTTTAGGCGGATTCGCATCAGATGGCTCAAGAAACATGTCTCTAGTGTATCACGCGTGAGTGCTCATTTTTTTACCATGTACTGTCGCAGTTCATTCATACCGACGCGCGATAATCGTTTCACCGCGCTTCGTTTTTTGAACATCGACGGCAACATCAGCGGTATGCGCAAAAGCGCACGACGCGTTTCTGGCTCAACAATCATTCCGTATAGCACGCGACTTCCGTCGTAAAGTAAAATCCAAGGCAAACTGCGAAACAGCTCGCCAACAGTAAGATCTTTCGCAAGCATCAGGAGCTGATTCCGCGTCGCAAGCGCCGCAACCGACGGACGTCGCATCTTTCTCTGACGAAATCGTTGCCACAACGACTGATACTCTGAACCGAACATTCCACGATAGTGATGTGCTCGCGCCGCTTTCGCAAAAAATGTCTTGTGTCCGGCACGACGAAAACGTAATGCGAAATCTGTATCTTCTCGAAAGGAGAAAAAGTCTCCGTCAAAAACTTCGTCATTAATCATTACATCGCGAAGCGCTGTCGCGCGAACAAGAAATAATGCCCCTGATGGACCGAAAATGTCGGTTACGTCATCGAACTGGCCTTTATCCATCTCCCCCGCGCCACGATCCGTTGTGCGCCAGCCTTTATGAAGCACCATGCCCGTCGAATCGAGAATATCGGATTTTACTGCGTCACTCTCGACGTCGCCACGCTCTGAAAATGCACGAAAAATCTTTGGCTGTACCGCGTCAATTTCGGAATGCGTCTCAAGAACCTTCACGAGCTCCTCGAGCATCGTTGGCGCCCAATCCATCTCTGAACTCGCAATAAGAATGGCGTGATCCGCCGGGTTACCCGTATATCGTTCCATCGCGAGTCGCGCAAGCTGATTTTGCCCGCAAGCAAACCCCGTATTCCTCGTATTGCGTACCGCAAGCCAATGCGGTTCATTCTGCATAATATATTGCAACGCTTCCCCATCCGGATTCCCGTTATCCAAAATTCGCACACTAAAATCCTTATGCGTCTGACTCCGTATCGCCGCAAACACCTCCGGCAAATACCGCCGATCATTCCAAGAGACGATGTTAATGGAGATATGCATAATTCTCTTCCGATCGTAGCACTATTTCTTTAACCGCTTCACCGATTGTGCACTTTTGAGATAATTGTCCTTCGTGACCACAGATCGACCAATCTTTGTTTCCAAATTCTTCCGCGCATCGCCGGCGATCGTTCCGCCATCTTGTGCATCGATCTTTAAATCTGACACACCCCGAGAATCCCGAACACGATGAATTTCTGCCGTGGATCGTTCGCCTAACATCGAAAAGATAAGCTCAAAATCATCCATGTGATCACGGAGGTTTTCGCGTTCCAGCCCTTTCAAATCTTTATACTCGGCCGGAGTTACCCCGAATGTCGCCTTCGAAATTTCGGCTGTTAAAATTTCGTAATCGCGACCAGGCTCAGCGCCTCGATCCTTCCATTCATCGGTCAATTCTTCCCGAACAACAATCCCTCGCATTCGAAGCGCAATCCACTCTTCATCGTAACCCTTCAGTTTATACAACGTCCGCATCCGTTTCGCCGCCAGCTCTGGATGCTCGATTTCCTGCACGCGCTCAAATCCAACCTTAGCCAACCAACGTTTCATCGGCTCGGCTTTTGGAGAAGGGATAGACTGAATGATACGGAGCATCGATTCAGTGTCCGCGCAATCGGTTTCACGCATCTTTCCATCTGGAGCCTCCAGTTTCAACCCGTGACAAAATGTCACGACTTCACTTTTCTCTTCAATGAGTCGTTGTTTCAATTTTCTCCAATACGCACCAGCGTCTGGGCTATCAGTAAGTGCCTCGCAGATATCCACCACCGAAAACCACCATTCCCCCTTATACAAAACTTTCCGAATATTCTTCCCTTGAAACATGGCAATGTTCATAGTTCATAGATCGATCGATGATTGAGATATGCCTCAAGTCTATCAAGCGAACAAAACACGAACAAGAATGTTATCCACCATTTTTAATGTCTCGCCGCCGAATGTTTCTTTGTCACGTTAAATCCAAGATACTTGCCGAGCATGAAGCGGGTTTGGGCGTCCAGAGCCGGGAAGGCGCCAAAGAGGATGAAAGTAATCGGGAGAAACGCCCACTGGCCGAGCATGACGAGCCAGTTCCATGGGGAAATTTTTTGTGGACGTGGTGGCAGCATGAAGAAGCTCAACGCACCGGTCACGAATACACCGAATGTTGCCAACTGCATGATTGCGGACAACGTGTACGGCGAGTTCACGACGATGGCGTTCTGAGAGCCTTCAATGGTCCAGAATGGAATGTAGCCGAGGATGAAAATGAGGAGCGGCGCTGCGGCCCACGTGAACATGCCTTCGAGGTGATTGAAGAGATACGTAAATTTCTTCAACTTCGAAAGGTTCGGATGCTTTTTAAATTGCGTCACCATGTACGGAAAATGCTCCACGCCCCATGCCCAACGACGCTGCTGCTTATAGAGGCCCACCAAACTTTCCCAATAATTTCCGCCAGCAACGGCGTCCATTGAAACAGGAAGAAACACCGGCGTCACGCGATAGTCGCCGTCGTACTTTAAGAATGCCTGCATGAAGATGCGCGAGTCTTCGCTGACGAGATCAGGTTCGTGAAATCCAACATCAACCAACATTCGCCACGGCATGGAGTGCGACGAGAACGTCCACAAACGTTCCGGACGAACAAGTTCACCGAGTAACCAGAATGTCGTACCGAACGCGGCGATACGCACTGGCGCAGTTGCCGACCAGATGTTGTTCGAGAAGACAGTCACCGGCTGGAACGATGTTCGCGTTGGATTCGGGATCGTTAAAAAGAGATGCGAAAGCTTTGCAAAGTATTGCGGATGCGCAACGGTGTCGATGTCGAAGGCGGAAACGATAATGTCGTCGTATGGAATGTTCTTCTCGTCGATCACTTTTTTCACTTCACCTCCCATAAACTTGAGGTTCGATCCCTTTCCTGGGATCTCCCCCGTTGTACCGAATGGGTGAATCGTTACAACAAAGTCAGCAAATTTATCGGCGTATTTCGCTTTTACGGATGCGGCGTATCGCGAAAAGTTTTCCTCGTCACGCTGTTCGCCGCCAAGTACAACAATCATTCTATCGGTTCGATACGGCCCGCGAAGCAACGATTGCATCGCTTCATCGATAATCGATTCATCCTCATGCAACGTCGGCAACATGACGACGTGATAGACGCGTTCCCATCCAGAAATTTTCTGCACCTCGGCGTACCAATTCACTAGCAACGTCTTTCGATACGACCGATACGCAGCAATCACGTGAATGACGAAGTAATACACCCGAAGCATCCAGTACAAATCGAACACGATGATAAAGATGATTCCCGCGATTGGCGCGAAAATGGAAAGCGAGAATGCGAACACGAGAACGCCCCATGCGAAGAGCCCTGGAATCATCTCAAGAAACCGATGTTCGCCGTACTGACCAAATCGGACTGCCATAGATTATGAAATATTTCTTCGAAGTGCGTCCTTCTTTGTTGCCGTAATCGTGGGAGCGTTCGCGTAGACCGGACGAAGCATTGGCGTTGAGAGCACCGATGTAAGGTCGATGAGTGCGATTCTGTCATCGGAACCGAACGGAAGTTCAACGCCGTACATTGGGATCGATCGCGTAAAAGCAAATGTGTTTGCCCACGTCAGTATTGTTCGAAGTGCAGTTGCTGATCCTGGACCAATGACGACCGCGAGCTCTGAGATTTGTTTCAAATCAATATGCTGTTCGCGAAACCACGCATCGATCGTAAAGAGAAACTCTTCCGGTCGAACAGCAAATGTTTTCGGCAAAATCGCAAACGACGCGCGGTCATCGGCAACGACTCCCAACGTCAGCTTCGCAATGTCGGATCCGTTCACGTACAGCATCATAGTTCTCCAAAGGTGTTCCACAGTATGACACGTTTTGCTCCGAGAATTGTTGCAAGGAATCGATCGCCAACGTCTTTGCGGTACAAAAACTCTTCTTTCGGCATGGCAGTAAAGTTCACTTCTCGCGCAATATCGCGCTCAAACTCACGAATCGCTGCAGCAAGATGCTCTGGATCGATCGTTCCAACAATCAGCACATCTGTAGGTACATTTACCGCATCCACAAAACGACCAGTAAGCAAAATAAGATCAATATCGCCTTTCTCTTTCAGTACGCGAACAATTTCGCGATTCATAAGAACCGCCGCCTTACGCATAACGCCGCGCAAATCCTCAAACAACGGAAATTCTGCATTCGCGCGATAGAACTTTTTCTTCTCCCCTTTTGTTTCTGGTTCGTCATCTTTTGCTTCCGTCGGAATGATCTTTCCTTCAACTTCAAGAACAATTCCAACATCAACAAGATTTTTCAGCTCTCGTCGAACCGCGTTTAATTGCGCATCGATACGTCGTGTCAGTTCTCTGACGTAAAATGCTCGATCCGAATTTTCCAAAAACAACGTGAGTAATCGCGCTCGAGTTCGTGAACCAAAGAGTTGTTCAATACGGAACTCTCCAGGTTTTACGAGCACTTCCGGTTCGTCGGTGTTATCCATAGAGGAGATCGCGTATATCGAAAACTACTACTATACTGTACGAGAAGAGACCTTTGTCCGCAACCAGCATCATGCCAAACCCATTATACCGTTTGAAATCCGCAGAACTCCTTGTTCCAGGCACAACGCCTGAACATTTGAGTGTTCGTACTATCCTGCTCCCGCTCTCCCAAGGCCAAGGTTCTATTTTTGGCCTTGTCGACGTCACGCACCGTGACGTCGAAGCACGCGAGCGATTGCTCCATGCGATCGCAAGCCATCTTGAGGCATTTCGAGGCGATATCGATAAAGATGGCGGCAATATTCCACGACGATTTGAAGCGATGCTTGTTGCAATGAATGCCGACATCACTCGAATTACGTTTGAGAAAAACATTCTCCTGAAAAAAACGAACATTCTTGTTGGGGTTATCACCAATGCTCAGGTGTTCTTTAGCGGTATCGGGTCGAATCATGCGCTTTTCCTGCACCGCACTGCGGAACGCAGATACGTCATTTACGAACTTGACGCACAGCTCACAAGCGACGAAACGTCTCCAGAAAAGCCGCTTGTCACCGTACTGGACGGAGAGCTTCACCCTGGCGACGTCTTTTACGCCGCACGCCGTATTCCACCGCACGCACTTTCGCTCAGCGATCTGCAAGATATTCTCGTTACGCTTCCTCCACAGGGCGCGCTTGAACGCATTCAGCAATTTGTTCCTCCAACGGTGCAATTTGGCGGCATCTGCTTCCATGTCAGCGAGGAAGAGCCACTAGGACCACCAAAGAAAGCGAATCCAATGACTTCGCTTTCAGATCTCGAGGAAACAAAATCGCGCACCGCCGATTTACTTGGCGAACAAACACCTGACGTCCCACAAAAACTCGCCCTTGGTTTAGCGACCACAAAAAAAATACTCTCAACGTACAGCGACAGTGCAGTATGGCGTGGCGTAAAGCGTGCGGCGCGATTTGGTATTAGCGGTATCGAGCAGTTGCTCAGGCGCTCAAAAGAAACTGATTCACGCTCCGGTTCTCGGTTTAGTGGAAATGGACGACACAGTCGGTTTGGCGGCGTTGCAGGAAAAATCGATTCCCTCCGCCATTCTGGAATTACCGCCTTTAATGATGCGTCGCGCACCACGAAAGTCATCAGCATTGGCGTTGCGATCCTCATGATTGTCGTGTTCATGAGTATCGCAAACCGCCAAGCAAATCAAAAAACTGCAGAAGCAAATGTTGCGTATCAGTCGGCGCTCACGAAAATTGAGGAAAAGCGTACTGCCGCAGAAGCTGCAATTATTTACGGCAATACCCAGGAAGCACAAACACTTGTCACCGACGCTACAAATCTTCTCTCAACACTCCCCCGCGATTCCTCAACACAAAAAACAAAAGCCGACGAACTCAATCGAGCGCTCCAAGATCTCTTAGGAAAAACCCGAGGAATGGAAACGGTCACACCAGCAAAGGTTGCGGAACTCCCACAGCAATTCGCGTTCCCTCTCGTGGGAATTGTCAGTTCGGGAAGCGCAATTTATGGCATCAGCGCCGATGCGTCCCCATGGCGAGTCAATGAAGTCAGCAAAGCAATGGAACACGTTGACGTTGGCCAAAGCCTTGCGCAAAACATCATTATTACCGCACAGGAAGGCGACAACATGCTCACAGTCGACATGGACAAGCGATTGTGGCGAACAACAGTAGCAACGCCAGCAGTGACGTCGTTGACGAGCGGCATCGACGGCATGGCAAGTATCGAGGATTTTTCCTCATACAACGACAACATTTACGCATTAAGTGCTGCGAGCGGGCAAATTGTAAAGATGCGCCCACAAGGTATTGGGTTCGAAGCGGGCACACCGTGGATTACCGCAAAGACGAGCGATCTCAGTCACGCAAAAGCACTCGCGATTGATGGAAGCCTGTGGGTACTTACCGATACTGGAGTGGTCGTCTTTAAGAGTGGACGCGAAACGCCATGGGATCACGCCGCAATCGACCCGGCAATTGCGAAACCGCTCGATATCTGGACCGACGTCGACAGCAAATATCTCTACATCCTCGACGGTAGCGACGGCCGTGTCGTGGTAATGGATAAAGACAAAGGCGGCATCGTCGCGCAGTACGTCGCGAATCTCTCCGGCGTTGTCAGCTTCGTGGTTCGAGAAAGTGAGAATCGAATACTGCTCACAACACCGACAGCGGTGTATTCGTACACGGCAACGCATCTTCTCAAGTAACACAAAACGCGAGCCCGCATTAGCAGGCTCGCGTTTTGATTTGGCGAATTATCGCAACGAAATTTTGAACATTTTCTCTGGCATCTTTACCGCGTACTCCCCCGCGCCAAGCCATGCCATACCGAGTGATGCAACGAAGAGCATGAACTCGAATTCCCAACCACCGGAGAAACCCATCTTCCATTTCATAGTGAGGATTGCGCCAACCATAATTGCCGCAAGTGCGTAGCCGGCATATTTCATGTATGCGCCAACGAGCATTGCTGCGCCACCAAGCAGTTCAACAACTCCAACCAACACACCAAGCCATCCTGGCATGCCAAACTTCACAAACATCGCCATCACTCCAGCAACGCTCGCGAGCTTTACTGCGCCGTGCGTAATGAATACGGCTGCAAGGCCAAGGCGAATACTCAACAATCCCGCATCAGGAGTAGCCCACTTCATTGTCGTCATACACAATCAATTAATGAATACAAAGGCATGGTATCAAAAATCCCCCGTCGCTCGAAAGCGTCGGGGGATAATTGGATTTACTTCAAGGTTACGGTTGCACCTGCTGCTTCGAGCTTTGCCTTCATGTCGTCGGCTTCTGCCTTTGAAGCACCTTCCTTCACTGCCTTTGGAGCTGCATCGACGATGTCCTTTGCTTCCTTGAGGCCAAGACCGGTCACTTCACGAACAGCCTTGATGACGTTGATCTTGCTGTCGCCAGCTGCAGTGAGTTCAACAGTGAATGTTGACTTCTCTTCTGCTGCTGCGCCTGCTGCTGCTGGAGCTGCTGCCATCATCATTGCTGGAGCTGCTGCAGAGACACCGAAATTCTCTTCCAACACCTTCACCAACTCTGAAAGATCGAGCACGGACATCTTCTCAATTTCGCTCACAATTGACTGGAACTTTGCTGGGATTTCCATAAGAAGATAAATGATTTTTGAATTACGCTGTTTTCTTTTCCTTCACTGCACCAAGCACATTGACCAAACCACGGAGGTTGCCAGCGAGAACGTTGACGAATCCGGTTGGCGTTGCGTTGAGTGTACGAACGAGCATTCCAAGGAGTTGCTCCTTGCTTGGCAAGTCGGCGACACGCTTCACATCGGCCGTACCAATGAGACAGTTTTCCAAGACACCGGCAACCAAGGAACCGATTTCTTTGTCTTTCAAGAAATCTTTGAGCACCTTTGCTGCGGTCACTTCGTCGCCATAACTCACGGCAGTGAGAATAGAACCCTGTAACGCGTCGGGCACCACACCTTCCACACCTGCTTCCTTTGCTGCAAGCGTCAGTAACGTTTTCTTCGAGATGAAGATATCAACGTTCTGTGCTCGAGCCTTGGCGCGCAATGCGTCGGCATGGTTCATGGTAAATCCGGACACGGAGACAAAGGCTGCGCCTTTCATCCGCTTAAACTGATCCGCGATTCCCGCCACGATGTCGCGTTTTTCTGAACGAGACTTTGGCATAGTGAACCGTTAAATGTAAAACGACCCCAGAAGGGCCGCAGAAATTCCTTCGAAGCCCCAAAGGAGCAAAGAAGGAGAGATTCTCGACAGGACTTACACCGAGGCTATATCGGCAACCTGTTGTCTGCGGATCTCGAGGACGGGAAAAGAGTATCACACGTTGACGATAAGTCAAATATTCGCTAAGGTTCGCGCCGACAGGAATTCACTTCCCTCCTGTTTCAAAGGATACTCGTGACCCAGACTCCCCCAAGCATGACGCCGGAAGCTGTCCTCGAGCTCTTCAAGTTGGCGATCGCGGAAATGAAGACCTACTACAAGGCGATGCAGGCGAAGAACTACCGCCTCGTGGACTACGACTGCTTCACCGCCAACGCCGAGGCGCTCGACACGCTGTTTCAGTCGACACCTTTCATTCAGTTCCCGGTGCAAGCGGTACCCGCTGACCTAAGGTTGAGGTACCGCGCCGTGGATTGGCCGATCTGGTTCGCCTACAAGGCGGTCGAGGCCATCGGCTACGCGGCACGGACGAACGAACGCGAGGGCACCACTTTCGCGGACGCGGTCCAGCCGCTTTGGAAGATCATCGAATGGGAGAAGGCGAAACCGATTCTCGCATCTCAAGATCCAGATCAAGAATGGAGCCTGCGCCTCCAAGATCGATTCGCCATAGAGCTCCAACGCAACGGATTCTACGGCGAGTGGATTGTGGAGCTTTCGCTTCGCGAGAAACCGCTCCTGTGGATGAAGGCTCTGGAAACGGGCCCGCGGGAATTCGAGTTCCGTCTCGACGATACGCTCGAGCTCGTCGATGAAAAGGACTGCGTCTTCGTCGACTCCACGAGCACGTGGGTCCTCGTTTCGGAAGAGCGTGCGCATCGATGGGAACGAATCGGCAGGCTGCAAGCGGAGCGCGCAAGGGCCGAGGCCAACTTTCGTTCGCTCGACGCCGAAATCAATGGAGAACTCGGCGTGATCCGCTACCAGGACACGCGGGGCAAGAACGCCACGTAGGCACAGAACACGACGCCGCGACCACCCTCACAGGTGGCCGCGGCGGTTCTTTTTTATTGACGAAAAGTCAAAATTTTGCTATATTTATTGGTCACTGCAACGAAAGATCAATTCACATTCTGTCTTGGAGGCACCGTGTCCCACAAGAACAAACCCCTGGACCTCAACACCCGAAACCTGTTCCCAACATCGCTCCTTGAGGCCCAACGCCTCATCGGCGAACTCATCGGCGAGAATGCTCGGCTCAAAGATCTCGCCTACACCGACGAGCTCACGCATCTCGTGAACCGTCGTCCGCTGATGGCCCAGATGGACCGCGTCTTCCACGGCCGAAACGGCGCAGAGGAACGACGTCGAGCCCGCCGTGGCACCGAGAGCATTGCTGTCATGGCGATCGATCTCGAAGGGTTCAAGCAGGTCAACGACCGGTCGAGTCACGCGGAAGGCGATCGTGCGCTCATCCACACCGCGCAAGTCCTTCGCAGGGCAATCCGCGAAGACGACATCGCGGCAAGGGTGGGCGGCGACGAGTTCCACGTCAGCCTCTACAACACCACGCTCGAAGGCGCGAACCTCGCGATCGAGCGGATTCTCAAGGGAGTCCGGTCGTTCGAAAGCCTCGTCGGAAAGCACGTCCTCGACGTGCGGATCGGGTGCGTGTTCTGGGAGCGGGAGATGGGCGATGCACAATACGCCAAGCTCTTCGCTATCGCCGAACACAACGAGCGGACGCTCAAGACCGAAAAGCGCGTCGGGTCGCTCGTGACCCTGTTCAAACCGTGACATCAGCGTTACGCACGCCCACGGCCGGCCCTTCGCAAGAAGGGTCGGTTTTCTTTGACAAAACACCAATTTTCTGGTATAGTATTGCGTCAGAGAGTCCTATCCTCTCTGCCGCAACACTCCCCCCGGCCATCAGGCCATCCCACCAAGTACCGCAGAAGCCCACGGAGCCATACACCATGGCCAAAAAGCAGTTCGAAGTCCCGGAATACGAAAACGCATGCACCGTAAACCCACGGCGGAGCCGTCGGCCGAAGACCGACACTGAACCTGGCGTCAAAAACATCCTGTTTCCCTGGTTTACCACGGGACAGGAACTGACCCTCGTCGGCTGCGACAACGGTGAACTGGAGATCGGTGGCGATAACGACACGGAGCTCTACGACTTCAGCTGGAAGGACAGCGAAGACGTCATCCAAGGTGAACACCTGCTGGAGATGTATGAGTTCGTTTCCGACAGCGCTGACGACATCGACAACGAGCTGGCGCCTGCGCCGCTCGAACTCGACGTCCTCGACCGGTTCTACGCCGGTACCGCCGACACCTTCGACAGCATCGTTGCCATGAGCCGGATCGCCGGCCTGGACATCGGCGATGTCGTCGATCAGCTGCTCGCGAAGGGCGTCGACCTCCTCCGGCCGATGGTCGAGGATGAGGAAGACGACAGCGACCCGATCACCGCCGTGGATTTCCTGACCAACCGCGAGCTCCGCGGCGTCAGCAGCCTCCCCGGCCGGCGATTCATCTACGCCAACGCGTGACAACGAGGGCGGTGCAGACATCATGCACCGCCCAGCCCCCAGAGTTTCCGAGTACACTCGGAGATTGCGGGGGCGAACAAGTACTTGAACGCCAACACCAACCCTTTCCGAGCAATCGGAGGAAAAATGGATCAAAGAGACTACGATAAGATGGTGCTCCGGGGGATGACCGAGGAAACTGCGCGAGACATCGCGCTTCACGATGAAGCCTGGAGGCGCCATCGAGAGACGAGGGATCGGCGACAGCCGAGCACCGAGCAAGATCTCGCACGAGCGCTCGGCTTCGATTCGAACGGAACGTACTAAGCGCACGAGGAACGAGAGACGTCATCTCGTTCCGCCCGCAGAGTTCATGATCGGATTCGATCGTGGGTTGTGCGAGAAAAGCAAAACCGCCACCGAGAATCTCGGTGGCGGTTTTGTATATTATGAGAGAATGTCGAGAATGTCTGTTACTGACGCTTCAACGGCGTCCGGATCAAAGTCACTCGTGCTGTTAATATCGTCTCCAAAGTGATAGTTGCTGAAGAACGCATCACTAATGTCGTCGATCTGTTTGTTCCATGTGCTCCCCCAAATACTCTTTGCAACATCTTCGCTTGCAACCGCACGAAGCTCTCCGTCGGTTCCCACGGCGTACACCGTATTGACCGTCAGGAATTTTACCATGCGTGTTCCAGGATGATACGTCACGTTTTTTCCAAGAGTCACTGACGCCATGAATTCGTCCGTAACGACAATCACGTCGTCGAAATTCTCGTACCACGTGAAGAACACTTTTTCATTTGGGAACGCATGACGCTTTCCGTCGTAGTAATACACGGCATGACATGGGTCGCTCACGTCGGCAACACTTCCACATGCCATTTTAATTAGCGTGTTCACCGCTGCTTCAGGAGCAGCATCACGCTCCTCGGTTGTTGTCGTTGCTGCGCTAATGGTGATTGTTACCGATGAACCGCGTGTTGCGTTTCCCGAAGAGTCAACACAATATGCATTTGCAATCGCGACTCCAGCAGTTGTAAATGTTTGTGTCAGCGAAGCGACGCCGCTTCCAATCGTCATGGCGCCTTTTGAAACACCGTCCACGTATAACGTACATGACGAAACCGCCACGTTATCTGAAACGTTCGCGTGCAAACTTACCGGAACACCAACGGTAGCATTTGTTGGAATGAGTCCGGTGACCGTCGGCATCATTACGTCAGTTGTTGTTGTCGACGCGGCACTTACCACAATAGTTACCGTTGAACCTGTTCCCGTATTTCCTGCAGCATCAACACACGTCACGTATGCAGAATAACTTCCAGCCGATGTAAATGTTCCAGACACTGACGCGGTGCCAGCACTTAACGTCATTGACGACGTTTTGCTGTCGACGTGCTCTGTGCAGCTCACAACACCAACTGCGTCACTATATGTTGCGGTAAACGTCTTTGCGACGTTCACCGTTGCGGTTAGTGGCGTAAGTGCGCCAACCGTTGGCGCAGTGGTGTCAGCAGATGACGTTGCGCTCACCGTAAATGAAACCGATGTTTCATCACCCTCATTTGATGCCGGATCAATCGCGCGGATTGTTGCCGTGTGGCTTCCGACAGAAAGCGCCGTTGCCCAGCTGTATGAATTCACCGCACCAATATCAGTCCACGTTCCACTTGCATCCATTTCCATTTCGTATGACGCAACATATGTTTCATCGTCCGTCGCATCGTTCCATTTAAACTCTGGCGTCGCGTCTGTTGTCGATGTCTCGCCGCTTGAAAGCGCAAAGTCACTCACTGCGTTTGGTCCGTACGCGTCATACACGGAGATTGTTCCAGATTCACCCACGGCAACACGTTTTCCAATAGCGAATTGGGTTACGCCGTTCATAATCTTTGATGCGCCCATCCACTCCGCGGTCCATACGGTTCCGTTGCTTGAAGAAGTTACCACTGCGCCAAGATTTCCCGAGACTAAACACAACGTCGCCGACGAACAGCTCACGTCTTGAACGGTCTCTGCCGCATCAAAATCCGAAAGAGTGACAGAGCTAAAGGTGCTTCCGTTTGTTGTTTTTACCAGAGTACGATTCTCTCCGCCAAAATATGCGACTGTTGCAGAAAAAGCATCAACAGCATGCAGCGTCTCTGACGTTCCCGTCGTTAATGCTGTCCACGATGTTCCACCATTTGTGGTCTTGTATGCCGCACCATACTTTCCAACGATGTACACCACCGTTGAGGAGTACGCGTCGAGGCCATTCACATCGAAGCTCCCAATGCCGGTATTGATACGCGTCCACGTCGTCCCACTGTCGACTGTTTTATAAATTGATCCGTCTTGTCCACCAACAAACATGACCGATGCAGAAACCGCGGTCGCACCATACAAATCCTCAGTCGTAACGCCGGTAATACTTGTCCACGTCGCACCACCGTCGGCGCTCACGATAATTGTTCCGGCTTTTCCCACGGCAATCGCGACGGACGTGCCGTACATATCGACGTGATTCAGCGTCTCTGTTGTTCCAGATGTTGCGGTATTCCACGTTTTCCCGTCGGCCGCATAGAGCACTGTTCCGTTATCACCAACCGCGACACACGCCACAGCATGTCCGCAGTCGACATCACGAAGCTCTGTGGTTGTTGGAGAATCGTAAAGCACCCACGCCGCAGCATGGACATTCACTGCCCACCCTATTGCGGACACCGCACACAATGCAGTCGCACCCAAACGTTTCAAACCGAAAAAGCGTTTAGCAATCATATATTTTGAGTATATCATTCGTCGATCTCACGAAGAAACCAACTTGTTAATGTACTCACGGCCCACGTCAAAATGCCAACCATCAGCGCGGGAAGGAATCCGGAAACTGAAACACCCTTTACAAACGTTGCCATAAACCACACTAACGCACCGTTAATCACAAAGGTAAACAATCCGAGTGTCACGATATTCACCGGTAATGTGAGAATCACGAGAATCGGACGAATGACCGCGTTCAATAGTCCAAGTACCAATGCCGCAACGAGCGCTGCGTAAAATGTTGAAACATGAAACCCTGCAATGATTTGCGTTGCCGCAAGGAGCGTCAATGCGTTAATGAACCAGCGGAGAATGAGTTTCATAGGTCTTGAGGGTTATCGAGGTCTGAGAATTTCTTCTTTAAGGTTATCACGGTATTCTCAACATCGGCGAGCTTCTCCTTTAGTGTCTTTGCAAGCTCGAGTCCGCGCTCGAATTTCTTCACGCCTTCGTCGAGATCAACATTCTGTGTCTCAAACCATTCGGTAATGGATTCGAGCTCCTGAAACGCATCGGCAAACGATATTTTTTTTGACATAATTTTTTTGGTCATCCCCGCGTAGGCGGGGATCCAGTTACAACAAGCTTTCCTGCACCGCGTTCGTTTCTACTTGGGCACGAATCTCTCCCTCCCCCAATTGTATGGTTAAGTGGCTTCCTGGAGCAACATCACGTGCCGAACGAAGAATTTTTCCCGCAGATCGCACCACCGCGTAACCTCGTTTTAATACTTCGCGTGGATCGATACTCTTTAACACACGTTCAAGCTCCATCACCGCTCGCGATCGTTCATCGAGAGCAACCTTCATTCGGCTATCAATCATCTGCACTCGACGATCGATATGCTCAACCGTCGCAACGAGGCTTAAGCGGAATCGTTCGAATGCATAGCCGAATCTACGCGTCACATCTGACATCGACTGCAACAACCGCGCGAGTGACCGATCAAAAATACTCAGCGCACGATCGATTGCATGCGATCGATTATCGATTTCGTACTGCAGTCTATCCCCAATCCTTTCTGCGCTCATCGCAACGTTCGTCACCATTTCGCGCCTGTCCGGAACCACGCGCTCTGCAGCGTTGCTCGGCGTGGAGGCGCGAACATCGGCAACAAAATCGCATAATGATTCGTCACGTTCGTGACCAACGCCCACTACTACTGGAATCGCGCTCTGAAAGACTGCACGCACCACAGCCTCGCTATTAAACGCGTGAAGATCCTCAAGACTTCCTCCTCCACGAGTCAACACAATAACTTCCGGCCTGTTCTCAATCGGCAAAGCATTCAGCTGCGCAAACGCGCCGAGGATCTCTTGCACCGCATCTTTGCCCTGCACGGTTACTGGAGTATGCATTACCGTCACACCGCTCCACCGATTTCGAAGAATACGTAGAAAATCGCCGTACGCCGCAGCCTCACCAGATGTGATGAGCCCGATACGTTCGGGAAATCGCGGGATCTGTCGTTTGCGCGCAACATCGAACATTCCTTCAACTCGCAATTTCTCTTTTAGTGCGAGATACGCTTTTTGCAACGCGCCTTCACCCACCAATTCAATTGCCGTCACATTTAACGTAAATTTTCCAAACCGTTCGAACACTTTACTCGTTCCTGTTACGTGCACTCGCATACCGCTTTGCAACGGAACGTTCAAAGCAAACACTGTCATGAAACAGGAAATCTTCGCTTCCGCTTTCTCATCTTTCAAATCGAAATTCACCCATTTTCCTTGACTCACCTTAAACTCAACCACCTCGCCTTCAATCACCATTCCCTCGCGAGGAATGGTCCGAAGGGCGTGATTCACGAGCCCAAGATAGTCAGAGACGGAAATGATGGCGGGAGACATAAAGATTACATTGACATCGAGAGCTGGTGACTCGGGTACATGTTTCTTCACTCGCCGCAACGATCGTCACGCCCGACGTCTCGCTCTGCTCGACTGTGGCTGGACGACTGTGCGGTTCGTTGCGAAACATGCACCCTCATCACTGGCGCTCTCAATTTATTTCTTCTCAAGAACAAGGATGCGTTTTATACCGTGAACAGGATCGCCGTCGTTCCAATCACCAAGCGCGTTCATAACAACGGCGTATTTGTACGTGTAATTCTCTCCACGTCGTGTACCCGGATCATTCGCAATAAAATTCTCGGTGTCATACCCGCGAATAACAAAGAGGTGATACAGCGGACCGTCGCCGCTATAAAATGGGTTTCCCAATTCCTGACCTGCAGCAAGAGCAACGACCGGTGTTCCGGCATTGATGTACGCCTTTATTTGATCGACGGTTGGATTGTCGACGACGGTTACAGTCATTGTTCCGAAATACGACTCGGCAAATTCCCCAAGTTCTGCAGCGGTCAAACTCGGTTTAAGACCCGCTTTCGTTTCTTTATCTACCATGTCGAGCAACACCAAATCGGCAGTTTTTGGATCGATCACGCCACTCACGCCAGCGTAATATTGTGCAACCATGTACACCGAGGCTTCCTCGCATGTGTCCTCGTGAATAACGTCCCAATTTGCGTACGGTGCTTGCGATGTAAATGGTACGGCGAGATTTTTTGATGTTGGGGGCGGTGTCTGTATAACCTCCAACGCAACTTTTGCGATAGCGGAAAGATCAGGTGACGGAGGCGTCGCTGTTACCGGTTCCGGCGTCACTTCCTGTTGCTTCACTAATTCGTTATACGTCACCGATGGAACGGTCGACGTTGGCACAACGGGGCCGCCGTGAAGACGCTCGTACGCGTACAGCCCAACACTGACAACCGCGACAACACCGAACAGATAGCCGTACCACGGCTTCCATGGCCGCTGCTTTCCGTCGAATGGATTTTTGAGTAATCGATTCATGATCATAAAGGTTTGAGAACGCTCTAATTTTAGGCTAGTTTCGATGAACGTCGAGCAAAGTTTCCGAGGTGTACTTCTCGGTACATCGAGGAAATTTGCGATGATGTGAGTCGAAAATAGACAAAATTAGAGCGTTCTCTGTTTTGCCCACTGGCGAACAACCCACGTCGCCCGCACATCATCCTCGTTGTAGCGCAACACGTCATTGAGCATTTCACGGTTCCCTGTTCGCAACCAATCTTCGTACCACAGCACCGAATTCAATCCCGATGCGTCGTCATGTCGCCAACGGAATCCTAAAAACTGCGCAATGTCTTTCAAAGAATAGAACGACAATGGGAAAATCACCGCTTCACGCAAGCGCTCAAGAACGTCAACGGATCGCTCGGCGAGATCGTCGACGAATCCTTCTGGCGCGCCATGACGCTGTGCCATTAATCGGAATACATCCTGTTCGTACCATCCATAGTGGTACACCGGAATGCCCGGACGCGACTCCATGAATGCGACAAAGGCGTCCCATGCTGCTTTTTCCTCGTCCTCTTTCTCTGCGAGGAAGGTATAAAACTCGTCACCTTGCGCATGAACATCGAGTACGCCAAAGAGGTAATGCAAATCACGAAGCGGATCAGCTTCAATATCGACGACGAGCGCGTCGTCTGTTTTTGGAAAGTCGATCTTCCCGAGAACGACAGGCTTACCGTCGATCAGCGCCTTTGCCCCAAGAATAAGAAATTGCAAACGCTCTTGCGAAATACCTGGAACGCCACGCGCTAAAAGATCGGCATTCCGCGTAGAGAGTTCCGCGACCGTCATGATGCCTGCGTCATTGAGCGCAGTCACCTCGCTTCGCCAAATGCGATTCATGCGCGAGAGATGGTCAGCAGCAAGCGTTTCTTTTTTACATTCATCAAACCACGGCGACTGTTTGCAATCAGACGTCAGGAAATGCGGCTCGCGGATGCCTTCAAGGATGCGCTCAATGCCGTCGAGCGTCAGTCGGAACTTCGTTTGATATTCCTCAAGAACATACGCCTCGACCGTTCCGTCTGGCCGCATGATGTACCCTTGTTTTGGTTTCATGCCTTGAATACCGCGAAGAACCTCGGCGTAAAACGCGCCTTGTACGCAATATTCGTCCTTTAAATGACGAGAACGTTTAATGTCGCACGCAACATAATAATACTCACCGAAGTTCGATTTTCCAGAAACACGCTCAAACAAATCAGGCTTCGCAACCCAATGACCGTGAATAAGAACGCCGCCATAAATGGATTGCGCACCTTGCTTCATCAATTCAAGCGTTTTCGCAAAAGCGGCATCTTCCGTCTCCGCCGAAACTTCGATCGATTTTCGTGTAACCAAAATTGCGCGCTCTTGCTCCTGAATCAAGGCGTCGTCCTGTACTCGCGCACGCATCGGGTCGTCCCGGTGCGGCAACGTCGCGTCAAACCAGATCCACGATGGACATTTGAGATACCGATAAAAGCTCTGTTTGGTAATGCGTTTGGACATAAAAACAGTGTACAGGACTATGACGCGAAGGTGAATGCACACCAGGTATCGGGAGCGCCAGTGACAAGGGTGCATGTTTCGCAACGAGCAATGCACCCATCCAGCCGCAGTTGAGCAAAGCGAAACGTTGCGGCGTGATGGTGTTCACGCACAGTGAAGAAACATGTACCCGAGTCACAAGCTCCGATAAAACAAAAGGCGAGGCACAGTGGCCTCGCCTATGTTTTTATTTCACGTCCTCCACTGTTACTTTCGTCATAATCTGTTCCGCAAGCGGACGATCGCGACCGTCGGTATCTGTTGCTGCAATAGCATCTACAACGTCCATGCCCGAAGTAACTTCGCCGAAGATACTGTAGTTATGCGGCAACGCGTTGTCTTTGTGCATAATAAAGAACTGACTGCCGTTCGTGTTCTTTCCTGCGTTCGCCATTGCCACCGTTCCGCGAGCGTAGGTATGGCTATCGTTCAACTCGTCCTCGAATTTGTATCCAGGCCCACCGGATCCTGTCCCTGTTGGATCGCCGCCTTGAATCATGAATCCTTCAATGACGCGATGAAAAATCAACCCATCGTAATATCCGTTGCTCGCCAAGTATACAAAGTTCGATACAGTCTTTGGCGCAGTATCGTCATACAACTTGAACACGATATCGCCCTCCGATGTCGTCAACCGAATCTGCTTGTTATGAATCTGCTCTGCCGGCAACACTCCAGGAAATGCCCATGTCTGTTTTTCCACAATCGGCGTTGATGAAGAATCTTTTGCGACAGGAGTTGTACCCGATGTGGACGACGTTGTGCAACCCGCGCCCATCAACAACAAAAACCCAGCGGTGATGATCAGTGTATTTTTCACAGTGTTACTTTAATTGCGATGTTAAGGTTTGGACCTTCGCCTGCTGAATACGAAGTGCGTAAACCGAAGTAAACAAGACAGCAGAAAGCGAGAATACAAGTACAAGGAGCAATGCCATCAGCTCCATACTCCCTGCAGGAAGTGCGTTGCAGCTTTGGCAGAGATTATGATGACGCGCCGGCGAAACCACCGGAACAACGTGTGACGACTGCGAAAACGAGCGAGCACGTCGGGGAGTTGGTGTCGATTTTTTTGTTGAAGCGCGTGTTGCCATAGGAAAAATGTTGATGATAGCAAAAGTATATCACTCTTGTGGTTGCAATTCTTCCCCATCTGCACACCCAAGATCGTCTTCTGCGATATTCCATTCCGCAACCGCAGTCATCGTGACGAGTGTTGCGACGTCGTCAACCGGAACAGAAAGCACAAATGATGTCGATGAAAATTCCTGACGATTTCCTGCGCCAAACTTTCCTCCACAACCACCGCGTTCGCTCACGCCTTCCAATTGCACCGGAACACCGTCAGGCAATGTATACGCAACACGAATCGCGTATCCTCTTGTCCCTTGCGGTGCTTTTGCACGCAACGAATCGAACGCGGTCAGCATCGTTGGCGCAACAACATTCGGAGTAATCCCGAGCGCAAAGTCGCCGAGCGTCGTTGCCTGTACGGCGAGAACATCGTTTGTATCTGCAACCACGTCGTACAATCGTTCCCACATGCCCAACGATGCATCGAACCAGTACACCGCCGCTGCATTCAATGTTCCTGCGGTTGCCGATCGCTCAAACGAAAGAATAATCGGCGCATCGTGTTGCACATTGGTTGGCGACACGTGATACACGTGGCTCACCAACGGTGTCGCAACCGTCGCGGCGTCATCAACCGTCACCGCAAAATCGTTCGCTGTGCGCGAAAGGCCAGTAATCGTTACTACGCCATCGCTACTCTTCACCTCCCTCGCTTCTGGTTCCTTTGCCACAATAAACCACACCGTCATTCCTAAAACGACCACCGCAAATACCCCAAAAATTCCTCGAATTGATTTCATGATGTCATTATACCGAACTTTCTTCGGTTGAAGGTATTATCGAGGAACCAGCAACGGCTCCTCAGCACATCGACCACAATTGCCAGAGTTGCAAACGGAAAATAGTCCAAAGAATCACCAAACCAAAAATGGCATTAATGACTGCGCGGAATTTGATTCGTTTTTCATCCTGAGCCGTAGAGAACTCAAAACCAAAAGCTGATTTCTCTCGCTTTCGCCTTTCCGCGAAACCATGTCTCCAATCGCTCCAAGAAAAAAAGAAAAGCGTTAAGAAGATCAACGCCAGATCGATGAACATAAAGCGAAACGCAAAGCACGAGTACCCGTGATCTACCAAGAACGCCACAAAGAAACCAGACCCGATAAGACACAAGAGCCAGATTTGCAGGAAGCGTTTCTGAGAATCACCATCACGAGACATATAGAACCATGATACCAAAATTCTATTCTACCCCTTTTCAACGTCTTCCCACGGCAAACCGGATCGGCCGAACATGCCGTAGGTGGAGCACGATGCGTAGATTGGCTTTCGGAGCTGCAGGCGTTCAACGATGGCTTCTGGACGGAAATCAAAACGTTTTTTCACTTCGTCCGTAAGGTCATCGCCATTCCCCGCTTTTGCGGACAGCACCAATGGCTCTGCGATGCCGAGCGCATACATCGCAGTAATCAACACATTCGATGCGACACCTTCCGTCACTAATGTCTTTGCCGCAAAACGCGCCATGTACGTTCCGGAACGCCCAGGCTTCAACGGATCTTTTCCTGCAAGCCCCATACCGCCGTGCGGCAACAATCCGCCGTACGAATCGGCAAGAACCTTTCGCCCAGACACGCCAGCGTTCGCACCGAATCCACCTTTCGTGAATGATCCGCCGGAGTTCACCAAAATCGTCACGTCATCAATTGACGGCAATGACGGCGCGATTGCCTCTTCGACAATCTGCGACTGGACAATGGACAATTCCATTGTTGGGTCATGTTCAACAATGACTGTCACCGCACGGACGCGATCGCCTTCTATTGCAAGCTGCACCTTTCCATCTGGACGCAACCATGAAAACCGTGGGTCATTCTGGCGCAACATATCGATTCTGCGAGCAATCACATTGGCGTATACCACGCCACGCGGCAACATTTCTCGCGTTTCTTTTGTTGCGTAACCGTGAACAATCGCCGTGCCCTGCGCACCGCCACGAACCATTGTTCGTGCAGAATCTTCTGTTGGTTTATCTAAATTCACGAAAAGCTCGATTGCGTCGTCGTATCCTGCAGCGGCATACACCGCCCTCCCCACTGCCGCAGCATCAAAATCCGCACGCGAATCCACCACGCCGCCAAGCATCACCATGCCGTTGCTTCCCAATGCCTGCACGTCCATCCGCGTTAACGGATCCCTGCGCAAATACTCGTCGAGCACGGACTCGACAATCTGATCGCAGACTTTATCTGGATGCCCCGCAAGAGGCGCTTCGACGACTTTCAACATAAAAGATGCTCAGACACTACCACAAAAATCTTATCCACACGAAACCTCTTGTGTTCGTTTTCTGTTCGGCTATGATACGAACATAACACGAATGCCTATGTCCATTCTTCCACCGCTTACAAAAAAACAACGCGAAGTTCTCGACTGTATCGAAGGCTTTGTGAAGGACAACGGCTACACGCCATCCTATCGCGAAATTGCCGAACAGCTCGGACTTTCGTCCCCAGCCACTATTCATCAGCACATCAAAACGCTTTGCGAAAAAGGCATCATCAATACGGGCGATCGAGGCGAAGCGCGAAGTATTGAACTCGTGGAACCAGAACGCATGTCCCCTCTCGCTATTATGCTCCCCTTAGCCGGGCTCATCACCGCTGGTGAACCAATCGAAGCCGTGGAGCAAAACGAAGCCATGGCTATTCCTGCAGACTTTGTCGTCGACCCAATGAACTCATACATTCTCAAAGTAAAAGGACGGTCGATGATTGAAGACGGTATCTTCGACGGAGACTATGTCGTCGTCGAACGGAATCCCTCGCCAAAGAACGGCGATATCGTGGTCGCGCTTCTCGACAATGCGTACGCCACACTCAAACGATTTTACCGTGAACGTGATCACATCCGTCTCCAACCTGCAAACAGCACCATGCAACCAATCATCGTCAAAGGAAACTTAAACATCCAAGGAATCGTTCGAGCGGTCATGCGAAGGTTTTCTACAATCTAAATCTTCATCGAGCAATCTATGAACTCTATCGCGATTCGTCACTACAACGTGACGGCTGCTTATTGCACCTCGCCTTTCAACACGAAGCGTCACGAAGTTGCAAAACAGATTCGTCAGTTTCTCAATCTTCGCCGATTCCGGAAGCATATTCGTTCATTCGCGCCACTGAGACTTGCATAACTATGGAGATCCAAGAAATCACCGATAAGGTTCATCGCGTCGCCGATCGATACAGCAAAGAATTTGGCGTGGAGTATGCGAGTGACTGGTTTCTCCTGAAACTTCAAGAGGAGCTCGGAGAGATGACTCGCGCACATCTTATACTCACGAATCGAACCCGTCGAAAGGTTTCATCAGAACAGGAAGGAAAAACGGCGCTCGCCGAAGAAATTGCCGATGTCTTCGCATATGTTCTTCTTTTTGCAAAACAGATGAACATCGATGTCGAGGATGCAATCACGAAGAAGTGGTTCCCGTATTTAGAAAACAAATGATGCTATGTCTGTTCATGAACTCCTCAACGAACCTGTCGAAGTCCGTGTCGAGTTTGCAGGAAAACGCGTTCATCCAACACATGTTCATTGGGGAAAGAAAACGTACGCCATGAAGAAGGTAAACCTCGTACACGGCACAAACGAAGGCGAGAAACGCATCTACTATTTCTCTGTTTCAGACGACACGTCATTCATGAAACTTCGTTTAGACACTGGAGCCTTAGAGTGGAGAATCGTAGAATTTTATAGCGAATAAATATGAACACCCGTCGGAGGACCGGATCACGTTTCACATTTTCACTCAGCGAGATTCTCTCATCACACGTACAGAAAACCCGTAAACATCGCAGCGTCCCAAAGCCGAGCACTCACGCACGACGGTTTGAGAACAATCTTCGCTTGCCACTCGCGCTGCTGAATCGGGAATAACATCGCAAGCGCCAGTGGCGAGGATACATGTTTCGCAACGAGCAGTGCACCCATCCAGCCGTAGTCGAGCGCGAGCGAGACGTCACGGCGTGATGGCGTTCACGCACAGTGAAGAAACATGTATCCGAGCCACCAGTTTGCGATTTAAAATTCAATAGATCCCCGCATACGCGAGGATGACTGAAGGCTCGGCGATGATTGAAGTCACCTGGATTGCCGCGTCGCGATTACGCTCCTCGCAATGACGAATATAGGAATATGCCGCGATTGATTTTGCATATTGATTTCAATTCCTTCTTTGCTTCCGTGGAGGCGCAGGCAAATCCCTTTCTTCGAGGGAAGGCATTTGCGGTTGCCGGCAAAGGAAAAGGACGAATCGATCGCGAGGCAGGAGCGATTCAAGGCAAGCGAACGTCGATCAGCGAACTCTCGCATTCGCGGTCGGTCGTCACCACCGCATCGCGTGAAGCAAAAAAGCTCGGCGTCAAAACCGCAATGACAACGCACGAGGCGCAACGAATCATTCCCAATCTCCCGATTATTCCCGGCGATCCCCGCAAGTACGCCGAGGTTACGCATCGATTCCTTAAAATTCTTCGCGAGCACTGTGACGCCGTCGAACAGTTCAGCGTAGACGAAGCATTTGCCGATATCACCACCGTCGCTGGCGATAAATTCGGCGCGGTTCTTCTTGCCCAAATTCTCCGTTCGAGAATTATCGAAACCATCGGCGAAGCGTGTACGGCATCGATCGGTATTGGTCCAAATAAAGTTATCGCAAAACTTGCGAGCGAACTCGTAAAGCCGAATGGGTTTACGTACGTCGATCCTTCTGAGGTCGAGGCATTTGTTGCCGCTCGCGATCTTCGCGACATCTGCGGCATTGGTCCGCGGCTTGGCAAGAGATTAACTAGTCTCGGCATCACCACTATCCTTCATCTTCGCCAAACGCCAATCGATCGCCTCATTGCCGAATTCGGCCCGCACACCGCAGAATTTCTCTGGAATGTTTCGCGTGGCATCGGAGATGATCGTGTCATCGATACCGAGAATGAAGATCCGAAATCCGTCGGTCACTCCTATACGTTTCCTCACGGACTCGAAACGGACAACGATATTCACGACAATCTTCTTGCGCTCGCCGATATGGTTGCGCAACGCTTGCGAAATCAAAATCTTTTTGCAACGCACGTCAACGTGTTTGCGCGATACGAAGACGGCGGCAGCTCAGGAACAAGTGCTCGGCTTCCCGAGGCAACCAATGACGGATTAACACTCTTCGAACACGGATTCCGATCACTCCTGCCCATTATCGATCTTCATCGCGGAATTCGTCTCCTGGGAATAAGCGCGACGCACTTCGCCGAGAAAATCCCCTCCCTCATTCCCGAACACAGTGAACGTTACGATCGCTGCATTTCCGCCCTCGACCTCATCGCTAAACGCTTCGGCACCGGCACCTGGCATCGAGCAAGCACTCTGAACACCGTTTTCTTAGAACGTGTGAGTGGCTGGCATTATGATCATGAGTGAACCGATGGAGCAAAACGCCCCATCAGTTCCGCTTTCTCAAGAACATGACCAGCCATTGCACTGAGGCATTCGGCCTTTGTTGATCCCTCGGGAAGATTGAGCAGCCTATCAATCGCGTAGATCGTAAAGAAATAGCGATGTTCTTTATCCGGTGGCCGAGGCCCACCGTATTCAAGCTCGCCTCGCGTTCCCTTGCCTCGAATCCCCTCCACAATCCAGCGCTCTGAGATGTCGCGAATGTTCGGTGGAATATTAAAGACGACCCAATGATCCCACACCGGAATCCCAACAGCTTCTGGAATATCCGGATCGTCCATCGTCAGCACAAGCGACGCTGCGCTCTCAGGAACATCCTCAATACGCAACGGCGGATTCACATTCTCAAAATCCCTACCATACTTCTTGGGAATCGTTTCTCCGTCTTGGAATGCTGGGCTTGAGATCTTCATACGCGTCCATTATAAACCAAAATCGCCCATTGCTAGGCGATTGTTGGTGCCGGATTTGGGGTCCATGGACCGAACGGGACTCGAACCCGTAGCTCCAGGATGATAAGCCGGGAATGTTACCAATTACACCATCAGCCCCAATAATCCGACCGAGGCATTATAACACGAACAGAATACGAACAAAAAATACTCCGCATTCGCGAAGCATTTCTTGATCATCCTGGAAGAGGTGTTCTTTCGAACATCCCCGGATGCACGTATTAAGCCACAAAAAACGGCTCTCGTCAAAACTATCCACATCAAATCTCCTCCTCAATCTCGAGTAATCGATTGTACTTACACAGCCGCTCTGATCGTGAGGGCGCGCCGGATTTAATGTATTCGGCGTTGACGGCGACGGCGATGTCGGCAATTGATGTATCTGTTGTTTCGCCAGAACGGTGAGAGATGATCACTTTGTAATTATTTTCTCGCGCAAGGCCGATCGTCTCCATTGTTTCTGACAGCGTTCCAATCTGGTTTGGCTTGATAAGAATCGCGTTTGCAACACCAGAATCGATTCCGCGGTGCAAGCGGCGAGCGTCGGTAACAAAGAGATCGTCGCCGATGAGCAGCATTTTTTTCCCAAGACGCTTGGTCATCTCTTCCCAATCTTCCCACGCATCCTCCGCAAGTCCGTCCTCAATACTGATCATTGGATACTTCTTACTCCACGAATCGTACAGATCGATCATCTGCTTTGCGGTGCAATTCCGCTTGTCAGTGGAAAGCTCGTACTTCCCTGTTTTTGTATTAAAAAACTCACTTGCGGCAACGTCGATGCCGAATCCAATTTCTTTGCCGAGTTTATACTTTGCCTTCTTTACGGCTTGCACAAGATACTCAAGCGCGGACTCCGTCTTTCCGACGTCTGGCGCATACCCGCCTTCATTCCCAACATCAGTGTCGAGGCCGTCGGCATGCAACACGTCACCAAGCATGTGGAAAATTTCACTTCCTGCCTGGAGCTTACGTGAGAATGTGGAGAATCCGTGAGGAATAATAATGAACTCCTGCATGTCCAAGTTTGTGTCTGCATGCCGTCCACCGTTAAAGACGTTCAAGAGTGGAGTCGGGAGTTTAAACTTCGACAATCCAATATCATACGTCTCTCGCAAATATGCATACAACGGCATTTTTGCCCTGCGAGCGCCGGCATGCGCAACCGCAAGCGAGACACCAAGAATCGCATTCGCGCCAAGGCGCTTCTTATTGTCCGTTCCGTCAATAATGCACATCGATTCATCAATTCCCCGCTGGTCTGCAACGTCACGACGACGAAGCGATGGGCCGATAATATCGTTCACATTTCGAATCGCCTTTCGCACACCAAGGCCACGATATCGTTTTTTATCACCATCGCGAAGTTCAACCGCCTCGTGCACGCCAGTCGATGCACCGCTTGGGACCGCCGCATGTCCACGCGTGCCATCGCGAAGCATAACCGACACATGAACGGTCGGGTTGCCACGCGAATCTAAAATTTCATGTGCGTGAATGGCGTCGATCCTTTCTAACATAGCGATTACTGAACGAAGGAATATGTGACGTACACCGTCAACTCAACATCCTGCGTTCCGGTCTGTACTGGTGGAGCAATCGTGTCAGCAGCCTTCGTTGCGGAGTCCATCATGCCGTAATACATCGGAACAGATCCGACGGTGTTCTCGCTATAGCTCACCACGCGGCCAACCCGTCCGCCCATTGCTTTTGCAATATTTGCAGCATCATCCTGAACCTTTGCCATTGCATCAACGCGAGCCGCCTGGTTTACAACTGACATATCGTCAATGTCGTAACGCAAATCTGAAACTGTTGTTGCGCCGTTCTTTGGACCCGCGTCGAGCACAGAAGAAATAAGATCGGTGTTACGAATCTTTACCGTCAGTGATTCCGATGACGAGTATCCTGTGACAACCGCTGGACTCACATCGTAGTCATACACCTGCGTTAAGGAGAATGACGACGTCTTCAAATCTGCTTCGGGAATACCAAGAGCAATCATGGCATCTTGCAAACTTTTCATACTTGCGGAAGCCTCGTTCTGTGCCTTTGCGCTACTGGTTTCTGTTTTACTTACCGTCATGTCAACGGTTGCAATATCTGGCACCGCACTTGCTTTTCCGGTTGCGGAAACCACAATCGTTGGCGCTGAAAGATCGCTATAACCTACGCGAGACGATTCGTGCATTGTCTTTTTTATCTGCGCACCAACCCACACCGTGCTGTACACGAGAAAAATTGCGAGAAGCACCGTAAACAACTTGTTCTCACTCCAGGTCGGCCAAATGCCACACGAATTTTTTTCCCAAGATGCCATAAAAAGAATGGTTAGTTGAGAAAAGTATAGCACGCGGCCGCTACACAATAAGGAGAAGACCGATCACCGCAAGCAAAGATGCTACAACGATACGAATCTTTTGCTGCGGCGTTCGACGTGGACGCTTTCCAGCAAAGCCTACAGATTCAAGGCCCATAACAAATAGCGATTGTATCCCCTCAAGAGCCTGGACAATACTCGCCGACCCAAAACTCACCGCAAATGCTTTGAGTGACGTCGCGCCCGTGTCACACAATTCGCTCAGAACGTACATTACGAGATCTTTCCACGAGTTTTTTCGAGACGACGTTCGCCGCCGCACTCCAAGCAGTACCAGCGCACAACTGAACATCGTGAGCGACACCCAAGAAAAGCCCGATACAAAATCGACGCGATCATACAAGAGCTTTCCCAATGACACTTCAAGCGCAACAAGTACTGATGCACCGAGCATTAAGGCGTATGCATAACGAGACGACCCTTTCCGATTTGGCGCAGACTCCGCAACGAACGAACTCAAAACAATTACACCGACGGCGACGGTCTGAAGAACCGACAGTCGCTCGTGCGCAATAAAAAATGCGAGGATCGCAACAAATACCGGAGTAAGATTCCAGAAAAGAATAACATCTGCAGCGTCATCGTATTTCAGCGCGAGGTAATATGGCACGTATGCAAAGAGTCCAATGCCGCCAACTGTTATTGCAAGCGTAAGATCAGGAAATGACAGCAAAACAAGCCGTCCAGTCGCTATGGCAATTAGCGCAGGAATTCCTGCGAAGAACCCAGTAATTCCAACCAAAAATAGCGGATCTTTTGATCGACGAGTTACTAAGTCCTGATCAAAAATATTTGTGAGCGCCCAAATTCCTGGTGCAGCGATTGCGGCAAAAATCCATGGCATATCTTACGCTGCAAGCGCCTCAAGGCCCGGCATTGGCTCGCCGCCAAAAAATGCGAGCATTGCTCCGCCTCCCGTGGAAACGTGTGTAAAAGCATTCGTAAGCGCAAACTCTTCAAGACACTCCACCGTTTCACCGCCACCAATAATACTTTGCGCCCGTGTATTTTTCGCAATCGCTTTTGCGAGCGCGAGCGTTCCGGCGAAACCATCGCGATGATTTGTGATTCCCATTGGGCCGTTCCACACAATATATTTTGCCTTTGCAATAACCTCGCAAAACGATTCAATCGTTGACGGACCAATATCTGGAACAACATTTTTTGAAACAACGAGATCGCATGGCAAAAAGATCTTTGTACCAAATTTCTTTGCGATACGCTTTGCGCTGGCAACATCTTTTGCATTTGTAAATTCCGGAACATCAATGGGAAGCACTCCCAGATCGGCCTTCAACATTGTGAGCGCAGTTGCGCCACCAATCAGTATCGCATCAGCCTTTATACCGAGGCGATTCAGCAACGGAATCTTTGTTGCAATTTTCATTCCACCAAGAATAAGCACAAATGGGTGCTTTGGCACAACAGAAAGTGCCTCAACCTCGCGCACCACAAGTTCGCCAGCAAAGCTTGGAAGATGCGACGTAATTGCGACGATGGACGCATGCTTCCGATGGCACACGCTGAACGCATTATTCACATAAACGTCCCCAAGCTTCGCGAGGCGCTTTGCAAACTCCGCACCATTCTTTTCCTCACCTTCGTCGAAGCGCAGATTCTCGAGCATCACTATTGCACCGGGCGCCATCCGATCAATCACGCGCGCCGCGTCGTCAGAAGCGGTATGAGAAATGAATCGAACCGGATGTTTGAGTACTCGAGAAAGCGCACGCGCAACCGGCGCAAGTGAAAGCGCCTTCACCGATCGCCCTTTTGGGTCGCCAAGGTGTGCCAAAAGAATAATTCGAGCGCCTCGCGCTTTCAGTCGCTCAACTTCAGGAAGGATCGCCTTTAATCGATGTTTTCCGTGTGCAGACACGCGACCATCAACCATTGGCACGTTTGCATCAATACGCAACAACACGCGACTATCACGAGGGATATCGCGCGCCGTCCATGACCGAATGTTATGAAGTTTCGTTTTCGCCATACATCACGACGCCTTTTACAACACGAACACACGCACGGAACAATGGAAGAACGGAAAAGAAATATCGCGCATCAACAGCGCGCCGCAAGATGTAGGCAGTATACCCCCAGATTGGAATGTTCAGCACTCGTCCAACAGCATATTTTCCTCCAAGCGCAACAAGAATGTCCCAACGCTTTCGTGGCACGTACAACCCTACCGGACGTTTTGTCACCATCGAAACGATGTTCCGCGCAACAGTTATGGATTGCTCAACAGCGACCTGCGCAGTTTGCGGATCAGGAAACGCTCCGTTATTTACAAATGCTGCGTCACCAAGAACGAACACATCTCGATATCCGAGTGTTCGCAACCCGTCATCAACAAGAATGCGGCCTTTCGCATGCCGTTCAAACGGTAGCGTCGCCACAATGGCCGGCATTGCTACACCTAACGTTGTGACACAAAAATCACACGCAATCGTTTCAATTTTTTCTCCAGGAACACCATCAACAACACGACGCAGTCCAACAGCACGTTCCGTCACGTTCGCAAGAACGGTATGCATTCGCAAGACAACACCAAGATCCGCTAAACGTGCGCGCGTTTTGTTCTGAAGGAATGGAGAAAGCATTTTGAGTGGCGTATCGCCAGAATCCACCAGCATCACTTCAACCGATTGTTTTGAAATATCGCCGTGCTTTTCCATGGCGCGAAGTGTCGAGGCAAGTTCGGCAGCGAACTCCACTCCGTTTGCGCCAGCACCTGCGACAATGACACGTTTTGTTTTTTTCGATGCACTCTGAATAACCCCTAATAATTCTGACCGAATCAACAGCGCATCGCTTGTTCGTTTCAAGTCTCCTGCACATTGCTTTACACCTGGAATGCCAAAGTCATTTGAAACACTTCCCATGCTCAACACACAAATGTCGTATGCAACCATGGATCCGTCGGCACAAAGAACAGTGCGATGAACCGGATCGATTGACTGCATCGCCGTTTTCCGAAATCGAATGCGCTGTTCATTTCCAAGCGGAATATCCGTCGCAAGTACAAGATCGTCCGGAAGATGTTCGGCTGCAAATCCACCTGTCGCAACTTCGTACAGCCACGGCGTGTACACCGATGACGATGCCGGATCGATAACGGTTACCGCGAGATGACGAGCGACTCGAGAACGGAGCAGTCGTTTTGCAACACTGAAACCGCCAAAACCACCACCAACAATAACGACTCGAGTCTGCGACATATTGTGGAATTATCCAAACAAAAATTTCACCACCGCATTTGGCTTACGAAGATTCCCAAGAACGATCGCATTCAATCCAAAAGCATGCCCTGCTCCACCAGCGGCAAATACAGCAAGAACCGCAGCATAAACAACATGTTCGTCGACATATCCCATTGCGGTATTGCTCGTGAAATGTGCAAGATAATACAACGCCATCAATATAATTCCGAGCATCGCAGCAGGACGTGTAAGCAAACCAATAATCAACGCAATGCCAAGAAAAAATAGCCCCCACTCGTTCGTGACGTCGACAAAACCATTTCCAGCCAAGGAACGGAACCATTCAGAAAATGGACCGTCAGCCGACGCGAGATACGACGCTGCGCTCCATCCACCGACAGAAATCTTCGTCCAGCCCGCAGAAAAGAACACACTACCAAGCACCACACGAAGCGCAACATATGCTCCCCCAAAACTCTGCGCATGCGTTGCCTCTGTAAGTTTTCCAATGATCGATTGCGTTCGCATACGACTACGATAATCCAAGACAAAGTTCAACTAAACTGTGCGAGTAGCCCCATTCGTTGTCGTACCACGCAACAACTTTGACGAGATTGCCATCAACAACGTTGGTAAGCGAGAGATCGACGGTTGCCGAATGCGGATCGCCAATGAAGTCAGAAGATACGAGAGGTTCGTCTGTCGTTCCAACAATCGACGCAAAGCGTGGTGTTTTCACCGCAGCAAGGATCGCTGCATTCACCTCGTCGATCGTGACATTCTTTTTCAGGAGAAATGTCATATCAGAAAGCGACACCGTCGGAACTGGAACGCGAATTGAAAGTCCATCGAATCGTCCCTTCAATGTAGGAATTGTTAATGCAACGGCGATTGCAGCGCCCGTTGATGTTGGAACGATATTCTCCGCGGCCGCACGACCTTCACGCATGTCTTTCTTTGGCGAATCCACCAAAGCCTGCGACGCCGTGTATCCGTGCACCGTCGTCATCATCGCCTTCTCAATTCCAAATGCCTCTTCGATGATTGCCGACACCGGCGCAACGCAGTTCGTAGTACACGATGCGTTGCTTACAATTCCCGCTTTTTCGCTCTTTAATTTGTCGTCGTTCACACTCATGACAAACGTTGGAACATTCCCGCCTTTTGCTGGAGCCGAAATCACCACGCGCTTTGCACCAGCGGCAAGATGCACGCTTGCCTTTTCTTCCGTCACAAACAGTCCGGTCGATTCAATAACAATATCAACGCCCAAATCCTTCCACGGCAATTGCGCAGGATCTTTCTGCGCCAAAAGCTTGATAGTTTTTCCACCAACAATAAGCGAGTCCTCGGTATGACTCACGTCAACATTCCACGTGCCGTAATTCGTGTCGTGCTTCAAAAGATACGCAAGCGTCGCCGCGTCAGTCAGATCATTAATCGCCACCACGTCGAATCCTTTCTTTTCCCAACCCACCTTGAATACCGTTCGTCCAATTCTCCCGAACCCGTTAATGGCAATACGAGGCATAGATACCAGTATTTTAGCACGGATCACCTATTTCTTCTCAAGCCGTTCGCGCTCGCGCCGAACCGTCGGATCATCTTCGCCGTAAATCATTCCAGCCAATGTGATGAAATTTCGTAATGTCTTAGCGTCTGTGATACCGAACTGCGTCCCGAGAAACGTTACGCCTCTTCCATTGACATCGATCCCCTTCCCTTGGTTGCTCCGACGATACTCTGCAAACCAATCTGCTGACGTAGGATACTTTTTAAGAATCTTTGGTCTCCATCCTTCAGCGCCCTCCAAACCGATTCGTAACAGCTCCATTTTTAATAACGGGTCATCAACGCCGTAAATTTTCAAACCGAGCTCGATAAAACCTCTCAACTTTATTGGAGTCTCAAAACCAAATCGCGCAGCAATATAGTTCACACCCCTTCTGTCGATAGAAATTCTTCCACCGACGCCTCCCCCGAATCCACTAAAAGCCTGCGCCATCCATTGCGCAGAGGTTGGATATTCTTTGAGGATCAACCTTCTCCACTCGCTCTCATCACTCCTCTCCAGACGCTTCTTCTCGGCGAGCAACACTAAATCCGCTTCACCATAAATCTTTAAACCCAACTCAATAAAATTCGACAGAGAAATGCTCGTCGCACGTTCCACTGTACCGAAACGTGCAGCCAGCCACGGAAGGCCGTGTCCGACACTTTTCTGTATGCTCAATCCATATCGTTTTTCTCCTTCAGCCCTTCGATAATACCCCTCCATCCATTCACGAGATGTTGGGTAATCTTTGAGAATTATTTTTCGAAGTTCCTTCTGCAATTTTTCCGGAGTCTGTTCACTAAATTGCCTTTGCGTAGCATCGTCAGATCCGTATACCACCTCCGCAAGTGCAGCAACTAATTCTTTTCTCGTTGTTAGGGTTATGCCAAATTGGGTTGCGAGGTATCTTGGTCCACGACCTAAAACATCAAGAGCAAACCCATCATGGAAAAGATCCTTTGCGCTGGGGTATTTCTTACGAATTTCCAGACGCCATCCCTCTGGAGCTCTCTCCATGAACCGACGCTCCGCTGCAAGAAGGTCAGGATCCTGCTCTCCATAAATCCTTTTGCTCAACTGCAAAAAATTCGCACGAACGTACGGATGCTCACGCTGATGCATCCCGAATTGTATCGCAAGAAATCCGATCCCTCTTCCATCAACAAAAAGACATCTTCCAAGCTGAGCGCTAGGATTCCCTTCCTTATCAACGGCTCTTTCATTATACGCCTTAAACCATGAAGAAAATGTTGGATACTTCTTCAAAATAGCCTTTTTCCATTCTTCGGCAGTACGCTCTCCTGAGCGAAGTTTTTCCGCCTGAAGCACCGCGTCCTCCTTCCCGTAAATTCGTGTTCCGAGCTCGATAAAACCTATAAGTCTTCTTGGTTCCTCCGTCACACCAAATCGCGTCGCGATCGACGTGAGTTTATGTCCTAACGCCTCTATATCGCTACCTTGATTGCTGTTTTTCCGATATTCCCCCATCCAATCTGCGGATGTAGGATATTTTCGTAAAAGTTCTGCGCGTAACACCTCTCGACCTTCTGCGCGGACGTCGATCTTCATCTTTCGTGGCGTAACAGCGCCATCAATACTGTGCGTTAATGCATGTGCAAGTTTTTCTGCCCACTGATGATTTTTTACAACCTTAACGACGCCGTTCGGAGAAATCTCAGGAAGACGCTCTTTATTCGTCGTCAATAACGTCGAAACTGGCACTCGACCACCAAGAACGAATGTTGCTTCGCCGAACTGATTACAGACCAAGATCATCCGATCAAGTCGAGGAATATCAATCGCAACGTAGCTCACTTCCCGCATTTTTCCCTCGGGAGCATCGCCGGTTGTGACGATAATGTCGTCAAGAAAGATGCCAAGCGACTTCAGAACGCTCATCACTTCTTCGAGTCTCGGCTCAAAACCCGCCTTTTCAAATCTTGTCTCATCACCGACGCTGATACCTCCAACTCCAGGCGACAACAACACGCCCTGAATGTGATTCATCACGAATGCTGTGTTTGTTTCTGGATTTTCGACAGCACGATGAATAACGCGTCGCAATGATGCGTCGGCGATATCCAACACATCGTTCACTTCTCGTGGATGCTTTGGCGCGAATGAAAGCGCGGCTTCGGCGTCACGGGTTGTGATACTCGACTCCTGCAGACTCGGCGACGTAAGAATTCCTTCCTCGACTGTTTCAAGCGCACCAATGAGTTGGTGATATGAGTCTTCCGATCCGTCGTATTTTCGAGCAATATTCAGCGCTTTTGCCATGGCGTCACGATAGTCCCGCGCCTCGGGATTTTTCTTGAGTTCTCGATAATCGAAAGATTCTGTCATACAAATGTTTCCTCTATTCTACCCTAAAACACAACACCGAGCCTTGAGACTCGGTGTTGTGGATTCGATATCGGAGATTACGCGCCGAGCTGCATGCGAACCATGCGGCCGATGCGGAGGTTCTCACCAATTGATGTGATGTTCTCCGTGAGAAGCGCCTGAATAGTCTTCTCGTCGTCCTTGATGAACTGCTGTTCCATCAAGCAGATGTCGGCAAAGAACTTGTTCAACTTGCCGTCCAGAATTTTTTCGATCATTTCCGCTGGCTTGCCTTCCTGAGAAAGCTGTTCGCGGTACACCGCCTTTTCGCGATCGATCACGTCTGTTGGAACCTGGTCGCGCGACACATACTGTGGAGCGCTTGCCGCAATGTGCATGGCGAGATCCTGGCCGAAAGCAATGAACTTCTCATTGCGAGCCACGAAGTCCGTTTCACACATCACTTCTACCAACACCGCGAGCTTATCGCCGTGCGTGTAAGCAAACACTTTTCCCTCAGCAGTAACACGATCCGACTTCTTTGCGGCCTTTGCAGCACCCGCAACACGCAAGGCGTCGATCGCTTTTTCCATGTCGCCACCCGCTTCTTCAAGCGCACGCTTGGCATCCATCATTCCCGCACCACTCATCTCGCGAAGCTTCGCGACGTCACCGGCAGAGATTGCCATAGTGATATTCAATTATTTCTTATCGGACTTCTTTGGTTCTGGTTTTGCTTCTGCCTTTGCTGCGCCAGCCTTCATTGCAAGCTCTTCCTTGGTTGCATCGTCCAAATCGTCGACAACTGCACGTGAGCTGTCGGTCAATTTTACATCGTCCTCGGCATTCACGCGAGCAATTGCGGCTGCCTTTTCGCTTGCGATTGCTGTTGCACGAGCCTTACCCTCCTTCACCGCTACTGCAATAAGCTCAGAAACCATTTCCAAACTTCCAACTGCGTCGTCGTTTCCTGGAATAACGTAACGAATACCGTGTGGGTTCACGTTGCTGTCGACGAGCGCAACCATCGTTACTCCCATGGTTGTTGCTTCGCGAACTGCAGTCTTCTCATGACGAGCGTCCAAAATGAACAATGCGTCTGGAAGCTTGGTGAGCGTAGAAAGTCCGCCGATCTTTCCTTCAAGTTCCTCAATTTCGCGAGAGAACTGAAGCTGCTCAAGTTTGGTGTACTTCTTGAGTTCGCCCTTTGCTGACTTGTCCTTGAGGTCCAAGTAGTGACGAATCAGGCGCTGGATTTGCGCGAAGTTCGTGAGTGTTCCACCCAACCAACGCGTGTTGATGTATGGCATTCCTGCTTCCTTCGCACATGCCTCAACGATTGGCTGCGCCTGGCGTTTGGTGCCAACGAAGACGATCACGCCGCCACGAGCCGTGGTTTCGGTGACGAATGTCATTGCGCGCTCCAACTGCGTCTGTGTCTTCTCAATGTCGATGATGTGCACACCACCGCGCTCGCCGAAAATGAATTGCTTCATTTTTGGGTGCCAGCGGCTGGACTGGTGACCGAAGTGAACACCTGCCTTAAGCATTTCAAGTAACGTAGGCATCTTTGCCATATGAATATATCGAACACAGAGCATTTGAGACCAGTTTCGATGAAGGTCGAGGAAATCTCGCGAGGCGTACTTCTCGGTACGTTGAGCGAATTTCCGATGACCTGAATCGAAAATGGGCCAAATGAATGTGTTCGTCCTTTTTAACCTCGGCCGTCGTATCGTGGAGCCCTTTTCTGCGAAGGGAGGAATCCAATCGATGATGTATCGACAACCTGTGAGATTTGCGTAAATAAGTGCCCGCAGAAGACGGCAGAATAGTACTAAAGTCCGCAAAATTTTGCAAATGAAACGCGAAAGCCGCCGGTTGCGTCCCGGCGGCCCACTTTCGGTCAGCAGCACGAATCATCACCGTAATCTCGCCAGAAGCTAGGCGCTGACCTTTCACGCTCCTTGCGCCTCTGCTTCACCACCGGAGCGACCCATTCCTTGAAGTTCAGAATGTACGTAAGGAAGCTCCTCACGATACGCAGATTTCCATCGCGCATGAAGTCTTCCTCATCGAGGACGTAGTACTCGCGCCACTATCCATCAACGCGGGAAATCGCCTCGAATACTTCAATGGAATCGGCGAGTACACTATTTAACCCGAAGCGGCGTCCACCGCGGTTCGCGACCGAAGTCCCCAGTGGTGCCGATTGAAGGGACCGGTACTCGGGTGAACCGAGCAACTCCTCGTCGGTATACCGACGGTCATTGCGGAAGGGGACGTCGGAGACTTCAGGATCGTTCGACGACATGGGTCACCATGGTGAGAGAGGCGGTGTTCTGAAGCGAAGGATTTCGCCGGAACTGTGAAATATTCTCAGATATTCGCCAAAAAGGCAAGACCGCCGAGTGTCGTACTCGGCGGCCCCGTTGCCTGGACACTCTTTTTCACAGCTCCCCCGTCCGCGACTGTGGCTTCGGTGGAGGCTGATGCTCACGCTCGAGCTGATCGAGGAGATCGCTGAGCCAGCGTACCGTCCGCGGCATAGCAACGACGAATCCTCCGGAATCGCTGACGAGCTGACGCAGCCAGTCCCGGTCCGTGTACATGAGGTACACGAACGGGACATTGACCACGTTCATGTGAATCCCTCGTTGCTTGTGGAACTCCGCACCCAGTAGTCCATGACACCGATGCTCGACCGGACCAGTGCGATCGTCCGTCACGACAAGCGCGAGCTGATCCCCGAGCTTGGCGAACTGCGTAATTGCGTCTTCGAAGTCGCCCGTCGGTCGCACGTCCCAGCCCACAGCTAGAAGCGCTTCCGCGAAAAGCAGTCGCGTTGCCTGGTCTTCGATGTAGAGCAAGACTCCTTTCCGATTCCGAGCAGCCATGTTCGCACCTCCAAAAATACTGTTACACGACAAAAGCGCTAATGCAAGCCTCAGCGAATGAACATGGCGTCGCCAAAGGAGAAGAAACGATATCGACAATCGACAGCCTCTTGGTACGCAGCAAGAACGTTTTCGCGGCCGGCAAAGGCGGAAACAAGCATGAGGAGCGTCGATTTTGGGAGATGGAAATTCGTGACGAGACCATCAACGACTTTGAAATCGAATCCCGGCGTGATGAACATGTTTATTTCGCCGGAGTAGGATTTAAGCTCGCCGATCGTCGCAAAAACGCCCTCAAGAACGCGAACGGTCGTTGTTCCAACGGCAATCACGCGTCGGCCTTCGGACTTTGCTGATCGAATTCGCTGTGCGGTCGGCTCATCGATCTCCACAAACTCGGCGTGCATCACGTGGTCCTCGATGTGATCGGTCTGTACTGGACGAAACGTGCCGATGCCAACATGAAGTGTGACTTCTTCGATCTGCACGCCTTTTGCTCGTGCTCGATCGATGAGTTCGGGAGTGAAGTGAAGCCCGGCGGTTGGCGCAGCAACAGATCCGGTCGACTTCGCATAAACGGTTTGGTAGCGATCGGGATCGGCGAGCTCAGTGGTGACGTACGGTGGAGTTGGTACCGATCCTGCAGATTCGCAGAACGCGAACATCTCAATCGCCGTCATCGAAGTTTTTAGCGTCACGATCCCGTCTTCCGTCTTTGAGACGACCTCGAGATCGCCGATTCTGAAACCGATCCCCGCTTTTCGTCCTGGCTTCACCAGAGCGTCGATCTCCCCATCGCGAACCTTGAGAACAAACACTTCAAAGCCGTCGATTTGAAGGCGGGCTTTAAATACCTTCGAAACATTAAACACAAGAACATCGCCCGCGTTCAGCTCGTCGAGAATTTCGGAGAACCGATCGCGATGTTGAATTTCGCCAGTCGTTCGATCGAGCACAAGGAGTCTCGAAGAATCCCGCGGTTCGATAGGAACCTGGGCGATCAGCTCCTCTGGAAGATTGTATGAAAAATCGGTGACGGGCGTTAGCATAATGGGCGAATTATAGCGAAATATTTGTTTTTCAACAAGAATACTGTTACCATCGCACTGCACAGGAGTCCACGTGAACCACATCATCACCGCGTCCCTCGCCGCTTTTGGCGCTTTCCTCTCATCGGCGTTCGCAATCCTCTTCTTCGCCAGGTGGGTGTCTCGCGTTGGCCCCATCATCCGCCCGGACGGAGCCACAGAGGGCGAAGAGTTCAGCGATCCGCACCAGCTCTGGCTTACGAGCGGGATCGTGGCAACCCTCGTCGGGATCGGCTTCGGTCTCATCAGCCACATCCTCATGACCGATCAAAAGAGCATCGACAACTACGTTCTCGCCATCGTCGTCACGAGCACCATGCTCACGGTCATCTTCAAGAAGACCGGACGCATGCGGAGCTCGTGAGAACCAGAACCGCATCACAACGCCACCACTCGCGCCCCGGACGACCCCGGGGCGCGAAGTCGTTTACAGAGCTTTTTCCGCGAATTCTTGCGGAGAATTGATTTTTTTGCTATATTTCCTTCACCCTACGGCTGGGTTCAGCTGTGTTCAGACCGGACATCTCGATGGATAAGCACAACGTTCTCTCCCTTCTCACGATCTGCACGATCTTCTTCACCACACTTCTCATCCCTTTCTCTGTCTGGAGTGGGCAGTTCTTCAAACGTGCCTCAATGCAAAGCAACGGCTGGACCAACATCCTGTGGGTACCGCTCATCATCGTCTCGAACGTGCTGATCGGCCTCATCCTGGGCACCTCCGGCTGCATCGTCTTCGCGGAAAACATGGGATGGCCACTAGATGAGAATGGGATAGATGAGAATGGGAATCCGATTTTCGAAGTCGCAATGCGGATCCCGCAGGTTATTTGGCTCATCGGATTCCTCGTCGGACTCTTCCAGGTAACGAAAACGAGCAGTCCCGATCGCTAGGAAACGACGGCACCGCCCCCAACGCACTCGCGCCCCGGACGACCCCGGGGCGCGAAGTCGTTTTACCCACAATTCACCGCCAATCTTTGACAAAAAAGGGTTCAACTGTTACTCTTTTGCCACTTAATCGACTGTATACAAAGCAGTCTCAACTCCCTCTATGAAGGCAGCGATTCACCCAAAGTACTTCGATTCGACGATTACCTGTGCATGTGGTGCTACGTACAAGGTTGGTTCGAGCTTGGAAAAGATCGACATCGAATTGTGCAGCGCATGTCACCCATTCTTTACTGGTAAGCAGAAAATTTTGGACACCGCGCGTCGCGTGGAAAAGTTCACTGCGAAGGACGGAAAGAAGTCAGACGTGGTCAAGACAGCAAAGGACAAAGCTGCAGAACGCGCTGCTCGTGCATCCGCAAAGGCTGCAAAGAAAGCAAACTCCGACACCTCGATCAAGTCCGTTTCACGTTAAGTTCGGCAAAGTCCCCCGAAGCCTCGGCGAAGGGGGATTTTGGTTTATACTGGAATCTATGGCACTCGAATTTGAAAAGGTCATTGCCGACAAACGCGCCGAAAAAGCAGCGATCGAAACTGAGCTCATGAGCCCAGCAGTTCTTGGCAATCCGAAAAAACTTCGCGAAGTAAACGCGCAGTATCAGCAGATCAGCCGCATTCTCGACATCGCAACCGTGTATGAAGTTGCGGCGCGCAATCTTGCCGAGGCTCAAGCGACGCTTCACGACACTGATCCGGAAATTCGCCAAATGGCGGAACAAGAAATTGCCGCAATCTTGCCGACAATGCCAAAGATTGAACTTGATCTTGAACTCGCACTCATTCCAGCAGACCCTATCGACGGTCACGACGCGATTATGGAAATTCGTGCCGGCACCGGCGGCGAAGAAGCGGCGCTGTTTGCCGCCGATCTGTACCGCATGTACACCCGTTTTGCCGAGCGCAACGGTTGGAAAGCAATTATCGTCTCGCAAAGTCAGAACGATCTTGGAGGTTTCCGCGAAGTTATTGTTGAAATTCATGGCGACGGCGCGTACGGCACCATGAAACTCGAAAGCGGCGTCCATCGCGTTCAACGTGTGCCGTCCACTGAAAAGGCTGGCCGCATTCACACATCAACCGCAACCGTCGCCGTTCTTCCGAAAATTGAACAGGAAGAATTCGACATCAATCCAAAAGATCTCACCATCGAAGCAACGACGTCGCAAGGTGCCGGTGGACAAAGCGTCAACACCACATACAGCGCAGTGCGCATGGTGCATATTCCAACCGGAATCACCGTGTACTGTCAGGACGAACGATCATTCAGCCAGAACAAAGAACGCGCCATGGGTGTGATGCGTTCTCGCGTTTTCACATTCGAGGCCGAGAAGAAACGCGCAGCACTCGACGCGGAACGCCGCAGTCAAATTGGTGGCGCAGAACGGTCGGAAAAAATCCGTACGTACAACTTCCCACAAGACCGCATCACCGATCATCGTGTGAAGCAATCCTGGCACGGTATTCCTGCGATTCTCGATGGAAGCATTACCGACATTCTCACCACATTAAAGATGGCAGCGCGCGATGCAAAATTCGGCGAGCTTGCCTCGGACGAAGACGACGAATAACGTATGGACGGCGCCATGACGATTTTTGAACTCCTCGCATGGGCCGGCGATGCACTGAAAGCTGCTGACGCAACGCGCACCGTGAAACAAAATCCTCGCCTCGATGCGCAAGTGCTTTTGTCGTACGTTCTTGATGTAAACAGCGCATATCTTTTTACGCACGGCGACGAAACAGTAAAGCCTGACAGCATCGAGACATTCCAGCGTCTCGTTGCTCGTCGAGCACGACACGAACCAATCGCATACCTCACGCAAACCAAGGCGTTCTTTGGTCGCGATTTCTTCGTGAATCAACACGTGCTCATTCCCCGACCAGATACGGAAGTTTTAGTCGAGGCCACACTTAGAGTGATCAATTCCCAGTCAACGATTATCGATATCGGAACTGGCAGCGGCGCGATTGCGATATCGCTCGAGCTCGAAACGCATCGCCCAACATTCGCAATCGAAATCGATCGCAACACCAAAGCTGTCGCAGAACATAATGCGCGAAATCTCGGATCGAACGTTACCTTCCTCGAAGGCTCCCTCTTCGAGCCGTTTATCGCGCTCACTTCTACTGCCAACTGCCTCCTCCCTACTCCCTCCCACATCGTCATCACCGCGAATCTTCCGTACCTCACGCCGTGGCAGTGGAACGATTGCGATGCAGACGTGAAGAATTACGAGCCGAAACTTGCACTCGTCGGCGGCGCCGACGGCTTAGCGCTGTACGACGAACTTTGTAACCAGATCCGAACCTATCTTCACGAAGCATCGCGCAAAGGCAAACGGATCGCCGTCGATCTGTTCATCGAAATCGACCCGTCACAACGCCAAACCGCACCGGCGCTTCTTGCAACGCATTTTCCTGAAGCGAAAATCGAAATCCTCAAAGACATGAGCAGCCGAGAACGAGTCGTGCACGCTGCGATCTAGACCCCGTCTGATTCTGTTGAAACCTGATCGAGACTCCCAACCACTTCAATCCACGTTTTTCCAGCATTCATTGTCACCTCTTTTCCAGTGTCGTCATAAAATCGCATGCGCGATAATGCTGAAGTTTTCTTCCACGTCCACGGCACGTTGTTTCGTGTTCCGTTTTGCAACAGGATCATCGGCCCTTCGCCGATCGTGCGAACGGTTCGTCGGCCTTTATCGTCACCAGGAATTGTTCCGATGTCTGTTGCGATGACGACGACGTTGTTCGCCGTGTACGTATTTCCTCCTTGCGAACGATGATATGTGTTTGATGACGGATCATATGTCCAGTCGATATCGTATCCATTTCCCCACGCAATGTGAGTCGTATCAACAGTCGATGATTTCGATGTGCCGTCGGCGAATGTCCACGAATCGTATACCGGCGAACCAACGGAATATTTTTCGTCAATTTCAGAAACGGATTTCTTCAAATTTTCCGTTGTCGTGTATACGTTGTGCGGAGCGTATCGCGTCAGTTCATCACGATAATAATATTCGCTCTGAAAGAATTGGTTCAAGTCGAGCGTGCCGTTTACAGCAATCTCATCGAGCGCTTCTGGCGAACCGCCAACGTGTCCGTAAATTCCTTGAAACTCCGCATTCCAATCCAAGTAATATGGACGTGCCGATCGCACGGGACCGATTTTTGCCACAGATTGATCATCAGAAAAGAACGCGATGAATCGAGGAATATTTCCTTCGACTGGAGCTTCGATAACAAGAAACGCTTGATCGATTCCGGAGAGTGGCCATGCGTCTGCGGAATTCTCAACCATCACGCCGAATACTTGTGGCAAATTTGCGAGCGGCGCAGAAAGAACCTCTCCTGTTAACGGATGACGAGGAAGCGATGAAATGCTCGCAGGCTGATTCACGACAGGCGACGGCGTTTGCTTCGGCATCATGATGACGGAAATGATTGCGGTCAGAAGAAAAATTCCTCCCGCGATCACGAAAAGATTTTTTGGCGTTCCTTCACGTTTCCACAACCGCAACGCACGATGATACCCCCGGTGAAAAACGTTCGATGTTTTCTTTGGCATAAGAGTTTTCATGATACCAAAAACGCCCCGTCATTGCGACGGGGCGTTTTGTGGAATTATTTCTTCTCTGTTTTCTTTGCCGCTTCTGCTTCTTCCTCAGGAGTAAGCTTCTTTTCCTTAAGCACTTCCACCTTTGAAACGTCGGCATCAACAACTTCGTTCAACGATGCGAGCTCTTCCTCAGAACGTGGTGGCTGAACGGATGCGATAGCGACCTCGCCGTCGGTGGTGATTTCAACGCCTTCTGGGGCAGCGATATCAGACACGCGGATTACATCCTCAAACGTTGCGAGTTTCGAAACGTCGATACTGATCTCATGGACGAGTGCGTTTGGAAGCGAGATAACCTCAACTTCTTCCAAAGACTGCAAGAGCGTTCCACCAAGTTCCTTCACAGCTGGAGCCAAGCCCACAAGCACCAAAGGAATCTTTGCTTCGATCTTACGGTTTGGATCGACTGCGCGGAAGTCGATGTGCGTCACGAAGTCGTTAAGCGCATTGCGCTGAACTTCGCCAATAAGCACCTGGAAAGTCTTTCCGTCGACAACGAGATCGACGACAGTGCTGGAACCAGCAGCTGCAAGAACTTTCAAGAATGCGTTGCGGTCAACCTGAATATTTGTTGGTTCGGTGCCAAAGCCGTAAACGACTGCAGGCACTGCTCCTTCAGCACGAAGTGCGTCAGTTGCGCGGCCTTTGAGTTCGCGAAGGGTGGCATTCATTGTTGCGTGGTTCTGCATAGATGGCGGGTATTTCATCTAATCCTGGCGCTTTTGTCAACTTTCGTGTGTGTAACCCTGAAAAAGGTCATTTCGTCATCTTTTCAAGAGCAAGGTGCACGGAAAGTACATCGTCAGGAGAAATCCGTTTCCGGCTCATAAAACGCAGCGCGTCCTGAGCGTCACAATCCGTAAAAATCCCCACACACGAAATATTCTGCTCAAAGCGCTCAATGGTATAAAACATGGCCCGAAAACACTGAAGGCACGTCGCGTGCAACACTTCCTTTCGACCGTCTTTCTTTAAGGTTCGCAAACGTTCGCCGTCGTATGAAACCGCGCAAAATGGACACCGAGTAACAGGGTCGAGCAACGCTCTATCGTTCGCATTCATAGCACAATATCGTTAAAACGGTCGCCAGGACGAAGGCGAATGGCAACAGACTGAACCAAACCAAGAAATACCAAGGAGAGCAAGAGCGCGCTTCCACCGTAGCTCACAAACGGCAATGCAACACCAGTTGCCGGCATCAGCGATACGTTTGCGCCAACATGCACGGTTACCTCAATAATCATAACAGAAAACGTTCCAATACAGAGATACGCGCCAAAGGTGTCTCGCGCCATTCTGCTTATTGCGAGTGCTCGCCACAACAGCACAATGAATGCTGAAAATAAAAGGAGAACTCCAACAAACCCCAGTTCCTCGGCAATCACCGCAAACACAAAGTCCGTCTGACTTTCTGGCAAAAAGCGCAACTGACTTTGGCTGCCGTCACCTAATCCTCTCCCCCAAAATCCACCAGAGCCAATGGCGATTTTGGCTTGTGTGACGTTATACCCTCGAAACAGCGGATCGCGCGACGGATCAAGGAACGTTAAAATTCGATCTTTCTGATACGGCTGAAAAACAAACATCCATCCAATAGCAGCAACAATCGCGACTGATCCAATAAGAACAAAAACCTGCGACGGACGAATTCCTGCAAACAACACCATCACCGCCCACGTTCCCACCAAAAGAGCAGCACCTCCCAAATCTGGCTGCATCATGAGAAACACAACCGGCACCGCAACAAGACCGGCGCTTGCGAAAAGGTCTTTCCATCCAAAGCGTCGCTTTGCTCTTTCACTAAAATAGAGCGCGAGCATCATCATGAGTGCCACTTTCATAAGCTCCACCGGCTGAAACGCGAATCCGCCAACAACAAACCATCCTGTTGATCCGTTTAACGTACGACCAAGAAACAGCACCAAAATAAGCAACATGATTCCGCCAATGTAAAACCCTCGAGCGTAGTGACGAATGGCGTGATAGTTCGCTGCAGCAATCACCGCGCACGTCAGGGCACCAATCCCAAGCGCAATAGCCTGCTTTTGCAAAAACACATTTTCTGATCCGCGAGAAAGTTCAACGGAAAAAATCGCCGCAAAACCAAAGCCAATCAACACTATCGCAGCAATAGTGAGTGGCATATCCATCTTTCGGAACGCAGTAAAGGGAGCAAAGGCCATAAAGAGAGTGTACACGTTGCGAAAAAGAAACACACCCGCCGAGCCACGGAGCACCCAACGGGGAGTGTCCTTGGCTCACGCGGGCGCGTGAGCTGTCTACTTGATCTCGAGCGGACCTGACTCGGCTGTTCCGGCGAGGATGGCCTCGAGCCGTTCCTGAACCAGGATCTGGTGATCGCAGAGCAGGCGGAGCATTCCGATATCGTTGTACGACACCGCACCGTCTGAGCCCGTAATCTCCTCCGTGAACCAGAGGTCGTGAGGCTTCGCGCTGCCTCCACTGTCGATCTCAAACGCGAGGACGAACTTCTCCCCCTCGAACATCACCCATGCTCCACTGAGCGCGTACTTCTGGCCGTCCGTCTCCTCGACGATGCGTGGAAGTTCGCTCCCCCACACCTTGGCAATACTTCCTGAATCGGTGCGACTCATGCCGTACTCCCGCCGATGCTGGTTGCGCCGCTGTGGCCATCGGACGAGTAAAACAGTAACAAATTTACCTTAATTCTTCAACAAATCTCGCGGGTCGAGGCCTTGGGTTCCTTGCGGGGACATGTATACCGATGAATCGAAAAAGTTTATCCGCGGAACAACGGTTGCGGTTGCGGTGAGTGGGATATCGCCGTACCAACGTACTTCAGCATTACGAACCTCGCCTGCAGTAAATTGAGAAAGCGTCGCTTGTGCAATGCCAACCACCGCACCGGCACGCTCAAGAATAACGGTAAATTGCGGCTCCCAATAGCTATACGCCGACGCATTCGTAACGGTGAATGTCGTTCGACCAATCGACGCACTCGCAAGCGCAATATCAGCAGCATACGTTGGCGTCGTCACCAAAAAATTTCCATGATTCTCGAGCCACGCCGAAACATCAGGCGCGTCGTGATGGTTCACACGATGCCAAACGAGATTTTCAATAGTAATCGATGGCGACGACGGCCGACTATCAGCCTTCACACCAAGCGACAACAGGTATGTGCTCTCCCCCGGCATCACAAAACCTTCTTCGGTTCGTGACGTCGTTGCTCCCGCAGAAAAACGGTACGTAAACGTGGCATACCAATCGGCGTTTGGATTTTTTACGGTCGCAAAAAAATCATAGCTCGTTGGCGTGCCCTGAATAACTTTTGCCGATCCAAGCGTTAATTGTTGCGCATCGCTTCCTTTAGCGATTGCATGCATTGAAGCGACGTTATTTTGTAACGTTGCCGCTGACCGAATGTCCGTGAATGCATCCGAAACAACGTATCCAATAATAACGAATGCAAAAAAAGCGAGCATCGCCACATCAGCAACGATCGCAAGCGTCAAACCAATCCGTAACAGCATTGGGCGTGCTTCAACAATACGAATATCGCGCCTGTTCTGCGCTTCGATCGCTTGAAGTTCTGGAGAAAGAATTGGATTAGCCACAAATCAAAGTCCGAAAAGACTTTTCGTTTCTGTCAACAGAATAATACCATGTCTCGCTTGTTCCCGATCGACCGCGCGTGATAAACTCCGAACGAATTAAATGGCGCGTTTATGGCAGACCACAAGACGAGTTCCGACTACAGCGCAAAAAATATTACGGTCCTTGAAGGACTCGAGCCAGTGCGAAAGCGTCCGGGCATGTACATTGGCTCCACCGGGCCAACGGGTTTGCATCACATGATTTGGGAAGTCGTCGACAACTCGTTCGACGAAGCAATGGCCGGCCATGCGACCACCGTCACTATTCACATCGAACCAGACAACTGGGTTGCCGTTGAAGATAACGGTCGTGGTATTCCAGTAGACATTCACCCAGAGCAAAAAATCTCCGCACTCGAGCTCGTGCTCACCAAACTTCACGCCGGTGGAAAATTCGGCGGCGAAGCATCAGGCTATAAAGTTTCGGGTGGCTTGCACGGCGTGGGTGTTTCTGTGGTGAACGCACTTTCCGATCATTTGAAAGCCGAAGTGCACAAGGACGGACAAATCTGGGAGCAGGAATACAAAAAAGGCATCCCGCAAGGAAAGGTGAAGGCAACCGGCAAAACAAAAAAACGCGGAACCATTATTCGATTCCATCCTGACGCAACGATTTTCGAAACCATCGCCTTCGACGTTGATTATATTGTCGATCACCTTCGCCAACAGGCATACCTCACCGCCGGCATTCGCGTGGAAATTATTGACGAGCGCAACGAGAAGCCGGAACCATACGGTTTCTACTTCGAAGGTGGCGTCGCCTCATACGTTCGCCATTTGAACGAGCGCAAAGAAATCAAGCAACCAAACGTTTTCTACGTCAAAAAATCGAGCGGAAATCTTGAAGTTGAAGTATCCGTTCAGTACACCGCCGAGTATTACGACAGCGTATACTGCTACGCAAACAACATCGTGAACCCAGGCGGAGGAACGCATCTTGCAGGCTTCCGTTCGGCGCTCACTCGCGTACTCAACACGTATGCACGCGACAAAGGCTACATTAAAGAGAAGGATCCAAATCTTACCGGAGACGACGCACGCGAAGGCCTAACTGCCGTGATTAGCGTGAAACTTCCAGAGCCGCAATTTGAAGGACAGACCAAAGACAAACTCGGTAATCCAGAAGCACGTACCGCCGTCGAGTCCGTCTTTGGCGAAGCGCTGCAAATTTTCCTTGAAGAACATCCACGCGATGCCGAGGAAATTATCGGCAAGTGTTTACTTTCTGCTCGCGCTCGTGCCGCAGCTCGTGCTGCCCGCGACACCGTGTTGCGCAAAGGCGCACTGGAAGGAATGACGCTTCCAGGAAAACTCGCAGATTGTTCGAGCAAGGACACCAAGAGCACCGAGCTCTACATCGTTGAGGGAGACTCCGCAGGTGGAAGCGCAAAGCAAGGCCGTAACCGCGAGTTCCAAGCAATTCTTCCGCTCCGTGGAAAGATTCTCAACGTGGAACGTGCGCGCCTCGACAAGCTCCTCGCAAACAACGAAGTAAAGAATCTCGTCATTGCGCTCGGCACAAACATCGGCGAAGCATTCGATATCGCAAGCTTGCGCTACGGACGTATCATCATCATGACCGACGCCGACGTGGACGGCGCGCACATCCGAACGCTGTTGCTCACCCTCTTCTATCGTCACTATCCAGATCTTATTGCTGGCGGACACATCTACATCGCCATGCCACCGCTGTACCGCGTGCAAATTGGCAAACAAGTTCGTTACGCATTTACGGAAGAGGAACGCGAGCAGCACATTAAAGAAATGTCTGGCGGAAAGGTTGATCCATCAAAGGTAAAGGCAAAGAATGACGATGGCACCGACGCTCCAGAGGACGATGTCGCAACCACGGGCATCAAGGTAAACATCCAACGCTACAAAGGTTTGGGAGAAATGAACCCAGACCAGCTCTGGGAAACCACCATGGATCCAAAAACCCGCATGATGAAGCAAGTCACCGTGGAGGACGCTGCGCTTGCCGACGAAACGTTCGACGTTCTCATGGGCGCTGACGTTGCTCCTCGAAAGAAGTTCATCCAAACCCACGCAAAAGACGTAAGCAACCTGGACGTGTAAACCGCAAAACACCAGCATCACTGCTGGTGTTTTGTTTTGCAGAAATAGTAAAAACTCGATACAGTCCTCTCGCCAACAAGGAGTTCGGCATGCGTAAACCATCCTGGAGCGACAAGCTCGATCGGATTGCAGAAGCGGCTGCGCGCCGTTTTCTCCGAGCACTCGGTGTTCAAAACGTCGGAACCATCGTCGCAGCAGAACTCGGAACGGGCTGGGGAGACTCAATCGCTCCCGAATGGTTCATTCAGCTGACGGCGATCAGCGATATCTTCGAAACGCTCGAAGACATCTCGGGCCATGCGCGCAGGATCGGCATCGCCACCATCGGTGGACATCGTGTGGTCGTGGTTTCTGGTCGCGTTCACATGTACGAGAAGAATCCGAAAGCGCTCTACGTGCTGGAGCGCATCCTCTGGGAGCTCGGCATCCGGCGATTGATCCTCACGTCGGCATCCGGCGGGCTCCGTCGGAGTGTGTACAAAGGCGACATCATCTTCGCTGACGGCCTCGTCAAAAAAGGCCCGTCGCCGCTCCAAGGCGCGCGCTATGCAGATCATGGAGTAGTCCTTGATCATGCTCTCGCACGCCGACTCTTCGTGGAGTGCACTGCTCAAGCAAAGCACATCGGAACGATCGTCTACAACGAAGGGCCGGAATTCGAAAGTGAGGACGATCGTGTGTCCATCGACCAACCGGGAGCGGTGAGCGTGGGCATGAGCCTGGTTCCGCAGGCCGCGCTCTGGGCATACTTCACCGTCACCGCCGGCCTGAAGCCGAAGGAAGACGCGTTCATCGTGGCGGTGTCCTGCATCAGCAACGGCAAGGAGGACCCCCACGGACACCCCTCCAACACCGCGGTTCTGCGGAGCAAAGCGACGGAACTCGGTCTCGTGCTCGAGGGCGTCGTAAAAACCGTTGCGACGATCTGCTGATCCCCCACGCCTCGCGGCGGCCCTTACCCGGCCGCCGCGTTCGCTTTTTATTTAATATTAGCCACTTTTCTTGACTTTTTGGCGATTTTTTGTTATAGTAAAGGGGTTCCATCAGTTTCTCGCACCAAACCCGAACCCGGAAATCACCGTGAGCCATCCCTCACTTTGCCCTCACTGCAACTCCCCGCTCGTTCCCTTCAACCTGCTCGAGGACGACCGGCGCTTCGGCGTCGTGTGCTCCGGAGCAACGCTCGAGAACGGTCTGACCCCTGACGGACTGCGCTGCTCCAAGGTGTACCAGCACGAATTCGGCTTCGTCGGCGAACGTTTCGTGAGCATCGACTGCAAGATCCGCTCCGACGGACCGCCGACGAAACCCTCTCTTCGGGAGCGTTTCGCCGACGGGCTCGCGATGTTCGTCCTCGAAATCCCCTTGCTGCCGGGGTGGGTCGGAGCAATCTGTGAAGACCAGCTCTTCAAGTACCGGCTGGTGGTCGAATCCTGGTTCGTCCTCTACGATCCGAATGAACCGTACATCTCCCCGGAACAAGAAACGGCGATCCTCGCGGACGCCGAAGCTGATCGGCTGGGAGAGGAGTGGTCGCCTCTGGATGAGGCATACTACCCAGACGTGTATTGGGAAGATTGCGTCGATCTGGATGACGACTCGGATCCGGCGACCAAACCCTGACCACACCACGCCTCGCGGCGGCCCTTACCCGGCCGCCGCGTTCGCTTTTCCACTGATCCTCTTGCTCCCCCACTCAATTCGGTGTATATTCTCCCCGTTCCCCGCAAGGGGTTTTTTGATACACTACTTTCATATGCAACGCATTCTCAACAATCCAGCGGTGAAGTACTTCCGTGAAGCACGGATGGAGCTGGAAAAGGTTTCTTGGCCAAGCCGCAAAGACACCATCATGTATTCATCGATTGTCCTTATTCTCAGTCTTGCGACCGCAGTCTTCATTGGCGCGCTCGACCTCGGCTTGAGCAAAGGCCTCGAGTTCCTTATTTCCAAAGTCTAAGTATGGCAAAACAAACCGCCAATTACGGCCGACGCTGGTACGTCATTCACACATACTCTGGATACGAAGAGAGTGTTGTGGAAGCGCTCACTCAGCGTATGAGCACCATGGACATGGAGGAGAAGATTTTCAATATTCTCGTTCCAAAGGAAAAGAAGATCAAAATCAAAAACGGAGCCCGTAAGGTTATCGAGGAAAAGATTTTCCCAGGCTACGTGCTCGTGGAAATGATCGTGACCGACGACAGCTGGTACGTGGTGCGCAATACGCCAAACGTTACCGGATTCATCGGAACCGGAAACACACCAACACCGATTCCTCAGGAACAGGTTGACGATCTCATGAAGCGTGTGGGCGTTGCCGAGCCAGAATTCAAGATCGACGTCGAAAAGGGTTCCCTCGTTGCTATCACCGACGGTCCGTTCAAGGGCCAGCAAGGAAAGGTGGACGACGTGGATATGTCCCGCGGAAAGGTCAAAGTCATGGTTTCCATGTTCGGCCGCGAAACGCCGCTCGAACTGGACTTCCTCCAGGTCAAAAAGGTCTAAGAATAAAAACGCTCCGAGCAATCGGGGCGTTTTTGTATTGATGATACAATCGGCGAATATGATGGATGCAGAACGCCTCAAAGTTCAAGAATCGATACCGGATCGTCTAAAGAAAGAAGGGACCGTTGCGTTTGACGTGAACGCTACCCAACAGGAAGAAGAAGCAATCCGAACGGTGAGTATCGAAAGTGAACCCGAAGATTTCGATTATTATGGAAGTGACATGGCCGAGCTTGAGGCGCTGCTCCGTCACCATTTACAACGTATTGGATCGAATTCCAACGAAACGCTCGATGCAATCTCCAAACTCATCACGAGGACCGTCGGCGACATGAAGACTCGATTCCAGCAAACATCCGCATGGACAACGGTACGAATCTTTCTTCCGAGCGATATTTTCGATGCTCCGCGCTGGCATTCAGACGGGCATTACGTCAAGGACGAGGGCGGCGAGTTCATTTCGGAGGAGTACAAGCTTGAATTCGCCCCAAAAGGAGCCCCAACCCGATTCCGCAACTTCTCCGTAAAAGAAGGCCAAGCGGTCATCTATAGGGTTGGCGAACGCGAGACGAATGCCCACAGCGAACCTGAAATCAAAACTCCAAGAATCTTTACATCGACGATCGTCGGATCACACGCGCAGATTGAAGAGCTTCAACGTCGTTTTTCATCCCAAGAATAGCCACAATGCAGAGCACCCCGATTGCCCAGGGCGCTTTTGTATTTTGCTTTTTCTTCAATATTCCAGTACGCTAGGCAGCCCGCTCATTTCACGGTGCACAACCGGTGGTCATCTCTGGCCATCGGTTCCACCCCGCGAAACGGACTCGACCAGATGAATCCCCGCATCAACGCCCGCCGTATCCTCCCCGCAATCCCCGCCATCCTCGTGATCGTCATGAGTACAGCCGTCGGAGTCATCGGAGGGCTCTTCAGTCCTGCCGGCACCACGTTCGGCTTCACGCTTCTCGGCGTGTTCGCCCTCATCATGGTCGCCCTGGGAATGAAGACAACGGAGCGCTCCGCCAAGGTCCTCCTCTTCATGGGCATCGGAATCGTTTGCGTCCCAGTCGGGGCAATTGTGACTGGGCTTCTGCAGTAGGCATACGGCCACTGCGCCCACAACGTTCGACGTCGGCTCCTCAGAGCCGACGTCGTTCCTATTTTATTGACTTTCTTAGCCAATCCTGGCACACTTTCCGCACTAAATAACGACGTGGTCGCTTCGGCTAAATACTGAGGAATCCACTGTAAAAAAGATCGTATGGCAAAGAAGATCAAAGCCGTCATCAAAGTCCAGTCAATCGGAGGACGCGCAACGCCTGCTCCACCACTCGGACCAGCGCTCGGTGCTCAAGGTGTAAACATTCAGCAGTTCGTGCAGGAATTCAATGCACAAACACAGGACCGCATGGGAGAAACTGTTCCAGCGATCATCACCATTTACGAAGACCGCACATTCAGCTTCATTCTCAAGACTGCTCCAGCGAGCGACTTGGTGAAAAAAATCATCGGCCTTGAAAAAGGATCCGGAAAGCCGCTCACCGAAAAGGTGGGAAAAATCACCCAGGCTCAGTTGCGCGAAGTTGCCATGAAGAAAATGCCAGACTTGAACACGACTAACGTGGAAGCTGCTATGAAGATCATTGCAGGAACGTGCCGACAGATGGGTGTGGACGTGATTGCTTAAACTAATATCGTGGGAGATCGATTCCGATCGTTAACACCACTAACCAAAACACTATGACCGGCAAGCGAATGACTAGCGCAAAGCAGATGATCGACAAGAAGAAGCTGTACGCCGTAAAGGACGCTGTTGCGCTCTTGAAGGAAACAGCAAAGGCAAAGTTCGACGAGACGGTTGAATTGCACTTCGCGCTTGGAGTCGATCCAAAGCAGGGCGATCAGCAGATTCGTGGAACCGTTACGTTGCCACACGGCACCGGCAAGACGAAGCGCGTGATTGCCTTCGTCGACGCAAACAACGAAGCTGCAGCAAAGGCAGCGGGCGCAGACATTATCGGAACCGAAGAAGTACTCGAAACAATTATCCGCACCGGAAAAATTGACTTCGACGTCGCTGTCGCTGTTCCAAGCATGATGCCAAAGCTCGCGAAAGCCGCAAAAATTCTCGGACCTCGCGGACTCATGCCAAACCCAAAGACTGACACCGTTGGTCCAAACATTGGAAAGATCATCGAGGAACAGAAGGGCGGAAAGGTCGCGTTTAAAAACGACAACACCGCAAACGTTCACATGATCGTTGGAAAAGCTTCGTTCAGCGCAGAAAACCTCGTGAACAACCTCGCAGTTGCTATCGAAGCAATTCGCAAGGTGAAGCCAGCATCAAGCAAGGGTATCTACATGAAGTCGGTCACCATGACCTCAACCATGGGTCCAGCAATCAAGCTCGATCAGGCGTCAGTGTAAGAAAAGGCAGTAGCCAAAAATCCCCTCGATTCGAAAGAATCCGAGGGGATTTTGTTTGTCCACATGATCGATTATGCATCCTGCCGATCACTGCTAAACTCGGGACATATGTCCTCGCCCTATCACGATCCGTTTGGTCCGGGGTCGAACGTAAAAAATCGAATTATCCGCGATCACGCAAAGCTCTCCTTGGTGATCGAGAGCCTCCGAACATTAGGAATGAAGATCGTCCTTACACAAGGCTCATACGATCTCGTTCACATTGGCCACGCTCGATATCTTGAAGCAGCGAAAAGCAAGGGGGATATTCTCGTTATTGGAATTGATAACGACGAAAAGATTCGCGCACGAAAAGGACCAGAACGCCCAGTAGTCCCAGAAGATGAACGCATGGAAATGGTGAGTAATCTTCGCCACGTCGATATTGTGGTTCCAAAAACACTGAAAGACCCTAAATGGAATCTCATCAAGCTCATTAAGCCCGATGTGCTTGTCGCAACCAAAGAAACGTATTCAAAAAAAGAGCTTACCGATCTCAAGAAATATTGCGGCGAGGTTGTAGTACTCGAACGCATGGCGACCACGTCTACGAGTGCGAAAATTCGTCATTTACAAATTACCACCGCGAATAAACTCGAACGCATTCTCACACCAAAAATTCTAAAAGTCCTTCAGGAAACACTCAAAGGCATCGAAGGATAATTGCCGATATGTCGCCGATAATCATCGCGTATATTCCCGTATTACACGAAGGCTATCGACGCTTTTTTGAAAATCATCCAGACGCGAAAGAGCTCTGCGTCTTCGGAACCGACGTCATTCAATCGTACGAGCATCTTGTAAAAGATATCCGTAAACTCGATCCCTTTCTCATCCAGAAATCGATAGAAGCTTGGGGAATTTTTGATCGCGTAACTATCCTCGACGAAGCAAAAATACAAGAGATTCAAACACAGAACATCCCTATTATTATTTCCGACGACGACATCACCACCGAACTGGTCGCAAAGCATTTCTCTCAAAATCCTGCCGAGGTCGACACGATTTTTCTACGCTGGGACAAAAAAACTTCCATCGAACCAGTTCAGATTTCGCCTGACGTTACAGTAAGTACCGACGAGATCGACCAGGCGATGATGACGATCGCTCACGAAGAAGGTGCAAAGAGCAAAGACTGGTGGAGAAGGCTCGGTGCATTGGCGGTTCGCGAGAAAAAGATCATCATCCAAACACATAACATCTACACTCCAATCGATCAGATCGCATATGACGAAGGAGATCCGCGAGGAAACTTTAAAAGTGGCGTAAACCTTGAATCTTCTCTCGCACTTCACGCCGAGGCTGGACTGGTTGCGCAAGCGGCAAAAGACGGAATTTCGCTCAAAGGAACCGACGTGTACGTCGAGGTATTCCCCTGTCCGCAATGCGCAAAGCTCCTCGCGTATTCCAATATACGGCGACTGTATTACCGAATCGGCTACAAAGTTCTCGACGGTGAACGCATTTTAAAAAGCCAAGGCGTTGAAATTATTTTCGTGAGCAAAATCTAAAGGGCCGCCGCGTTTCCGCAGCGGCCCCTCGTTGTGACATTCGTCACATTTACTCCAACCGATCCTCCACGAGCCTCTGCTGCTCGGAAGAAAGGTCCGCGAACTGCGTTCCGGTACGCATGAGCTCGAACGCGATGGCGCGAGCATTCGATTCCGCCTCAGAAGCATCACCCTTGTAGAAAGGCGATTCTAACCTTCCCTTGCCATTGGGCACCATCATGTGGCCATGAAGATGGTGGATCGAACCAGCCCCGAGCGTCGCATCGCCGTCACGCATGAGCACGCCATTGCTCGTGATAGCATGCATGAAGCGAAGCTCCCGGAGAATGGCCCAGAACTGCGCACCGTCCACGTCGTCATCAAGCTCTTCCATGCTGAGGACATGGCGCTTGTGTGCGATGATGAAGTGATGCGCCGTAAAATCCTCCGGAGTAGGACTCTGCCAGGCACGCCAACAGCCGTTTTTCGCGATGACGACATTGAACTTCTCGTCCAGGTCACAGAACGGGCACTTGCCAGCCAGCGCCTCGGCCACCGATCGTACGTACATCCTGTACTTGCGAGTACGCGCGAGAGCCGCGCACTGCCCCGGACTCAAACCCGGAATTTGAAGACGGGAAAATTCCATGAATCACACTCCTTACCAGGATCTCTGGTGAGGGCTTTTTACACGAAAATCGCCTCCCTGGCTAGCTGAGCTTCTTATAATTCTTCGGCTGGCCAAACTTAAACTTCCATGCCTCAGTTTCATCGAGAGCTTCGAGGTCGGGCTCAATGAGATGGGCATGAATATGAAGGACACTCGATCCATAGCTTCCAAACGGCGACGATCCAAATCGCATCGCAACTCCTCCGCCAGGAATATTTCGCTTCTTCGCCTCTTCGCCAAACAAAAGAAAGAGCTCACTTCCAGCCACCGGATCCATTTCCGAAATATGCTCGATGTGCGTTTTATAAATCGCAAGAAGTTGATGCTTTACCTTTTTGTACGGCCACTGATTTTCCGTAAGCAGCCAAAACTTCCCTTCGGCAATAATCGAGGCCTTATGATATTTTGCCAAATTCTCAGCACAAAACGGACAATGCCCTTCTTCCTGAATCTCTTCCATCACTTTCAGCTGCTCTTCGGTGCGAGCCGCGTTTACATTCACAAACCTGTTCTGTTCGTCAGACATACATTGCGCTAAATCGCAACAGGAATTCCCTTGATCCCAGGATGCGGTTCGTAGTCCTCAAGCGTAAAGTGTTCTTTTCTGAATGCAAAGAAATCTGTGACGTTCGGATCGAGCTTCATCGTCGCGAGTCTCTTTGGTTCGCGTGACAACATGGTTTCTACCGCTGGAATTTGATCAACGTAAATGTGCGCATCTGAAAAACTGTGAATATATTCGTGTGGAATTGTTCCCGTCACCTGCGCAATTATCATGAGCAACGCGCCGTATTGCACCATGTTCGACGGAACACCGACAGGAACATCGGCCGAACGTTGGAACATGTGCAGCGTGAGCTTGTTATCGATCACTCGCAAATGAATCCAACCATGGCATGGCGCAACCACAACTTTCTGTTCCTTTCCCGTACCGCGAATAATGTATTGCGGAACCCAAGGAGAAATAAAATGCGTACGCAAATGCGGGAACTCGATAATTTGTTCAATGATGTTTTTGAACTGGTTATATGTTCCGCCGTCTGCTGTTGGAAAATCGTGGAACGCAGCACCGTACGAACCCGGACCAAGATCGCCAGTTTCTAATCCACGCTTTGCGCACTTCTCTGGAGTTACCCACGATTGCCACCAATAACATCCGAATTCCTCAAGTTCCTTTTGTGTCCGTGCGCCATTTGCGAATCCGCAAATCTCCGCAATAGCCTGTCTCCATACCGTTACCGGCAAATGCTCAGACTCTTTCGGCGCCATGTTTCGTTCGTTGATGATAGGAAAGCCGTTGTCGAATTTAAAATGCAGCGAATTTGGTCCCATGAGTGTAAGTGCATCGGTACCTTGCTGACTATTTGTGCGCTCCCCTTTTTCAAGAATATCCCGCAACAATCGCTGGTACTGTGCATCTGGCGTTCTGTCGACAATTGGCTTCATAAAACAGCGTAATGAAGAAGAATGGTCTGATCGTTCAGCATCCGAGTTTCTACCAGCTTGAGGTTTACTCGATCGAAATCCTGCGCAAGCGGCACGCCTTTTCCAAACAGGACCGGCTCAATTGTTAAGAAAAGATCCGTGATAAGACCGGCAGAAAGAAACTGGCCGTACACTCCAGAACCGCCACCAACAACAATTGTTGTATGTCCATCAGCTTCGAGATTGCGCACAATCGATCCCGGCGATTCTGACGTATATTCTACGCCGTCCATCCCCTCCTGTTTTTCCGGGTCACACGTCATCACGATCAATCGTCGATCCTTCAGCGGCTTACCAATTGTCGCGAACGTCTTTCTTCCCATAATCACCACTCCAGCCTCCTTTGTTTTTTCAACAAAAAATCGCAAATCTTCTTTACTCGTCCAATCCAACGAGGATTGATCCACCTTTTCCGCTATTTTCCCATCCGCGCTCATGGCGGCGATCAACCAAACGTTCATAGTTGCACTGATGGTAGCAAGGCTTCCACATGCCGACCAACGAATTCTGTGGATAGAAAATCACGCGGCCAAGCATGGCGACCGCGTGATACGCTTCGCACTGTACACGGAAAAAATTGAGGGTCAATAAAATGATGTGGATAAGGAATTCGGGGGTGGATAAATGTTCGATAATCTTCACGATATCAAGTACAGTCGGAGCGATTATGGAAATCGCAATTCGACGACTATCGCCAAACGTTCCGCTTCCAGAATACAAAACACCCGGAGCATGCGCATTCGATCTTGCAGTAATTGAAGGAAAAACACTTGCACCAAATGAACGCGCTTTCTTTGGGACAGGCCTTGTAGTAAATGTCCCAAACGATCACGTGCTCCTGCTCCTCCCCCGTTCCAGCAACGGAAAGAAAGGCATTCGCCTCGCAAACGGCACTGGCGTGATCGACTCTGACTACTGCGGACCGAACGACGAACTAAAACTCATGCTGCACAATATTGGAGACGAACCATACATCGTAGAGATCGGTGAGCGTATTGCTCAGGGCATGTTCGTCCCTATTACTCGAGCGCAATTTATTGAACCAACAGATTGGTCGGCTGTAGACCGTGGCGGATTCGGAACAACGGGATAATCCTGATATACTAGGCGTAACTTTACCTTTCTCTTATGGCGAACGTTATTACGCTCGGATCTCTCATCGATCGCACCGTCGAACATTACCGATCGCACTTTAAAGAACTTATCGGCATCAGCCTCTGGCTCGTTGTCGCATCGATGCCATTCTTGTTCTCTGGATATTTAGCACCATTCGGCGTCGATCAATACACGCCGACGAGTGAAATCGTCGCCTATATTGCCGCAAGTGTCACCGGACTCATTGCAACAACACTCGCGAGCCTTTGGATTGGCGTCTGTCTTATTCTCACTATCGATGCTCGCGCAAACAACAAAACGCCAGACCACGTTGCGCTCGGAAAACGATCATGGAAATTCTTAGCATCCTTCTTTGTTCTTTCGACATGCATCGCTGCCGGCCTTAGCATTCTCTCTGCGCTGTTCCTTGTTCCGGGAATTCTCATCATGATGCTGAATACCGCAACCGGAACACTAGGAATGGTACTTGGAATTCTTGGCGTCATCCTCATGTTTGCCGGAACTGTGGGTGCGATGTACACGCTTATTCGCTACAGCGTCGAACTTTCTTTTGCGCAGTATCATCTTGTTCTTGAAAGCTCCACCACGAAGCTCTCATTCAAAACACTCATCGCGGCAGCAAAAGCATCACGCGAATCCGTGAAAGGCCGCTGGTGGTCTGTTGCTATTCGCCTATTCGTTCCAAACGCAATCATCTCTCTCATTGTGGTTGGATTCACCATGACGACTAATCTTGCAACGACTGTTCTCATTTCATTTGCCGCAGCGTCCCTGTCGCCTCTCGCAATCACACTCATTTCCGTCGCATTAACACTGAGCGTTTTCATTGTAAATGCAATTGTCATGCCGCTCTACAGTCTGACGACCTACTATCTCTATGACAGCGTCAGCAAACGATAACGCCCCAACGCTTCCAAGCGTATTTGATGTTCTCCTTTACAGCATTACCCTCACAAAACGCTACGCTGCGGACGTCTATGGATTCACCGCGTATCTCCTCTTCCCACTCATCCTCTATTTTGGTATTCAAGGCGTTCCGGGAAGCCTAGGAAAAGCAACGATCGCTGTCGTATACGCGGTATTCATTGGAGTTGCGTGCTGGGTTGCTGCCGCAGTCAGTACGCTTGTGAGCTTAAAATCTGCGCACCCAAAAAACGATCACGACCCGCGCAGTATCGGCACTCATGCAACAAACGTCCTCACCCCACTTGTTCTTGCAACATTCCTCTACTGGATTCTTCAGGCCGCTGGATATTTCCTATTTATCATTCCCGGAATTCTCGCAACGATCATCTTCACTTTTGCCTTTGAAGAAGTCGTTCTTCGAGGCCGGGGACCGATCACGGCGCTTGCGGAATCGCGCACGCACGTAAAACACCAGATTCTTGCCGTTGGACAGCGCCTTTTCGGTGTTGGTCTCGCGTATTTTCTCGTCTACGCCGCTCTCAGCATGGGAGCCATCGCCCTTGGAGCAGCGCTCCTGCATACAAGCGTCGGCGGCCTTCTTATTGATCGCCTGCCACTTTGGCTCGACGCAGCTATTTCGCTTATTCAAATCGCCCTTGTACCCCCAATCGTTATTGCGCACACCGTACTTTACCTCTCAACTGCTCCTACAGTAGACTAGTCCGATATGCGACTCCAACCTGTTATCGGCCTTGAAACCCACATCGAGCTCAGCACGAAAACCAAGATGTTTTGCGGTTGTAACGCTCATGACGAAGGCGCCTTGCCGAATACTCACGTCTGTCCAATTTGTACCGGCCACCCAGGAACACTTCCCGTTCCAAACGCCGGAGCACTTCGCTACGCCGTCCTCCTCGGTCTTGCACTCAATGGAACCATTACCGAACACTCAAAGTTTGACCGGAAGCATTATTTCTACCCCGATCTTCCAAAGGCGTATCAAATTTCACAATTCGATCTTCCCGTCATGCAGAACGGTGAACTTGTTATAGATGTCCCAAATGAAGGCGCGGTTCGCATCGGCATTGAACGCATGCATCTTGAGGAAGATTCCGCAAAAAACATTCACGGCGATGACGGAAAAACATACGTCGATTTTAATCGTGCAAGCGTTCCGCTGTGTGAAATTGTTACAAAACCAGACTTCCGCAATTCAGCGCAGGCAAAAGCGTACGTTCAGGAACTGCGCCTTCTTGTGCGAACGCTTGGTATTTCTGAAGGCGATCTCGAACGTGGACACTTGCGATGCGATGTGAACGTCTCCCTTCGAGAAGTCGACGAACATGGTGCACCAACCGGTCCGCTCAACCCAAAGACGGAGATTAAAAACATCAATTCCTTCCGCGCGATTGAACGATCAATCGACTACGAAATTGCTCGACAGACCGCACTATGGGAAGCAGGAACACCGCCAATGATTACCACAACTCGAGGATGGAACGACACAACGCAAACAACAGATCTTCAGCGAACCAAAGAAGACTCTGCTGATTACCGCTACTTCCCAGAACCAGATATTCCGCCATTGGATTTGCGTGAATTTGTTCGTGAAATCACAGAAAATATTCCAGAACTTCCTCGCGCAAAACGGGAACGTTTTGTGAATGACTACGGTTTTAAGCCTGAGATTTCCAAACAAATCATCGACGACTCTGCGCTCGCAGATTTCATCGAAGGAACGATGAGCGAACTCCGATTAAAGCTCCAGTCTTCGCCACTATTGGCCGCCGATCTCGCCAAGCTCGTCAGCGGCTGGACACTCACGAAATTCGCAAGCGTCCTTGCAAACGAAGGGAAAACTATCCTCAGCGCAACAATGACGCCAGAGCGCTTTGCGGAATTCCTCGCGTGCCTCGCGCAAGGAAAACTTACCGCGCAAAAAGGACTCGAAGTTCTCACTGCAATGGAGCGCGACAATCTTGAACTCTCAGAAGCAATGAACGCCGTCGGCGCGTCATCGATCGACGATTCATCCGTCATCGATTCAATCGTCGCCGACGTCATGGAAAAGAATGCAGGCGAAGTGGCGCGCTACAAGAATGGCGAAACAAAACTCTTCGCGTTTCTTCTTGGCCAAGTCATGAAAGCCGCAAAAGGAAACGCCGATCCTGCAACCGCAACAGAAGCACTAAAAAAAGCGCTATAATCCGCGTTCTGCGTTGATCATTCTCGCCATATCGTGATCGATAGCTTTCATCTCTTTCACGATTTCTTGTTTTCGCCCAAACTGCCAGAATTTCAGTGTTTCAAGCTCAAATGCAAGCTCCTCCCGACGGGCACGAAGCTTTTCTTTTGGCGTCGCAACCGCGCGCTCGACTCTCTCTTCCTGAGACATCGCCGCAGAAAGCACTGAGCCAATCTTCTCTTGCGCTGCACGAATTCGTCCGGCACGAGAACCAGAACGCGCCGCGTTTGGAAGCATGGATTCAATTTGCGATTCAACGCGATCGCGCTGTATTCGAGCTTCCTCAATCTCACGATCAAGCGTCGCGAGCCGCTCACGCCCCGCCTTTGAGAGTCGCGCAACAAATCCATCTGCGTTCTTTCGCGTAAGGCGAAGTTCTCGTAATTGCGCATTCAACGCGTCGCGCATCGCCGTAAGAACAGCGGGCTGTTCGGAAAGCGATTCCGTTCTGCTTGGCCTATTTTGCGTAAGACGACCACGGATCTCTTGAGCCTTGACTCGATCTTTTGCACGAAACGTTGTTTCACCAGACTGCCCTCTGATCTCATTCGGTGGCAACATTGGCGCGCCAACAATGTCGTCAGCAGATTCGACGACGCTTTCTGGAATATTCGGCAACTCAATTCGAGGCATCTTCTCCGCATCGTGCATCCCTTCCATGCGTCCATCGACCATACACTTAAGCGTTAGCGCTTAAGGAAATTGTCCGCTAATTTACGAGCCTCGTCGACGCCAGTTACCCACAGAACCCGCGAATCCCTTTGAAACCACGTCTCTTGGCGCTTTGCGTAATGGTGGCTGTCGTATTTTATGCGCAATACCGCATCACGGAGCTGTTCTTTCTTTTGGAAAAAATCGACAATCTGTCGGTAGCCGATTCCCGTCATTCCCGGACAATCATCGCCATACTCGTCACGAAGCTTACGAACTTCATCGACAAGTCCTTTGCCGATCATTTCATCAACGCGCAGATCGATGTCGGCGTACAGCTGTTCGCGAGGCTTGGTGACGCCGATCTGAAGCGCATCGTACATCGGTTCACCGAATTCCTGGCGGTCCGCCAATGTTTTTCCTGTTGTTCGAAGAATCTCAAGCGCACGAATGAGTCGTCGACGGTTCCGATCATCAATTGTTGACGCAGTGTCAGGATCACGTGACGCAATCTCTTCAAGAAGCTCATTGTCCGTCATCAATTCAAGTTCCAATCGGAGCGCAGCGTCAGGCGCGGTATTTGCGTAGTTTGGGCGATCGATGATGGCGCGAATATATAAGCCCGTTCCACCAACGAGGATAGGAACATGACCACGGTCAAGGATCTCGGCAATTTTCTTGTCGGCATACTCCTGAAACTGCGAAACCGTGAAAACCTCGCTCGGATCGACGAGGTCGATTCCCCAATGAGGAATGCCCTGAACCATGTGAGGGCGATCGGCGAAAAGCGCGTTGATTCCCGATTCGGGTTCGAGACGACCCAGCGAGTCGTCTCTACGATCGGATTCGGGCTTTGCCGTCCCGATATTCATGTGTCTGTACACCGTTCGGCTATCGGCAGCGATAATTTCTCCGCCAACGTGTTTTGCGAGCACAATGCCAATATTCGTTTTCCCCGAACACGTCGGACCGACAACGGCGATGATTTTTGGAAGATTTCCGTCCATATTTTCCAATCCTATCACCTTTTTTTGAACCAATCTATTCCCCGTCATCTCCTGAGATCATGGTATTATGCGTCTATATTTTGCCAGCTTTTATGAATATGAAACTCGAAGTGTTCCCTGCGGGAGCAAAGATTCCATCAAGAGAAGCACTGGAGGAGCGCAGCCATAAAGAAGCGCTTGTCGAAACAGCGACAGAGAATACTGCTCAGCGCGGCATTGAAATTGTCGATCAAAAACTCAAGACCGAAGAAGCCGGGATTGCGGCGCGTGATGCGAATATTACGAAACGAATTCAGTCGCTCCTCGTCGATACCGCCAAGGCAACGCCGAGCTTTGCGGCGTCGATGTTCAACGGATATATTGGAGAAACGTTCAGAAGTCTCACAAACTTTCGCGCAGGAGAAACCGAGCTTGAGCGCGAGGAGCGTCTGCACGCAAAAGCACAGCAACCGTCATTAAAAGAAAAAATCACGCAATGGAGCGAGAATCGGAAACGCGAGGCGGAACAGACTGCAGAGGACAAACGAAAGCTTGCGGAAGACATGGAACGCGATCGTCAAGCATTTGGAATATCCCTTGCAAAGGATTTTGCTCGACGACACGGAAAAACATACACACCAGAGCAAGAAGAACGTGTCGGGAAAAAACTTCTTGAGCAAAAAGAAATCGCCGAGCTCGCCGAGCTCAAGGCGAATGCAGAGCCTGGAGACGCTGTTGCGGTCTTGAAGGGAACGCTTAAAGGTCTTCGTGCATTCTCAAAATACTTTACCGTGGAATTTGCAGAATCGAATACCGCGATCGATCGCGCGCTCCGCACAGAAAAAGAACAACGAGAGTTCGAGGAAGCAGAGGATATTCGCTCAGGAAAAGTTCGCGATGACAACGGAGAAAAAATCCGAGGACTTCCCCGAGAAATGGGAGGCACTGTTCACGCACTTGAAGACGCCCTTGGCGGAAAAGGTATCGGAAAAATGCTCGCAAACGTCGGCGCGATCGACGTGAATCCATTCAAGAAAGAAACCGATTACTACGCGCAAGGCGCCGAAGATTTCGTTCCAGAAACACCAGAGGCTTCCCTGCTTCGACAGCTGCTTCCAACTGTGTTCTTTATTAAGGATTCAGTCACTATTCGGAATATCGAAATTCAAATCGAGGCAGCAGAAAAAGCACAACAGGCAAAACAACGAATTGCGCGCGCTTGGGACACATTCACCGGAACCCTCAATACCGTTCGCGAGAGCGCAATGCTCGCGGCTAATCTTCATGAAGATTCCTCTGTTCGTGACTCGCTTCGCTCGGCGCTTCGCGCAAAAGAAGAAGTTCTACACATTCGCCCAGAAGCACGAAAAGAATCGACGCCCCTCAACGTGCTCACGGAAACATTACGCTCGAAAGGCGAAATACGTCAGCAGCTCAATCTCCGGGGCGCAGGCGGATATGACTTTGTTGTTCAGAAAGACGCTGACGGAAAGTTTGCAATTGGACTCATGAGTTCAGGAACCACGTCTACTCTCGAAACAGTCATCGGATCCTCTGCCGATGACGCCGCAGCAATCTTCCTGAATCTTAAAAACGATTTCGCGCGAAGCGGCGAGGCGCTCACACGAAGCGAAGCACTTCGCCGCATCGCGAACGCCGTTAAGGAACAACGGCCGCAGGAATCGCTCGCCGCGTAAATTTCTCTATGTCTCTCCAAACCATCGTGACCAACGCACCACTTGCAGAAGACGTTCGGGCATACCTCCTTGAGAGAATCGAGAAAGAAGGCGCGACGGCGGATGTTCTTGCAACAGTGAAAGAAGCACTTCAGGCGTACATCGATGCAGGGTTTAAATCAGAAGGAATCGAAGTGAACGCAAAAGATCCTGTTGTTGTGACGGCGCAACAAGCGTTTGCTGAAGAAGTCGCGGAAGCAACAGCAGAGTTTACCGAAGAAACTGAAAATCTCGCGATTGATGCAGCCGTTGAACAAGCAAAGGCAAATAAAGCACTCGACAGACTTCAGGCAAACACAGTACGAGCACAAATGGCCACATAAATACAAAACACACGGCGCCAATTCGGCGCCGTGTGTTTTGTATTACTTACACTGGCAATTTTCCTGCCTCTACTGCGCGGCTCACGATCTCGCTCCGTGGAATAATGAGCGATTCGTCGCTTCCGAAGACTTTCACTTGAATGTCTCCCCCGTCGCGCTCCTTTGCACCAACCACAATAGTCCAGGGCACTTTATTCATTGCGGCGTCACGAATCTTCTTTCCCACTTTTTCCGGCGCGTCGTCCAGTGTTACGCGGACGCCGGCAGCTTCGAGATTCATCTTCATCGCCCTTGCGGTGTCAATAAACTCATCGGCCACCGTTGCAACGCGAACCTGCTCTGGAGCAAGCCACATTGGGAAAGCACCAGCAAAATGCTCAATCATCACGCCGATGAATCGCTCGAGCGATCCGAGAATCGCGCGGTGAATCATCACCGGGCGTTGCTTCACGTTTTCAGAATCTGTGTATTCAAGCTCGAATCGCTCTGGAAGATTAAAGTCGAGCTGAATTGTTGCGAGCTGCCATTCACGACCGATCGCATCAGTAGCGATAAAGTCGATTTTTGGCCCGTAGAACGCCGCCTCACCAACACCGAGGAAGTACTCCTGGTTCATATCGGCGAGCAATTCTTTCAGCGTTCCCACAGCCTTCTCCCACACTTCTGCGCCGCCAAGATACGCTTCTGGCTTTGCAGGATCGTTCACCGACAAGCGAGCCTTGAGCGGCATCTGGAATGCCTCGTAGAATTTCGTGATGATATTCGCGATTGCACGAGCCTCGTCCTTCACCTGATCAAGCCGGCAGAACACGTGCGCGTCGTCTTGAGTGATCGACCGAACACGCGACAGCCCCTGAAGTTGTCCGGTATTCTCGTCGCGATACACGGTGGTCACTTCGCTATAACGAAGCGGCAAATCGCGATAGCTTCGGCCACGTGACGCAAAAATTTGCGTGTGATGCGGACAGTTCATCGGCTTTAACACAAATGCGTCGTCCGTCTTCTTGCTCGACACATGGAAAATGTCGTCCGCAAATTTATCCCAGTGTCCACTCGTTTTATACAAGTCGCTCTTTGCCATGTGCGGAATGGTCACTTTGGTGTATCCGTACGGCTTCATAAGTGCCCAAACGAACGCGACAAGCTGTTCACGAAGCACAGTGCCGCGAGGCGTGAACAATGGAAGGCCTGGTCCGACCAGTGGGGAAAACGCGAAGAGATCGAGCTCAACGCCGAGCTTTCGGTGATCGCGCTTCTTTGCTTCCTCGAGCATCGCAAGATGCGCATCGCGCTCTGCTTTTGTTGGAAACGCAATACCGTAAATACGCGTCAGCTGATCGTTATGTTCATCGCCGCGCCAATATGCTCCAGCGAGTTTCGTGAGCGAAAAACATTCTGGATCGAGTGCGGCAATACCGTCAGCATGACCGCCGCGACACAGATCGGAATAATTTCCTGACGTGTAAAGGGTCAGCGTCTGCCCATCGCCAGCAAATTCATCGATAAGTTCAACCTTGTATTTGTTATCTGCGAACAGCGATCGAGCTTCGTCTGTCGTGACTTCTTTTCGATGGAATGCGATCCAGTCCGGCATCAGCTCACGCATCTTTGCTTCAATCTTTGGAAGATCTTCTTCTGAGATTGGCGTAGAAAATGCGAAGTCGTAATAGAACCCGTCATCGATAGCTGGGCCAATCGTGCGTTTTGCATCCGGATAGAGTTCGAGCACTGCCGCTGCGAGCAAGTGCGCGAGTGAGTGTCGGAGATGTTGTAAATCTTCAGAGTTCATAGCAGAGGCTATCGTGAATAAAAAATACCCGATCCGAGCACAATGCTCACGATCGGGACCGAGCTCAGCTCGGTGGTTCCACCCGAATTCCCTTCTTCCGAAAGGCACTCACTGAATTTGTATTCGACTCGCGGGTTGGTAGTCCGGTCGTTGCCGATGAAAACACTATAGAACGAACGCAAAACACGCGCAAGTGGACTATTCCGTAATAACAATCTTGATATGATCCTTCAGCGTTGGCACACGTTCAAGCCAGAATGGAGTAAAGCTTACTGACGCGTCCTTCACCGCTTCCGATGCGCGAAGCAACGTCAGCACCTCATTCGGCGCACGACCAACAAAACGATCCTTATTCAACACCGCGGAGTCTTCTGAGAGAATCGCCTTTCCTTCAAGATACACGCCAAGTGTTGCCGTTCCCTTTTTTACATCCGCACTCTTCACCGACATCTGCACGGCGTCCGTAGAAACATTCTCTGCAGCGTATCCGTCAGGAACGCGGCTGTACAGCTGCGACAGTGCGTATTTCTTTACCGAATTCTGATCGTAATAGACCGCCGTCACGTCCATGGAAAGCGTAACGGTAAAACTTCCAACATCAGCACCAACTGCAGCACTCGCGCCTTGAGAAGTTACGGTTGACGTATATGATTCGCCAGTGAAGACGTTTCGATCAACGCCAGCCGACAGCGCTGCTTTTGCCTTTTCAAGTTGTGACGTTGAAACAGACGACACCGCGTCGTCGATATCTTTCTGCGTCAAAACACGCTTGTATGACACTCCACCCTTCATCGACTCTACACTCACTGCGTAAATGGTTTTCTGCATAGACTCTGGCAGTCCTGGAATAGTGAATTGCGTTGGACCAATTTCACCGGAGAGCCCAGCTTTGTCTGCATGAGCGATCACGTCGACCTGACCTTTCGACGGAACGTTCACTGCGGAATCGATTCTGAAGAGCACACCATCCTTCGAAAGCAGCCGTGTTGTTGCAACGAGCGCTTGCGATGATCCGGATTCGTTAATAATCGTTACCGTTCCTCCAGCCTTTTCCTCAACCGCCGTTCCGCCGTCTGTTGGGAGCGTAATCACTTCCTGAGTGTTGAACGACTGCTTTGAAACGATGCCGCTCAATTCACCATCATTCGCCGGGTTCGCTACCGCTTGCACTTCCGTATCGACCGAAATCACTCGAGGATTCGCAATAATAGTGATCGTTGCTCGAGAAATAGATAAATACAGCACCGCGAGCAACAGAAAAAACGTCATGAACACAAACGCCACCGCAATCCGCTGATACACCTTCAGCGAACGCGATAGTGGCTGTGCTCCGCGAGTTTCACGTGCCATATACGGAGATTATAGCACAAAGCGAACGAATCAACGGGTGGCGCCGATTATCGCGAGCGCCAGTGACGAGGGTGCATGTTTCGCAACGAGCCGCACAGTCGTCCAGCCACAGTCGAGCAGCGCAAGACGTCGTGGCGTGACGATCGTTGCGGCGAGTGAAGAAACATGTACCCGAGTCACCAGCGAGCGAGGATTACTGGAATCACACCCTCACATTCTCCTCCCCCACCACTTCCCTCACCTTTTTGACCACCTCAAGCGAGAGTTCCACAGAATACTCGGTGGTAACCTTTCGCATTTCTCCACCAGATTCCACTAGAAGGAAAACGCGAGCTCGGCCAGGATGCGCACGGAAAATTTCACGAAGACGTGCAATCATGTCGTGTGTTGGATTTTGAGGAACGGTAATTGACAATCCCTCAGTAAGCGATCCTGCAGGCGCAGCAACCGGTGCCGGAGCCTCCATTGTCATCGGAATGTCTGATGCATTTACATCAGTCCATCCTCCTCGAGCGAGCATTGATGCCAACGTTGGGATCTCGGATTCAGTAAACGCAATAACGCCATCGACGAGAACAGAATATTCCACCGTTTCCGATTCTTCGCGCTTTCGATGCGATACTTTTCCCATAATCAGCAGCATCGCTTCGGGATTCAGCAACATACGAGCCGTCACGTACGTTTTTGGGAACACCACAGACTCAATACTGCCGGACGGATCCTCAATACGCACGAATGCCATCGGCTCATTTTTCTTCTTGGTAAAAATCTGCTTAATGTTGCTCGCGACGCCGGCAATTTTCACCATCGCACCGTCGTCATACGTCGGAATCGCACTCGCCTTCACGATGTATGGAGAGAACTGTTCGTAAAACAAACCTGCGGGATGGGACGAAACATACAGTCCGAGAAGCTCTTTCTCCCATGTAAGCAACAAACTCGTTGCAATCTCCGGCACACTTCGGAACTCAATCTTCTGCTCAACGATCGACGTGCTCAACCCAAACAATGACGTCTGATTCCGTGCGAGTTCATGCTGAACATGTTTGTTATACAGCACGAGTGTGTCGAGGTTACCGACAAGCTGCGATCGATCACCGAATCGGTCGAGCGCGCCAGCTTTCGTAAGTGCCTCAAGCGTCTTCCGATTGAATGCACTCGTCTTTACTCTGCCGAGCACGTCGGCCAAATCCACATACGGCCCGCCACGCTTTCGCTCGCGAACAATCTCCTCCGCAACTTCTTGTCCAACATTCTTAATTGCGGAAAGTCCCCAACGCACATTCTTCGTGTCCTTCACCACCGCAAAACCCGCGAACGATTCGTTAATATCTGGCGCAAGCACTGTCAGCCCCATACGCCTACATTCCTCAACCTCGATGGTAATACGCTCGATGATCCCAGAATCCGAATTCATGAGCGCTGCCATGAACTCCCCCGGATAATGCGCTTTCAAATACGCCGTGCGATACGCGATCATTGCATAACACGCCGCGTGAGATTTGTTGAATCCGTATGCCGCAAAGTCCTCCAGCTTCTGGAACACCTTCATTGCAACATCAGGCTTCACGCCATTTTTAACGGAGCCGTCGACGAACTTCGCTTTCATCTTTTCCATCAACTCTGCAATTTTCTTTCCCATGGCCTTTCGGAGCGTGTCAGCTTCGCCTCCGGTAAAACCCGCCATGTCTTTCGCGACTTGCATGACTTGCTCCTGGTACACCGGAATACCGTACGTTTCGCGGAACGAGTTTTCCATGAGCGGATGCTCGTACACCACCTTTTCCGTTCCGTGTTTTCGACGAATAAAACTTTCAATAAATTGCATCGGACCAGGGCGATATAAGGACACCATTGCGATAATATCCTCAAACGCGCTTGGCTGAAGTTCTTTAATGTATCGTTTCATGCCGTCAGATTCCAACTGGAATACACCGGTCGTGTCACCTCGACCGAGCAATGCGAATGTCATCGCGTCATCGAGTGGCGCGTTATCCAAATCAACCACTACACCGTGCACCGCGCGAATAATATCGAGCGCGTCTTCAATAACGGTTAAGTTACTCAACCCAAGGAAGTCCATCTTCACGAGCCCGACGGCTTCTGCGGAGTTGAGCGAATACTGCGTAATGAGCGCCATGTCCTCTTTCTGGCCCTGCTGCAACGGAACGCGCTGAACCAGCGGCCTATCACCAATCACAATGCCGCACGCATGCTGCGAGGCATGGCGAGGATTGCCCTCAATTTTCATGGCAAGATCAATCACGCGTCGTGCCATTGGATTACCGTTGTACATCTGCTGCAAATCCGGCGCTTCGACAATCGCGACTTTCAGCGGCGTGTGCTTTCCTTGAATTGGCGGCGGCACAACCTTCGCGATAACATCAGCCTCTTGAAATGACAGTCCAAGCACACGAGCTGCATCACGAACCGCAGCACGCGGCATAAGCGTTCCAAACGTCACAATGCCTGCCACGTGATCGGCGCCGTATCGTTTCGTGACGTATTCCAAAACCTTTCCACGACCACGATCGGCAAAGTCCGTGTCGATATCCGGCATGGAAACACGGTCAGGATTGAGGAAGCGCTCAAAGAGCAAGTTGTATCGCAATGGCTCGATGTCGGTAATACGTAGTGCGTAAGCGACGATGCTTCCGGCAGCCGATCCACGACCCGGCCCCACCAACACGCCATTGTCCTTTGCCCACGTAATGTAATCCTGCACGATTAAAAAGTACGACGAAAATCCCATCTTCACGATGGTTGCATATTCAAACTCGAATCGTTCCATCACGTTTGGTGGAATTGGATCCGCGTAGCGATCTTTCAATCCCTGAATACACAAATCATGCATGACGTCGTTGTCCGTCTTTCCTTCTGGCAACGGGTAAATCGGCAAGAAATTCTTTCCAAGTTCCATGGTGTAACTCACATGATCGGCAATGCGACGCGTGTTTTCAATTGCCTCGGGAACATCGGCGAACGCAGCCATGATCTCCTCGGGAGTTCCAAATGAAAGATCGACGTCGTCCGTCGACGTCCGCCGGAAATCCTCAAGCGTTCTGCTGCGTTGAATACACAGCTGCGCTTCGTATCCCTCGCGGTCGTCTGAGTTCAAGTAAAAGACATTCTTCGTGGCGACAAGCGGAACATCAAGCTTTTTCGAAAGTGCTCGGAACGCATCGTTAATATCCACCTGCCGAGGCATGTCCGGATGATGAATAAGTTCGAGGAAAAAATTCCCCGCCCCAAAAATATCTTGATACTCGCGAATAAGCGCCTCCGCTTTTTCATGTTCGCCGCCAAGGTAGGCGTGCGCAATTTCACCGCTCACACTTCCCGAAAGCGCGATCAGTCCTTTGGAGTGAGCACGAAGAAACGCCTTATCGACACGTGGCTTGTAATAGAAGCCCTCAAGGAAGGCAGCAGACACAATCGCGAGCAAATTGCGATAGCCTTCCTCGTTCTCGACGATCAGCACGAGGCGATACGGACGATCGTCTAATCGAGGCCGACGATCGGTCATGCCGTGCTGCGCCACGAAAATATCGGCGCCAATAATCGGCTTAATCTCCGCATCCTTACACGCCTTGTAAAACTCCACTGCGCCGTACAAGTTTCCGTTGTCCGTCAGCGCCAGCGCCGTCATTCCCAGGCTTTTTGCACGCGCAACAAGCGCCTTAGGCTTTGGAAGCGCCTCAAGGAGCGAATAATGCGAATGGACGTGCAAATAGACGAAATCTTTGGGATCCATGGGCGTAGAGTAACAGACCAAGCGAGCAAAGACGTTGTGGACAGCTTGCTAGCTAGACAAACACTCGTTTTTTTGCTAATATCAGCCACGCACCTGGGTACATTCATGTTCATCTTCCTCCCGCCCGCTCCTCCGCCCTTCATGCCTTCGGTCTTCCGGCGGGTGCTCTACTCCACCGTCCCCAACGTCGACAGCCTCGTGCATCACCGTCGGACGACTTTCATCGCCGCGATGGCGATCGCGGGCTACCTGGCCATGGCCTTCGCCGCCGTCACAATCGCCTTCCTCCTGTGCGGAGTTCCCCCCACGATCTCATGCTACATCGGCGGATGGATCTGCCTCGCCGCGCTCATGTGGACGAGCCGCTGGCTCGCCAACACGAACGAGATGATGTTCACCTTCTTCTGGGGCGGAATGCTGTACGTCGTCGATGACGGAACCATCAGCCTCACCACCAAAATCGGCGTTGTCGATCATCCCGCAATCGAGACCGCGGTTCGCGTGGAAATCCCCGGTGTGTTCTTCCTGGGTTACGCGTACTGCCAAGCGTACAAGCCGCACTACGATCGGACTGAACACCTGATCACGCGAGAAAACATCATGAACCCGATCAACGTCTACCGCGATCGCAAGTTCAGGCACGGTTACGAGTAAACACGCACGAAGCCCCGTGAGAGTCACCGAAAGGTGGTGACTCCGGGGCTTTGCCGTTTCGTGCTACCATTTCTCTATATGGATTCCAAAGACATTCTCTACATGGTGCTCGCGTTTTGCGCGCTGTGGTTTACCGCGTTCCTCTGTTTTGCGCTGTACCACATTGCAAGATTCATGAAACGCATGCAGGAACTTTCCAGCCACGTTCGTGAAAAAGTGGACGATGTACTCAACAGCGTCAACACGATCCGCATGAAGATCGAAGGACACGTGAGTGCCATCACATCGATTGGCGATGGAATCCGAAAAATTATGGACGCGTTGCGCGCCCGCGAATAATTTCACTTATGAAAAAATCAACAAAGCGCCCTCTTCTTATTCTTGCCTGTATTGCTCTCATCATTTTCCACGTCTTTGCTATTCGCGAAGTACTTGGCCAACGCGTTGTATACGCCACGACAAACGCCGTCGCATACGCAAACGGCAATGCGGAGTTTGTTCTAGAAGATGCAACGCCTGACAACGTCAGCCGAATCTACCGCGCAACAGTTCCAGCGATTGGCGTTGCACCATGGTGGTACGCACCAGAGCTTCACGCGCGAGGCGGATCATGGGAACGACTCGTGTATACATTTATGGACACCGAGGGAAATTCTTGCGACAACAGCATTTTATACATTGATCGTACCGAGAAGACTGCAGACATCGTAAAGGTCAATCAAGAAAATACCTGCATTCAAGGCGTTCTCGACGATCACGATGTTACGCACTTTATCGCAACAAAATACGGAGCTCCAACGCAAACCATTTCTGTTGGAACGTTCAAAAACGGAGCGATTGTTGCGTCACATGCCGGACCGGAGCAAATGGCGCTCACCAAATGGGCATTCAACTGGGAGCTCAACAAGGCCGCACTCTACTTCGATCAAAAACTCGCGTGTAGCCTTGATGAAGACTGCAAAACCGCTCCCGTCGTCTATCTCTGGGACCTCACAACTGGAGCGTGGACTGCTGCGAAAATCCCAACATACGCTTCGCAGATTGCCGACGACGGAACAGCGCTCTCGTACGATAGAACGTCAAACACATTCACGCTCAACGTCGTGCTCGATAACGGCGTAAAACCATGGAACGGCGTCACGATACTTAAGTAGTACAGCAAGAAAACACCCACCGGATACTCGGTGGGTGTTTTCTATACAAGCCGCTCCAATGCGCGAGTCAATGCGCTGATAATCTTTTCGACCTCAATAACCGTCTCGGTTCCCGCACTAATTCGAAGAAACGGTTCTGTGGTTCCAACGGCGCGCAACGCCGTGAGATATACGCGAGTTTTTGACAATCCAAAACTGCTTCCGGCAATGAGTTCGACTCCGCGATTTCGCGCTTCTTCAACCGCGTACTCAAGAAACTTCATGTGCGTTGCGGTCTTTCGATATCGTTCTTTTAAGACGATGACGAAGAAAGCACCGTGAAAGTCTCGATCTTTCATCCAAGCATGCGCCGGATGATTCGGTAACCCTGGATATACAATACGCTCAAGCACGGTTCGACGATCGGATCGAACGTGAATATCGAGTGCCTGCGCAATCATCGTTGCGTTCCGATGATGTCGACCTAATCGTTTCTTGAGAATCGATCGATTCGGCCACGGCAGCGAAAGCACCGATGCATCGACGAGATTTGTTCCAATATGCATCCTTCTACCGAAGAGCGGAAACGGGGACATCGCGGTTCGCCACATGATTCCTCCACTCACCCGATCCATTCCGTACTGATGAAATTTCAAAAGACTTTCAAAGACAATGACGTGCAGTTTTATATTGAGCAAAGGAATATCATTCAATACTTGATACGTCATCGACGTTCCTGTTGCATCGAGAACGAGCGTCAATGGAGACTCAAGAACATGAAAAATCCGAGGAATCAACGTCGCGAGATCCGGTGCCGCCATCGTTATCGCATTACACATCGTGTCCAAGAAAAGCACCGAAGGCTTATGAACACGAATCGCTTCAATGATCGCCTCGACGTCCATCTCGTCGACAAGAATAACGCGACTGGGGAAATAGAGTTGCGCGATTTGAATATTTTCAAAATAACTCGATGCACCAATCAACACCGGCCCCTTGCATGTTGGATCGTCGAGGAGCGTTGCGACAATAGTCGTGAATGCAGCCATTCCACTTGCTGTCACAAATGCAAACGGCGTGAATCGCAACGCGGAATCGATATATTCTTTTACAAATGCCTGTTCGTATCGCAGTTCGTCCCAATGCTGATCACGTTTATAATCATTCACTGTTCCGGTAATACTCCCCGTCTCAAGCCCGGCCTGCGAGTGCTTCGCGGCCAAAAACGATGGCGATTGCCAACCGGAAGACGCGAGGAGTGCACCACTCACACCCTGAAAATTTCTCAAAATATCGGCGACACGATCGCGAACCTGCAAACATTCATCCAACCGGCTCTGATCACGGACACTCAACAACTCGCGGAGATCGCTCGCGCATTTTTCGTAGATTGATAGCAAAGTTTTTTCTTGATCAAGAAGCGCTGTCGATGTTTCCGGAAGAAGATGCTTCTGGCGCTTCGACCGAAGCGCCGCAATACGCTCGGATCGATCTTCGATGATCCACAAAAGCTCGGCGCAGTCGTCGCGGAGATCCAGGAATGATTGTGCAACAGCATCGTCCATATCTTCAAGCATGCTACCAGAACATGCTAAACTCTTTCTATGTTTTTATCCCTTTTCTCGCAAAAGCCCCGAAAAATCGATGCAATCGAGATTCTTGGGAATTTACCAGGGGAAACGCTCCTCATTACCGCAGGCATGGACGGCGACGAATACGCTGGTATTGCCGCAGCCCATGAAATCGTTCGACGATTCTCCTCGCGAGCGTTTTCTGGAAAACTCGTCGTTATCCCAATCGTGAACATGCCAGGATTCATGAATGAATCGAGCCATAATCCTATTGATGGGAAGTTTCCGAAAATGCTCTTCCCAGGAAATGCGAACGGGTCATCGACCGAACAGATCGTTGCGTCACTCGCGCCATATGCCTTCACCGCAAATTGCTGGCTCGATTTGCATAGCGGCGCAATAACCGAAGGGCTGAATCCATTCCTCTGGCTGCATCGAACGGGACATCACGAGATTGATTCACGAATCGATCAAATCGTTTCCGCAAACATCACCGATCGCATTCTTATTGAATCCTGCTCTGTGGGAACAAAGGCTGCGCAGCTCGCGAAACGTGGCTGCATGTATGTCGTCGCAGAATCTGGAGCTCGGGGAGATCGCAATATCCTCGATATCGAGCGACACGTTCAATGGGCCGAGGCGATGATGTCGATCCTCGGCATGATCGAGGCACCAGCGACGCAGAGCGAGGCGCCGATCGTCATGAACCACATCCGATACGTTACTGCATCACACGATGGCATTTGGGACCCATCAGCATTCGCGACCGATACAATCAAAACGAATGACGTCATTGGTATCGCGCGATCAACAAATGGCAACAAACCAAAAACGATAGCAGCGCCAGTAGCGGGCTATCGTTTGTGGTGGAAGGAAACGATGCGAATGAAGAAAGGTGATGTGTTGTGCGCAATTGGTTTTTAACCACGAATCACCGCGTCCAAACGCAATGCAAGCTCGCGAACAACCGTCGTCATCACGTCGTCAACCTCTTGGCTTGTCAGCGTTCGATCAGGCGACACTAAAGTTACGCGAACGGTGACACTCTTCTTTCCGGAAGGAATTCCCTCACCGCGATACAGCTCAACGATTGAACAATCTGTAACGAGATTTTTTGCGCCACGAACAACTGAAGCGATCTTTTCAAACTCAATTTTTTCATCAACGAGAACGGCGATATCGCGAGTGACCACCGGGAATGCTGGAAGCGCCTTGTATTGATGCGCATGGCGCATGAAGGGGAACAATGCTTCAAGGTTTATTTCCGCAAGGAATACGGGTCGGTGAATTCCGAATGATGCTTGGAAATCGCTCGCCACCTGTCCGAGGACACCAACGTGAACGCCGTCAACAGAAATAAACGCTGTTCGACCATCGTGCCAATGGTCATTCTCACCGTCGCGAGTAATGGTAAATGCAATCCCTGTTTTTTCGCCGAAATATTCCAACACGCCTCGCAAGTGCATGAATGCATTTTCCGCATCAATAACTCCGTATTCACCAAAAACCATCATCATTCGTTCCTCCGGTAATCCGTCATCCTGTGGAAGATACACGCGTGCAAGCTCGAAGATATTCGCAGACGCTGTAAATGCCTGATTGCGCTCAATGGCGCGCAAAACCGACGGAATAAGCGACGGACGAAGATGCGTGAGGTCGGTAGAAAGCGGGTTATACAACGGAAGCGCGTCTTTTGGACTCACACCGTACATTTCCAAATCCGCAACACTCACCATGGAATTACTGAAGAACTCTGAGAATCCTGCACCAGCTAAAAATTTCTTTGTCCACATTGCCCAATCAAGCGACGCGTCGTCGAATCCTGCTGGTGGACGTGACGCCGGAAGCACCGACGGCATATTGTGATAGCCGTACATGCGAGCGACTTCTTCAGTAAAATCAACTTCATCTTCAATATCGTCCTCACGCCAATATGGAACCGTTACCGCGTATCCCGTTTTTTTCTTTGCTACCTCAAACCCAAGCCGCGTCAGAATATCGACTTGTTGCTCGTCGGAAATATCGACACCAATCCGCCTCCGCGCCGCGTCAGGATGGAATGGGAAAACTTTTGCCTTTCGTGCTTTTGGATATTCATCAATAACCTGAACGAGCGATCCTCCGGTAATTTCAATCGCAAGCTCGACAGCACGCGCAAGCGCAACCGGCAATGCCGACGGCGACAATCCCTTTTCGAAAAGCAACTGCGAATCAGACGCAACGTCAATTGCGCGAGATCCACGACGAATCGTGAGCGCATTGAACGTCGCGGCTTCAAACACAATAGTTGTTGTGTGCGCAGTTGTTCCAGAATCTTTCCCTCCCATGATTCCTGCAACCGCGAGCGCTTTCTCTGGATCAGCAATAACCGTGATCGACGGATTGAGTTCAACGACTTTTCCGTCGAGCAATACAAGCTTCTCCCCCTGTTTTCCCTGGCGAACAACAATCGCATCTTTTGCGATTGTCTCTGCGTCGAATGCATGCATCGGCTGACCAAGTTCGAGCGCGACGTAATTTGTGATGTCGACGATTGCGTTGATTGGTTTCAGTCCAGCAAAGAGCAAACGCTTCTGCATCCACCACGGTGAATCGCCAACCGTCACGCCCTCCACGACCGCCGCCATGTATCGCTCACAGCGATCATCTTCAAGACGGACGGTGAAGCTTCCCTCCTTCTCCCCCTTTGAAAGCGAGAGGCCTTTCATTGGAATAAAATCAGCACCAACTGCTGTCGCAGCTTCACGAGCTAATCCGAGCATCCCCATCGCATCTGGACGATTCGTGGTGATTTCAATATCGAACATTGTGTCGTTGCAATCAAACGCCGCCGCAACCGACGCGCCGGCTGGTGCGTCAATAACCGCCGTTAAGTCCCAAATTTCGTGATCGCCACACGCAACCTTATCCAGTCCAACTTCCGATGGAGCACAAATCATTCCAATACTTTCGACACCGCGAATAGATGTCTTCTGCAGCTCCGTCCAATCAGCACCGCCGTGCCATCGTACTCGTGACCCCGGAAGCGCAACCAAGACGCGCATGTTTTCCGCAAGATTCGTTCCGCCGCACACAATAGGAACTTCCTTCTCTCCGATATCAACCGTCGCGACGCGCAAACGATCCGCATTCGGATGCTGCGCAATAGACTTCACCACGCCAATCACCATGTTTTCGAATCGCTGATCCAAACGATCAATGCTTTCGACACTCATGGAGCGCAACGAAAATTCCTTCGCGAATTCTTCCGCAGAAAGTTTTGTCTTGACGTGCTCTTTTAACCAATTGTAAGAAGCAAGAATATTCATACTAGAATTGTGTGAGGAAACGGAGATCGTTCTTGTACAACGTTCGAATGTCGTCGATATTGATGCCGGAGCGCATCATCATGGTGCGTTCCAAACCCCAACCGAATGCGAAACCGGTATATTCGTTCGGATCAAGTCCGCCAGCTTTCAATACATTTGGATGCACCATACCAGCACCACCAAGCTCCAACCACCCGCCTTTACACAACTTACATTTCACACCATCAACCTTTCCGGTTCCTTCACACACTGCACACGAAATATCCAACTCAAAGCTTGGCTCAGTAAAACGGAAATGATACGGGCGCAATCGCGTTGCACGGTTCGCGCCAAAATATCGCTTCACAAAATAATCGAACACGCCTTTTAACTCTGTGACCGTCACATTCTTGTCGATCATGAGTCCTTCAAATTGATGGAACATCGGCAAATGACGCGCGCTTGCTTGACGACGATAACATTTTCCAATGTTAATCATTCGAATCGGCAACTCGCCTTTTTCGATCTCGCGAACCTGGCCATTGCTTGTGTGCGGCGTAAGCACAATTTTTCCCTTCTCGCCGACTGCAACTTCGCCGTCATCGCCAACAAAGAATGTTTCCCATTCGTCGCGAGCAGGATGTTCCTTTGGCATGTTCAAACTTTCGAACGCGTAATAATCCCAATCAATCTCAGGATGACGCGAGCGAACAAATCCAATGTGCGCAAAAATTCCACTGATCTCGTCGATCGCTTGCGTTGTTAAGTGCAGATGACCAACAGCCGGCGGAATTCCCGGAAGCGTAACATCAAGCCATTCCTGTGCCTGACGTTCCTCTGCGGCGCCTGCAACAACTCGAGCTTCTGTCGCCTGAAAACTTGCCTCAATTGTGCGTTTCACGTCGTTTGCGATTTTCCCGGCGTCGCGTCGAGCTTCTGCATCAAGAGATGCGAGGTCTTTCATTGCTTCCGCAAGACGCCCCTTTCGCCCAAGATATTCGACACGAGCCGCCTCGAGTTCCTCAAGTGTTTTCACGTTCAAAAACACCGCGAGTGCTTCGGTTTGGAGTTGAAGAAGTGCGTCTTGCATACATTAGCTGAAGAATATACGAACAATATCTTTGACTGTAACAAGTACCACAATCAAGAGCAACGCCGCAAAGCCAATGGCGTGAACCGTCTGTTCAAACGATGGTGCGGCCTTTTTCCTCCGAATCACCTCATACAGCAAAAACGCGAGGCGTCCGCCGTCGAGTGCCGGGAACGGAAGAACGTTAATAACCGCAAGGTTAATGGAAAGCATCGCCGCGAACTGCATTAAGTGAGAAATGCCAAGCGACGCAACCTGACCAGTAAGAACCGCAATGCCGACAGGGCCAGAAAGGTTTGCCGACACATCCTCATGACGGAAAATACTCGTGACAAGTCCACCAAATGCGGACAGCACTTCCCAGGTAGAACTCAACGTCATTTCAACGCCCTTTACTGGCGCGAGATACCACGGATAGCGCACAAAGCCTGTTTCAATGAGCGCGACACCAACACCGTCACGACCAAGCTCTTCAACAAATAGCGGCGCTACGGACACTGTTCGCGTTTCGCCGTTATGCGCGATCATTATCGAGAGCGGCGACGCATCGCCGTGCGGCTTCAAGGCATCGCGAGCCGAGGAACCTGAATCGTACGCAACGCCATCAATCGTCAGCACACGATCGCCAACCTCGACACCGGCAACGTCGGCCGCCGAATTTGGAAGCACATCAACGATGTTAATCGCGCGATCGGTAACGGTTACACCAGCCTCGACGCCGTCTTCAACAATCGCTGGAAGTCCAAACAAGAACCCGATCGTGAACAAAAACCACGCAAGAACAAGGTTCATGACGACGCCAGCGATAACAACAGAAAATCGTCGCCACCATGACTGTGATGCAAAACTATCGGGTGCATCAGCGTTCTCGCCAGACTCTCCTTTGATTTTTACAAACCCGCCGAGTGGAATAGCGTTCACGCTCCACGTCGTTCCAGACTTCGCTATCCACGAAAACACCCGCGGCGGAAAGCCAATGCCAAATTCCTCAACCGTCATTCCGGCCTTTTTTGCAGCAATATAATGACCAAGCTCGTGCACAAGGACCAAAACGGACAGGAGAAGAAGGAACAAGAGAATGGTCCAAATCATAATGAGCACAGTGTACCTAAAAATGAAGAACCCGGCCACATCGCGTGTCGCGACATGTCCGGGTTGCTATCGTGGAGCTACAGTGGGTGACGGGGAAAGGCCTGTTGCTTTCCCCGCCACCGTAGCGTGTCGCGACAACACCATCGCTGCCGTTTCCCGAGACTTCGGGCAACGAACTAGATGATGAAGTCGATGGACGAGGAGAACATTGGCACCTCACGCAGGATTCACCTTGCGCATCCGGCGAGTCCGGAAGCGATTGGCATGAAAAGCATATCAAACCATCTCGGCCGCAGCAATAAATTGATTTCCGCGGTCTTCGAAATTTTTAAATTGGCCGTAACTTGGAGATGCCGGGGAAAGAAGGCAGATCGATCCTGGTTTTGCGCGGGCGACGACGTCACCTACGATCTCGCCGAGCGTTTTCATCGGAATCGACTTCCCGCCAACCACCGCGATCGCGTCGGCAATCTTTTCTCCCCCAGGAAGAATGTACGCAGTGATTCCGAGATCGACTACGCGTTTCGCCAAATCGGCAAAATGATATCCACGATTCTGGCCGCCGAGAATAATCGCGCCGAGATCTTTTTCAAAAACAGCGATCGCCGCGAGTGCAGACTGCGGAGTTGTCGAGATCGAATCGTTGACGAACCGAATTCCGTGATGAACGCCAATATCCTGCATTCGGTGCGGCAATGGCTCGAAGGCGGAAAATGCCTTCTCAACAACTGCGCGATCGATACCAAGATAATCGGTGACCGCAAGCACGCCGGCGGCGTTTTCGCGGTTGTGGTCGCCGAGAAGTTTCAGTGAATTCAAAGATCGATCATTTCGATCAACAAACGGAATCGCCTTCGACTTTACATGTGCTGCGAGGTCGACAAGTTTTGGAAACTTCTCGTTGTACACAAAAACATCGTTCGCGGCTTGCAGGTCGGCGATGCGCATCTTCGCGGCGTGGTAACTTTCCACGTCGCCGTGATAGTCCATGTGCTCTTCGTACAAGTTGAGGATAACAGCGATGTCGGGAGCGATGGTGAGATCGGAAAGTTGGTAACTCGACATCTCGAGGACAAAAATCGTTTCTACAGGATCGTTCACGTGTGAAATTGCTGGTTCGCCGATGTTTCCCGCAAGAACAACAGGCTTCCCCGCCGCCTTCAGAACGTGAGCAAGAAGCGACGATGTGGTGCTCTTTCCTTTCGTTCCAGTAACACCAACAATCTTCCCCTTCCCCTTGCGCTCGGCCATGAAAATATTCGTGCTCGAGGTGAAGTGAGCGCCAGCATTTTGCATTTCCTCGACGTACGCGCGATGCCATGGGATTCCTGGAGATTTGATGACGACGGTTTCTGGAGTAACGGCGGCAATAGCGTCGATGAGTTGGTGATACTCCGGAACACCAATCTCCTGCTCGTCGGTGACGATGATGCGTACTGTGGGAACCTTGGATTTCAAAACATCGTACACCGCTTTTCCTTCGCGGCCGAATCCTAAAATGATGACAACTTTATCGGAAAGATCAGCGAGATGCATAGACCAATTGAGCATACTCCTCTGGCAGAGAATGTTCCGTTGAGAGTGTTAGGGCACGATTAATGAGCGCGTCGATGTCTTTCCTCGACGACATCACGTCTGCCTCGAACCATTTCATCATTGGCGAATCCTCGTACTCGCCACGGCCGTGAATCAACGCGAATGCAGCAATCACTTCTTCGAATTCACCGACACATTCAAACGGCTTCATCGTTCCGTATCCTGTAAGATCTTTGTACATCGGAAGAAGATCTTCGCGGACCAACAGATCTTCACCAAACATCTCCACCATCTTTCGTCGAGGAATAAATGCGCCGAGCATAACGAAAACGAATGCACACTTTGGGCACTTGCCGCACCATCGCGTCACCGTTGGTACACTGCCTTGTTTGTAATTCGTATTACAGCTCGAAAACACGTTGAAATATTTTGCGTTTGCCGCAAATCGGCGCGCGATGTCGAGCTCGGAAAGTGGTCGGAGCAGGCTGAAGACGCGAACATCTTTCGATACGAACAATTCGATGTAGTGCTGAAGATCGCGCTCAGCCTCAAGGCTTTTGCTGTACTGGTGGTTAATGACAACACCGTCGACTTCCGTGTTTCCCGAGTTCGCACTTCGCTCATTAGCGAAAATCACATCGCGTCGACCATTCAGCGTCGCCACGATCGATGCCGCGATTCCGACGTACGCCGTAATTGGCACGTGACCGTTCCACGCACCGGCCTTGTTCAGTTCGATAAGTTTCGGATCGATGACGCGCGATACGGAGAAAAGTTTTCCACCGACCTCTGCAGCAACCTCGCGGATTCTTGCGTGATTCCCAAACATGAACAGATCGAACGGGATATTCGCCAACTTCAGCATCTCGATTGCGACGAGGGAATCCTTCCCGCCACCGATGGGAACGATGGCGCCGGCGAGTGGCTTCCCCTTATTTATGGGGGGACCGAGGGGGGCCGAATCTAACGCCCCCTCCGACTCACTCTCCTCACCCGGCTCAGGTTCGTCGAGCGCCATAAATGGGGGAGAGAATTCGCCAACCGGAAACCTCACATAATCCCTAAAATCTAAATCATTTCGGAAAAAGAACTCACCGAGTCCCAACGTATACAACTTATTCCACGATGCAGCCTGCTCGGCAGACAATGTTCCAGATTCAACGATGATCGTTGGAGGTAACTTCGCTTTGTAGTAGCTAATTCCGGCGATGAGGTGAAGGGCGAAGAGGGCGCGATCCAAAGCCCCCTCCGACTCCCCCATAAATGGGGGAGTGTTTTCACCAATCGGAAACACCAACCGCTCCACAAATTCCTCTTCGTCGATTCCGTACTTCAACAACACTTCCCCACTTTCGCGATCAAAAGAATAGGACTTGAAAATGAATTGCTTCGCAGGGGAAATGATGGTTTGCATACTTATCCGTCAAGTTCCGCAAGCCACTGTTTGAGTACGGCTTTTGTTTCTTCTGGATCTTTTACCGACACCGTCTCAACGCCGGTGCGGATCACTGGGTGGTCATTTCCACCTTCATAAAGCGCATCTCCCACAAAAACCATTGCAGAGACAGGAATGCCAAGATGCTCCTCAATTTTCTCAATGCCGTAGCCTTTATCGATCCCTTTGCGAGTTATATCAATCGACGTTAACCCAGGAACCTTCACTTCGAAATCTGGCAAAAGCTTTCGAACAGCGTCCGCAAGCGCGAGCCGACGATCATCGTGCGCAGCCTTAAACGCTTCCTTTACTTCAAGAGGCGCCTGTTGGCCACATGCCGAAAACGTCATCTGAGTTCCTCGGTCTTCCACTATCTCGCCGTAAACAGTCTCGGGATCGTGATAGTCGATGTCTTTGTACGCCTGTTCAAACGCGTCCCTAATTTTTTTGCGTTCAGCCTCTGACATTTCATCTGCATAGACCTGTACCCATTCCCCGTCGATACTCCGATAAAATCGTGTTCCTGTTGTTGGGAAGAAAAATAATCGAGAAAGATGGTCTGCATCACGCGTTAATGCTTGAAACTGTGCCTCGAATCGATCAAAGGCGCCACCGGTAATCACGGCAATACTCATGCGATCAAGAATCTTTTCAAAGAGGTCCGCCATCTCCGAATCCATTGGCGATTTACTTGGCGTAATCGTCCCGTCAAGGTCAAAAACCATGATTTTCTTTCCAAGAATTGATGGGATGTTCATAATTTGGCTTACGTTAGCGACAAGCAGCATTTTACCGCTTTACGGTGAGTGAGGAAAGACCTATGATTCTTGCAACACATTAACATACCTTCTATGCCAATGATGATCGTGGTCGGCGTACTTGTTCTTGGAGGACTTTGGTTAGTTGTCGTCTTCAACGGCCTCGTCACCAGCAAGAACCGTGTAGACGAAGCATGGGCAGATATTGAGGTGCAATTGAAACGCCGATACGATCTTATTCCAAACCTCGTGAACGTCGTAAAAGGATACGCAACACATGAGAGCTCGGTGTTCGAAAATGTCACAAAGGCTCGCAATACCGCAATGAATGCAGGAAATCCTGTTGAACACGCAAAGGCAGAAAACGCACTCTCTGGAACGCTGAAGACGCTTTTCGCGGTTGCAGAGAACTACCCAGACTTGAAGGCATCAGATAACTTCAGCCATCTGCAGCGCGAGCTTGTTGACACCGAAGATAAAATTCAAGCTGCACGCCGCTTCTACAACGGTAACACTCGCGACTTCAACACCAAGCTCCAGGTGTTCCCAACGAATATGGTCGCAAACATGCTCGGCTTTAAGAAGTACGATTTCTACGACGCTCCTGAAGTTGCAGACATCGCACCAACGGTGACGTTCTAAACACATTTGAGACGGCCCGCGGGCCGTCTCTACAGATTCTATGTACGCAGACATTGCCAGCAACAAACGCAGAACGTGGATTCTTGTGCTTGTCATGAGTACTGTTGTCATTGGAATGTCATGGCTTTTGGGAACACTCAACGGACTCGATGCTAGCGGAAGCATCATTCTCGGAACCGTCATCGCAACAATCTACAGCCTCATCAGCTATTACGGATCCTCATCCATTGCGCTTTCTGTGAGTGATGCGAAACCAATCGCAAAAGCACAAGCACCGGACCTCTACAATGTCGTCGAAAATCTCTGTATTGCAAACGGCCAACCAACACCAGCGATCTACATTATTGAAGACGCGAGCCCAAATGCCTTTGCAACAGGGCGCGATCCGGAACACGCGTCGATCGCCTTCACCACGGGAATTATCGCAATCCTTACCCGTGAAGAACTCGAAGGCGTTGCCGCGCATGAACTCTCACACGTGAAAAATTACGACATTCGTGTCATGACGATCGTCGTCGTCCTTGTTGGACTCATCTCGCTCATTGCTGACATTCTCATTCACATGCGCATAAGTCGGAGCAGCGATCGCGACAATAATGCGGCCGGTATTCTCATGGTTGTCGGCATTGTGCTCGCAATTCTCTCCCCGCTCTTTGCGCAACTGATTCAATTCGCAATTTCACGAAGTCGTGAGTATCTCGCCGATGCAAGCGGGGCGCTCCTCACCCGCTACCCAGAAGGCCTCGCATCGGCATTAACCAAAATCAAAACAAACGGCGTACCGATGCAACGCGCAAATCACGCAACCGCACATTTGTTCCTCAGTAATCCATTCGGCGCAAAGAAAGAATCCCGATCCTGGCTCTCAAACATCTTCTCTACTCACCCACCAATTGAAGAGCGCATCGCTCGTCTCCGTAGCATGGGTCGATAATCTCTATGAATGAACTTCTTGAAACCTTTACAAGCCACCTCAAAGCCGTGCTCACGAGAGCATTGTGTTTGGCGGTGGAAGAAGGCGGCGACACCATTGCGCCGACGCATTTGCTTTGGGCACTCGGAACAGAAGATGGATGTATCGGCGCGGAAATTCTCCGAAAAGCCGGCGCAACACCAGCAAGCCTGCGTCGACTCGTGTTTCTCGACGAAGCAGGGCTACCCGACGACGCAATTATGCGCGCGAGCAAAATTACGCCTCTGCTTTCTGAAGAATCGAAAGCGATCATCGAAAAAGCCGTGCACGCGGCGAGCATTCATGGGCATCGTTATGTTGGCACCGAACACTTACTTCACGGAATCATCGAGGCAAAGACTCCTGAAATTGCAACGTATCTCGTTGCAGACGGCATAAGCGAAACCGTTATTCATGACAATCTTTTGACCGTATTTCAAACCACGGCAAACTTCCCGGAACCACTGGAAAACGCAAAAAGCATTCGTGCCGCAGTGAAACAAAATGAAGACAAAAAGCCGTGCGAAGAATGTGGACATATTCATGACGATAACGATCACGGCAACGAAAAAGACTCCGCGCTTGGGTATTTCACCACCGAACTTACCGATACGGAGATCGCGAGCGCCATCGATCCTGTCATTGGCCGCGACGAAGAGATCGATCGCGTTATTGCAATTCTCGCACGTCGCACAAAAAATAATCCACTCCTCCTTGGCGAACCTGGCGTTGGAAAAACCGCAATCGCGGAAGGCTTGGCAAAGCGCATCCTTGAAGGAACTGTTCCTGACGCTGTTCTCCGATTGCACGTTCATCGTCTCGACATGTCTGCGCTTGTTGCTGGAACAATGTATCGTGGCGACTTTGAGGCACGAGTAACGCAACTGCTTGAAGAACTTCAGGAACGCGATGACGTCGTGCTATTTATTGACGAAATCCACACCATCATTGGCGCAGGGGCCGCAAGCGGATCACTTGATGCTGCAAACATGCTCAAGCCAGCACTCGCTCGTGGTGAATTGCGTTGCATTGGCGCGACGACATCCGCCGAGTACAAGAAGCACATCATGGTCGATGCTGCACTCGAACGCCGATTTGCTCCCGTCATCGTTCGCGAGCCTAGCGCAAACGAAACACTCAAAGTACTCAATGGTATTAAACATCGGTACGAAACACATCATAGCGTCGTATACCCCGATATTGCCCTCGAGACTATTGTCCGCATTGCCGATCGCTACATGACCGGAAAACAATTCCCTGATAAGGCGATCGATCTTCTAGACGAAGCCGGAGCACACGCAAACGTCGGCAGAAAATCAACCGATCGCCGTGCGCTCAAAATTCGTGCACTCGAAACCGAGCTTGCGCAGATTCGCGAATCAAAGTCCTCAGCAGTCACAAACGAACGCTTCCCCGACGCTGTTGCGCTCAAAGACAAAGAAACCGCACTTCAGCGCGACATCGACGAACTCAAGGCGGCGCCAGTGACCCGATCTTCGATCACTATTACCAGCGACATGATTCTCGCAGTGGCATCAAAAACCACCGGTATTCCCTTGACGCGATTAAACGCCGATGATCACGAATCACTCCGCAGTCTCAACGAACGTCTACAGAAGCACGTCGTAGCCCAAGATTCGGCTATCGCGACCGTTGCAGACGCAATGCGCAGAGCAAAGCTCGGCTTCGCCAAACCAAACCATCCATTGGCATCATTCCTCTTTGCCGGACCATCGGGTGTCGGAAAAACCGCGCTTGCAAAAGCGCTTGCCGTCGAAATGTTCGGTGACGCAAAGGCGCTCATTCGTTTTGATATGAGTGAATTTGCAGAAGGCTTTAGTGTCAGCAAGCTTGTTGGCGCTCCGGCTGGCTATGTTGGCTACCGCGAAGGCGCAAAGTTAAGCGATGCGCTTCGAGATCGACCGCACGCAGTTATTCTCTTCGATGAGCTCGAGAAAGCGCACAGAGACGTTCAAGCGCTCCTCCTTCAGATTCTCGATGAAGGCTCGATTACCGATGCAACCGGCGCAAAAGTAAACTTCCAGCAAAGCGTCGTGATCATGACAACAAACGCCGGACAAGACAGACTCCAAAAGAAAAACCTCGGCTTCCACGAGGCACAACAATCGCCATCAAAGGCACACGACGATCTTCGCGCGGTGTTTGAGGAGCAATTCCGCCCTGAACTCGTAAATCGCATTGGACACATTTGCGTGTTTAACCCGCTGAAGGCCGATGACATTGTGAAAATTACCAAAATCGCCATTTCCGACATGATCGCACGACTCAACACCGCGAAGCTTTCCGTGACGCTTCCAAAAAAGCTCGCAGAAACGCTTGCGAAATATGTCAAAACGCATCATGGCGCTCGCGATGTCCATCGCGTACTTGAAGAACATCTCGAACACAGCATCGCAAACGCGATCCTCTCTACAAAACGATTAAAGTCCCACCTAAACGTTACCATCGAGAAAGACGGCAATATCAAGGTTCGATAATCATATAGTCCCTAAACAAAACCATCCGAATTTTCGGATGGTTTTGTGTGTTGCGTGATATAATCAGGACATCATATGGCGTCGCCTGCCGCAGTATCGCGCACAGCATCAGCACAACAAAGCATCGCGCTTCGTGCTGCGCGTCTTGAGGCACAAAAAAAATACATGGGGCGTACCGCAAGCGGCAATAGACGTGGACTAAGCACGCAATCTGTTTCCACGCAGCGAAAGACGGCGGGATCATCCACCACTCAAGATCGCATGAGGCAATTCAACGCAAGCCGTCATGCCGCACAACGCTACGCCGCCCCAAGCCGAACCATTCCGTCGCTCCAAGAAACAAGTGCATCATTACGCGAAAGCGATACTGATCAGGAGGATGACGCCGACGAACTCGAAGCGTATGCTGCACAAATTGCCGACGAGAACGATGAAGCTGAAACACTCCAGCTCGGGCTTCGCGCTCGTTCGCGCGCAAAATCTGCAACCGAAAAATCCGCACAGAAAAGCCTTGAAAAACACATGAAGGAAATTGAACAGCTCACCGCAGAAATGAAATCATTCGCCACAAACAAAGGAATGTCATTATTTGGCCAAGGCGAAGAACTTGAAGTCGCCGACACCACCGGAACAACAATGTCGTTCGTGCAATGGGGAATGACATTCTTTAAGGACAGCATCAGCGACGACCAAAAAACCATGCTCGCAAAAGTTGGCTTACCGATTAACGACAAATTTAAGATTGGCGCCGATCTCGGCACCGTTGTTCAGGCATTAGCAATGACCGCAAAAATTACATTCATTCTTTTTCTCGTCGTCTTCATATTCCTCACATTCACCTATGCCCATGAAGTGATTGGCGGCGTCATAACGACGGCACGACAACTACTTCTCGGTATTTAATGTCTTTTATGTCTGATCGCACAAAATTCTTTCTCAAAATTGCGGGATTCGCCGCCGTAACTGGAATCATTGCCTGGGCAATTTATGCCGTGTTTTTCCAGAAGGCCGTCACGATCCTCACCACGACGACGCCGGGAACAACAACCAACGGATCCTTGCCTTCCGCAAACACCGGAACACCAGGAACCGGAACAACCGGAGGAACAACAAATGACAGCGGAACAGGAACACAACTCACGCCATCTTCTATTGCAAAAGGAGGAGAAACGATAACAACACGCCTCACAAACACCGCAATTTCAAGTCCAACGGTTACCGCCGACGGATCTGTCGCATATTACGATCCTGCTGACGGAAAGTTTTACACCATCGATGCGAACGGCAACGTTGTCGCAATGTCACAAGCAACATTCCCGAAAGCAGAAGCCGTCACCTTCGATGCAGGTGCAACGAGCGCAGTTATTGAATTCCCCGATGGAAGCAACGTCGCATACGATTTCTCAACTGCAAAACAAGTCACATTACCAAGCCACTGGGAAGACTTCTCGTTCTCCGCAACCGGAGACAGTATTGCTGCAAAAAGCGTTGGTACAGACCCATCAAACCGCGCGCTCGTCGTCACGAATACCGACGGAACTGAAACAAAAGTCATCGCAAGCCTTGGAGCAAATGACGACAAAGTCAGCGTAAGCTGGTCGCCAAATAATACCGTTCTCGGATTCTCCGCAACTGGAGGAAGCATTGGCGGCTCGTTTGGAAGACAGGAAATTTATCTCATCGGCCCAGATGGAAGTGCGTCCGGTGCCCTTATCGTCGATGGCACAAGCTTCCACAATATCTGGGCGCCTGATGGAAAGCACCTTCTCTATTCTGTCGCAGACAGCGAAAACGGCTACAAGGCAGCGCTCTGGTATGCCGACAGCAAAGGCGATCGTGCTGGCGAAAGCCGAAAGAAAATGGCCGTCTCAACACTGGTAAGCAAATGTACGTTCGCAACAAATACCATTGTGTATTGCGGCGTGCCACGCGAAATGTCACCAGGAGACGGAAGTGATTCATCACGAATTACTGCCGACGACGACTTGTACAAAATCGATGTTTCTACGGGTAATGCAACGCTTGTTGCAGTGCCGGCCGTTGATACGAAAATTTTCTCCCCAAGTATTTCGAGCGACGGCACGAACTTCTTCTATACTGATGCAAGCGGGCGCCTCAATGTTATCCATCTCAAGTAGCCTATGAAATACTTCTGGCATTTTGCAATATCCATCGGCGTACTTGCGCTCATTTTGTTCGCATTCTTTGGGGCTTCGCTCTCGTTTGGCAATCACATTACCTATACAGATCAAAACACTATTACCGAACCAACAGTCACTTTCATTGACCCTATTCTTGGAAACTCACCAGCAAAGGCAACTATCGTTGTGTATGGAGACTACGGATGCGACACATGCGCAACACTCGATGCAGCGCTCGTAGGCCTTCTTGCCGAGGACTATCCGAACGATCTGCGCATTGTATGGAAAGACATGCCGAACACGTCACAACATCCGGAAGCACTGAACGCGGCTATCGCTGCTCGATGCGCCGGAACGCAAGGAAAATTTTGGGAATACAACGCGCTTCTCATGAAAAATCAAGCGACGCTTGGCGCAGAACTGTACAGCACAATCGCGACACAGCTTGAACTGAAGAGCTCGTCATTTGCATCATGTGTTAGCCAGCAGACACCCTCAGCAATTGTTCAACAAACATACGAAGAGGGCCTAACGCTCGGCGTCAGCGCAACACCAACGATCTTCATTAACGGAACGCGATACACCGGAGCAATCGATAAGGGCACGTTAAAAACAATGATCCGACAAATTGTTGTTTCAAACACATGACACACCTCATGAAAAACATATTTCCTCGAGTCGCCGTCATATCAACAGCGCTGTGTTTCGCATTTCTTGGCGCAACCGTACCAATGCACATCGCACATGCAACGCCAATTCCTGATTTAGAAACATGCGACAGCGACGGAACCATGGTCACGACCTACGCATGTATTTGCGCGAGCGGCAGCAATACATCTCCTGTTATCGACTCTGTCTTTACCGCACAAATGTGCAACGACACGTGCTATAACAGCTTTTATCAGGACGGCACGTACAACATGACGTGCACCGCAACGAGCACCATTAATAAAACCCTGTCACTCACCTACACAATGAATGAAGGGAATGTTGTCGCGCCAGAAGGCGTTTTACCTGATGCGCCAGCAGAACCCGAGCAAGCATTCACGGTTCCTATTCTGAATATTCAAATTCCAGGATTTCAGCAATTCGACACTCCAACAAAATCTGCAGACGGAAGCGTAATTTCCGTAAACTTCCTTGCGACGTATATTAATGCAATTTATGCATGGGCACTTGGAGCAGGGGCGCTTGTTGCCGTAGTCATGATGATGCTCGGAGGTTTGCAGTACGTACTCTCGCGTGGAAAGAGCAAGTACATCGAAAAGGCAAAGACGCGTATCACCAACGCAATCACCGGGCTTGTCCTCCTGCTCGCTGCCTATAACATCGCATTCCTTATTGATCCGAACACGACGATTCTCAAGTCGCTCGATGTCACCAACGTTGATCGGCTCGAGTACTTCCCGCCTGAAGGCGAAGAGGAATCTGATGCGATCACCGCGAACACAAGCCTCACCGGCGATACCGATCCAATAACTGGCGACTACATTACCGCGTATTCCGGCGCAGCCGTTGACGGCGATGTGCTCACCGCGTTGCAATCTGCCGCAAAGGTATTCCATGCAGAAACCGGAAAGAATGTTGTTATTACCTCGGCAACACGAGATCTCACCAAACAAGCTACGCTTTTTTATAGCAATTGTCTGAAAACTGGTGGCGTCTGCTCACCAACGACATGCAATCCCGCAAGCACATCTGTTGTAAAAAAAGTCAGCGGGAAATACACACTCATAGGCAAATACGCGAACGAGACCGATTCATCGACGATCATTTCTGACATTGTCAGCAACGCACAAGTTAGTAATTGCCCACATACTTCCGGAATTGCACTTGATGCCTGGTGTGCAGACGGCGGCTCAGACTATCGCCATGATCCGGAATGCCAAACAAAACTCATCAAAGCAATGATTGGCGCAGGATTCTGCCGACTTTCGCTCGAGCCTTGGCACTTCGAACTCGACAGCAAAAAAGTCTCAACGAAGAGCTGCTCGACGAGTTGGAATGACGCATCGTATCTTCTGAAAAATGGAACAACGGAAACTCCTGGAACCGATTGCCAGAAATGGGACTTTAAACAGCATCGATGCGCGGTAAAAAAGCCCTAGCCAAAACGTCAGAGTTCTTCTAGGCTTGATGCATATGTTTGTCTGTACACACTGCGACGCACAAAGTCTAAAATGGAGCGGGCGATGCGTAACCTGCGGACAATGGGGAACGGTTTTTGATGAAGGAGAAGTTCCAGAAAAAACAGGATCGACAAAAGCAAAAAGTGTAAAGTCGCGACCAGCCGCAACGCTCAACCTCGCAGCAGCAACAACGGCCATTGTTGAACGACAAAGCACAAACATCAGCGAACTTGATCGCGTTCTTGGCGGCGGTCTTGTGCCAGGATCGGTCACGTTACTTGCCGGAGAGCCAGGAATCGGAAAAAGCACATTGGTCGCGCAGTTGGCGGCGAGCTTTTCGGTGAATCCTCCCCCTCCTTATGAAGGAGGGGGTCGGGGGGAGGTGAAGAACTCATACTACGCTTCCGGCGAGGAATCAGAAGGTCAGGTTCGACTTCGGTTTGTTCGACTCGGACTCAATCCTGAACATGTCGTATTCTCGAATGCGACAGAAACTGGATCAATCATCGCGGCAGCGGAAACAATGAAGCCGAGTATCGTCATCGTCGACTCAATCCAAACAATGATGACGGAAGGCGTGGAATCGTTCCCTGGCACACCAACAGCGGTGCGAGCAGCGACATCAGAACTCATCTCGTACGCGAAAGCCTCGAATGTTCCGGTGCTCATCATCGGCCAAGTGACGAAAGATGGAATCGTGGCAGGCCCGAAGACACTCGAACATCTCGTGGACACTGTTTTAACACTCGAAGGCGATGCGACAAGCGCGTATCGGCTGCTTCGCGCAAGCAAGAATCGTTTCGGTAGCGTGGAAGACGTTGGTGTATTCGCAATGACGGAAAAAGGCATGGTCCCCGTCGAGAATCCGTCGGCGATGTTTCTAAAAGAGCGTGTCGACGGCCCAGGATCGGTCGTAACGTGCATTATGGAAGGCAACCGTCCGTTCCTCGTCGAGATCCAGGCGCTTATTGATAAAAGCTTTTTCCCAAATCCTGTTCGCCGTACGAGCGGTTACGATGTTGGTCGATTACAAATGCTCCTCGCGATTCTAAGTAAGCGCGCCGGCGTTCGGGTTTACGATCAAGACGTGTACGTCAACGTTGTTGGCGGCTTAAAGCTCGACGAACCAAGCGCCGATCTGGCTGTTGCCGCAGCAATCCTCTCCGCAATAGACAACGTCACCTTCCCCGCCAAAACCATCGTCATCGGCGAACTCGGACTCGGCGGCGAAGTACGGTCTGTCGCCTTCAGCGAACGCCGTCGAAAAGAAGCGGAACGATTAGGATTCGGAACGATCCTTGATCCGAAATCAATTAAGACCGTCAGTGAGCTGAGAGCGAAGATGAAATAGTTCTACACAAAAAGGATCCGATGGGATCCTTTTTGTATTTGTGTACGAAAAATGTGTTATGCGATTCGTGCCCAGCGTTCGAGGCGAGACACTCGACGATCAAGGCCGTCGACCTGCGGCAATACTCCATTAATAACATCGATGATGTCATTACGGACGTTGTACAATTCCACATGCAATATTGCGTGGATTTTTGCAGTCATTTCTGTCACAAGCTCGTCTCGAAACACTGAAAATTTCTGATCGAGCTTCTGATTGAGTTTCGTCTCAAGCTTTTGCTCAAGTTTCGTCTCAAGCTTCAACTCAAGACTTTGCTCTATTCGAACCTCCTGCTCCGCAAACATCTCTCGTAACACCTGGATATCACTGGCATCAAGCATAATTTTGATGCTACACGAACCTCCGCCGCCTCCCCCAGCGTGCGTGTCGCGGGAATAAATCACAGGAACCTGGAGATGCTTCGACTGTATCACGAATCGTTGCGACTGTTGAGGCTCGAATTTTACTCAAAATGCACTTCGTCGACGTACTCCTGTAAGCGATCACGAAGTTCGGGATACGCAGCGAGATCTGGGCTTTCATCCAGGATTTCTTTTGAGAAGTCTTTTGCAGAGCCCATGAGGTCGATGTCGTTCATGGTGCCGAGCTTGAATTGATCGAATCCTGATTGTTCGGTGCCGAAGATATTTCCGGCGCCACGAAGTTGAAGATCCTTCTCCGCCAAATCAAATCCATCCTGACTCTCCACAACCGCCTGCAAACGCATGCGCGCCACTTCGCCAAGGATTCCTGTTGGATGCAGATAGCACGCGCTCTCGTGCGCTCCACGGCCGACACGGCCACGAAGCTGGTGAAGCTGCGCTAATCCGAATCGTTCAGCACCTTCAACGTACATCACCGTCGCATTCGGCACGTCAACGCCCACCTCAACGACTGTCGTCGAAATAAGCATCTGTGCCTCACCTTGAGCAAATGCGCGCATCACGTCGTCCTTTTCTTTGGTTTTCATGCGACCGTGCAACATCATGACGCTATATCCCTTAAATGCGCCATTGGAGAACTCCTTGTGAACGTCGTGAACGGAATTCGCGCCAAGCGCGTCAGATTCTTCGATAAGCGGACAAACAACAAACACCTGACGTCCGGCGTCCATCTGCTTGCGCATTGCCTCATACACTGCCTCTTCCCTTCCAGGCTCAACAACTTTCGTTGCAATCGGCTTTCGGCCTGCTGGATATTCATCGAGCACCGAACGATCGAGATCGCCGTATAACACCAGCGCGAGCGAACGCGGAATTGGCGTTGCAGTCATCGACAGCAAATGCGGCACGCTGTCCTGATCTCCGCGGCGATCTTTCAGCGCCTGGCGCTGACGCACACCGAAGCGATGCTGTTCATCGACGACAATGAAACCGAGACGGTCGAAAAGCACGTCGTCTGTGAGGAGCGCATGCGTTCCAACCGCAAGCTGCACCTGGCCATTACGAAGCGCAGCGAGTAATTGTGGCTTTGTCACCTCTTTTCCACCAACACGACGCTTTGTCCGTGTGTACAGCGCAATAGTCATCTTGTCACCAAAAAGTTTCTGCAATGTTTGCGCATGCTGCTCGGCAAGAATTTCTGTTGGCGCAAGAATTGCCGACTGCCAACCGTCATTCGCCGCGTTCAACGCCACGATTGCCGCAACTACCGTCTTCCCGCTTCCGACATCACCTTCAAGCAACCGATTCATCGGCTCCGGCCGATTCATATCTTTAATAATGGCCCAAATCGCTTTTTTCTGTGCACCAGTCAAGTCGAATGGCAACTTTGCGACAGCGGCACGAACGACGTCTTCAAAAAAAGGAACTTTTGGGGCATTGCGTTGTTTCATTTCTCGTCGGCTCTTTGCAGCAAGAAGTTGATGCAAGAAGAACTCGTCGAACTTTAATCGACGAAGGGCCGCGTCCTTATCTTCCTCAGAACGAGGAAAGTGCATTTCGACAATTGCCTCCGGAAGCTTGAGAAGATCAACTTCACGAAGGATTCTCCCTGGCATCCAATCCACAACCTCGCGAACCGTCGAAAGCGCAGCTTCAGCAACTTTGCGACGAAGCTTTTGCGTGAGGGCGCCGGTTAATCGGTAAATCGGAACTATGCGACCGGTGTGTTTCGTTGTTTCAACCTTACCAAGAATTTCGTATACCGGATTTACCAGCGACAGCCCGTACCGATCGTCAACCTTTCCTGCCAACGAAACCACTTGTCCAGGCTTAATGACCTTCGTTAAAAAACCTTGATGAAACCAGATGGCTTTTATGGTTCCCGTGCTGTCCTGAACGAGAGCCTCTGTCACCATCATGCGCATCGATTTTTGACTCCGACGATTCTCAATAGCAGTGATCGTTCCCTTCAGCGTTACTTTCGCGCCCGGTTTTGCGTCGACAATGGAAATTGCGTTGCTCAAGTCGTCGTAACGGAATGGAAAATCAAAAAGCGCGTCTCGCAAAGAGACAACGCCAATACGAACAAAATCCTTTGCTTTCGTTGCGCCGATTCCGGAAATACTTGCGACAGAATCCTTAAGATGGAAAGCCATAAGCTCAACGGAGGGTACCAGAAGATTTGGAAAATAGCAACATCTCTCTACCGCTTGATCGCAATAAAATTGAGATAATTCTTCGTCCCTGGCGTGTATTCGGCGAAGTGGACAATTTCGAATCTGTTTCGAGTCAGAATCTCTTCGATCTCGGCCCTTGTATAAAAACTAAACCATCGCGGCGCGCCGACTCCAGAACTCGATCGATAGTCATCAAACTCGCCCTCGATCATGCCGAGCGCGAATACTCCTCCGTCTTTCAGTATTCGATGAATCTCTTTCATCGACGTATCGATCTCAGCCTTCGGTACATGCAACAACGACGTGTACGCCCACACTCCAGCGGATTCCCCGTCGGCGAATGGCATCGCCTCGAAATCGCCGAGCACCGACCGGAAGCCTTGCGATTCTGTCATTGCGATCATCGATTCCGACGCATCGAGACACGTGACATCCAGTCCTCGATCTCGAAGGAGAACGCTGTCCCGACCCGGTCCGCTCCCAACGTTCAGAATCTTTCCCGAAACCTGAGCCACAAATTTATCAACAAACTCCCCCGGAAATCGCGCCCAAAAATCCACCGTCTCGTC
>CAIKHN010000025.1 GCA_903827265.1 Candidatus Uhrbacteria bacterium
ATCATCGAGCCCGCCGCCGATTCCGATCCCGCCGCCGAGCCCTCCGGGCCGATGGGGGAGATCGTCAACCTCCCGCTCCCGCAGCAGGTGGTGGCGCCGGTGGAGAGCGCTGCCGCGAAGGCCGTCGAGTCTCCGCCGATCAAGTCGCCCTACAAGAATGGCATCGCGGTGGCCAACGCCGTCATCGACCGCAAGAAGCTCTCGTTCCCCGGGAAAATGCACGGCGATGGAGGCACGCTCCTCACGGAGTGCGCCGTCCACTGCCATGCCCGCGGTGCCTGCCTGTGTGGTGGGTGGCATGATTGGGCCGAAATGCCCGTCATCACCCGCGAGATGGACGGACGGATCCAGCACTTCGGCTTCGGCAAGGAGTGTGCGAAGGCGGTTGGTGACGCGATCGTGGCGAAGGGCGGGAAGGACCCGTTCGCGGGTGCCAAGAACCTGATGGAGGCCGTCATGGGCATCATCGGTCCGGTCTCGGCGTCGCCCGTGTCCCGGACGAACCCGTTCCCGAAGTGGACCCCGCCGAAGAAGGTGGAACCCGTCGCGGATCCCAAGGTCCTCCAGTTCGACCCCGCCAAGAAGGCGGAGGCCGACCGCGCTCGCGCGATCCGCGACGCGAAGAAGGAAGCCAAGAAGGAAGTGGACCGCCTGCGCCGTGGAGCGATGAAGGGCACGAGCAACGGCGGAGGTGGCGGCCAGAAGAAGGGTAAGAGGAGCAATTGAACGAACGACGGCCGGTCACCCATACGTGGGATGACCGGCCGTTAGCGTTTCGTCTTGCCCTTTACGGGGAGGTGTCGCCCTCGAAGTTCGGGCGGTCGTGAATGCCGGGGAGCTTCAGGGCGGGAGGCTTCCCGCTGCGGGGCGGAGGATCGCGGCGAGGCTGGTGCTTGCCGGGCAGTTCGCCGAAGCGACCTGCAGTGCCACAGTTTTGCGTGTACGCCTTCGCCGCACGCTGTGCAGCTCCTGACGAGGTGTTACGGGACATGAGAAGCCCTCGGGGTGAGGAATGACTTGCAGCGGAAGGTTACCGCCCTAGTTTCGCAAGGAAACGAAACAGCGCGAGGATAGCATAAAGAAGGAGTGGATACCAGTGTTGACACTTTTTCGGCATTGGCCTACAATCCCGGTGCTTTACTTTCGCGGTAATACCGCGCTCGTCATTCAGACGAATGTGGTATAATATCGCAAGTTATGGCGGAAAAAGACTTTATTGAAATGCGCGGCGAGATTCTCGAGAGCCTTCCTGGTGGAAGCTTCCGAGTTCAACTCGAGAATGACCGCGAAGTCATTGGCCACTTAGCAGGAAAGCTGCGGAAAAACCGCATCCGAGTGCTTCCAGGCGATGACGTCAAAGTGGAGATCAGCCCGTATGATCTCACAAAGGCACGAATCACGTTCCGCTTCTAGCGAACGGCATCTCGAGCCTATTCACAATCATCTTGAATTTGTTCTTGATGATTTTGTCTATTTCTTCAGGGTTCCTTTCCGTCAAGTTCGTTACTCTTAGTCCTCAGGTATCGTCCTATGAAGGTTCGCGCTTCCGTAAAGAAAATGTGCCGCGATTGCCAGGTGATCCGCCGCGAAGGTCGCGTGCTCGTCATTTGCAAGACTCCTAAGCATAAGCAGCGTCAAGGCTAAAATCTATGGCACGTATTGCTGGTGTTACTCTCCCAACGCAGAAGAAATTGTTTTTTGCCTTGCAGTATATTTACGGCATTGGTGAAAAGCGCGCGGCAGATGTTATTGAGCGCTCAAAGGTGAGCGGCGATATCCGCGTAAAGGATCTCACGCTCGATCAGGAAAACGCAGTCCGCGTTATTGTCGAGAAAGAATATCGCGTCGAAGGTGAACTTCGTCGTGACGTTCTCTCAAACATTAAACGTTTGAAGGATATTGCGTCGTATCGTGGAACGCGTCATGCTCGTGGACTTCCCGTTCGCGGACAGCGCACAAAGTCCAATTCTCGAACAGTTCGAGGAAACGTTCGAAAGACAGCCGGAAGCGGTCGTCGTACTCTTGCCAAGACCTAAGCTATGACTGAAGAAGAAATCATCACCCCAGCCGCTGCCGTTGAAGGCGAGGCAAAGGAAACAGGAAAGGCACGTGCTGGTGCAAAAACAGCCAAGAAGAAAGCGGTTCGCCAAATTCCTCAAGGCCGTGCGTACGTTCACGCAAGCTTTAACAACACCATCGTTTCGCTCACTGATGCGAACGGAAACATTGTCGCATGGTCGAGCGCAGGAAACTGCGGCTTCAAAGGACCAAAAAAGGCAACGCCTTTTGCAGCGAGCGTCATTGTGAAGAAGGTGTTCGAAAAAGTTGAACCGTTCGGACTCAAGGATGTGCACGTGTTTGTGACGGGTATCGGCAATGGCCGTGACGCTGCAGTTCGCGCACTCAACACGGTTGGTTTCAACGTGCTCTCCATTAAAGACACGACACCGGTACCACACAATGGTTGCCGTCCACGTCGTGCTCGTCGCATGTAATCTATGGGAAAGACTCTTATTCCAATGGGAAAGATGAGCCGTCGTGAAGGTGTCGCATTGTCGGCATCTACAAGCGTGCTCAAGGTGATGCAGAAGCGTCCGTACGCTCCTGGTGTCCACGGTAAAGCCGGTGGACGTCCAGCAAAGGTTTCCGTTTTCGGAACCCAGCTTCGCGAAAAGCAGAAGGCAAAACGATTGTACGGTATCATGGAGCGACAATTCCGAAACTACTTCGTGAAGGCCACCAAAATGGAAGGCAACACCGGAGAAAATTTGGGACGATTGCTCGAGCAGCGTTTGGACAACACCGTGTACCGTCTCGGTTTTGCCAAGACTCGTCCACAGGCTCGTCAAATGGTTAGCCACTGCATGTTCTACGTGAACGGCAAGAAGCTGAACATTCCGTCGTATACTGTGCAGGTCAATGACGTGATCGAGATCAAGACAAACAAGAAGGGTAAGAAAGTTTTTGCCGATCTTGAAGAGCGCTTGAAAACGCACCGAACAGCAGGCTGGTTACATCGTGACGATCAGGTTGGTAAAGTGGTGAGTCTTCCAATGGGGGATGATCTGAAGGAAGCATACGATCCAAAGCTCATTATCGAGTTTTACTCAATGCGATAATCGCATTCGTCTCATAACCTTCCCTATGGAGACCATTTTCCTTCCGTCAAAGATGCACTTCGCGCCAGGCGCAGTCGCAAACGAGTCCATTCTTACCATCGAGCCGCTCCATCATGGATACGGCACAACGGTAGGAAACGCACTTCGTCGTGTGCTCTTGTCGTCGCTTCCAGGTGCTGCGGTAACGGCAATGAAAATCAAAGGTGTTCAGCACGAGTTTTCAACGGTTCCTGGTGTGAAAGAGGACGTGCTCGACATTATGCTCAACATGAAAAAGTTGCGCATGAAGGTCCACAGTGAGGAACCGGTCGTCTTGAAGCTTGTTGCAAACGCAGTCGGCGTTGTTACTGCAGCAGCAATCGAGAAGAACGCTGATGTCGAAATTGCAAACCCAGAATTGGAACTTGCAACGATCACTGACGCAAAAACTCCATTCGACATGGAAATTACCGTTTCCCGCGGTCGCGGCTACGTTCCAACTGAGGAACGCGACAGTGCTCCAACGGAAATCGGTGTCATCGCCGTCGATGCCATGTTCAGCCCAGTGCGTAACGTTGGTTTCCGTGTCGAGAACACTCGCGTCGGAGAAATCACCAACTACGACAAGCTCATCATGAACATCACGACTGACGGAACGGTTACTCCTCAGGAGGCCGTCGAGCAGTCAACAAAGATTCTCTTGAACCACTTCACGTGGATCCAGGGTCAACTGAATCACGCAAGTCTTACTGAACAAATTGCTCGTGCGGCGGAGGACGCACCACAAGAATAATTGTATGCGCCACCGAAATACTACAAAAACACTTGGACGAAAGTCCTCGGCCCGCAAGGCGCTTATTCGCGATCTCGTTACCGCTATGGTGACGTATGAGCGAATTGAAGTTACTGCCGGCAAAGCAAAGGTTTTCCGACCAGTCGTCGAAAAGATGATCACGGTTGCAAAAACCAACACTCTCGCATCGCGTCGTCAACTCTTGGCGTACTTCAGCACTGAACAACCAGTGAAGAAGCTCATCGAGGTTCTCGGACCACGCTTCAAGGATCGCAACGGTGGATACACCCGTCTCACAAAGATGGGAATCCGTCAGGGCGATGCTGCAGAAGTCGCTGTTATTGAATTCGTCTAATATGGCAACCATTACTCGCAAAACCTACTCGGTAGATGCTTCCGGAAAAATCCTCGGACGTCTTGCGACCGATATTGCCATGCACCTCATGGGCAAGACGAACGCAAACTTCCAGTCGAACGTCGATGCTGGAGATGAAGTGATCGTCACAAACTGTGAAAAGATCCTCGTCACTGGAAAGAAGTACGAAGAAAAGGAATATCATCATCACTCTGGATATCCAGGAGGATTGAAGACGAAAACAATGCGCCAAATGTGGGAGAAAGACCCTCGTGAGGTTTTGAAAGCAGCAGTAAGCCGCATGCTTCCAAAAAACAAGCACCGCACGGCACGCATGCTTCGCCTCACCATTTCCAAGTAATTATGGCAACCAAATACATTCAAGCTCTTGGCCGTCGCAAGACTGCAACCGCTCAGGTGCGCCTTTACCCATCCGGTTCTGGCAAAATGACGGTGAACGAAAAGCCATTCGACGTGTTCTTCCCAACGGCAGAACTTCAGCGCATGGTAAAGCGTCCATTGGTCGAAGTTGGTGCAACGGAAAAGTTCGACGTGACGATCAAGACTTCTGGTGGCGGACCTGTTGGTCAGGCCGATGCCGCACGTCTCGGAATTGCACGCGCACTTGTTCTCTCAGAAACGGAATTGAAGACCGCCCTCAAGGCAGCAGGTCTCATGACCCGCGATCCTCGCAAGAAGGAGCGCAAGAAGTTCGGAAAGCGCGGTGCCCGCCGTTCACCACAGTGGCGCAAGCGTTAATCACAAAACATTTCTCCGACTCTGCAAAGGGTCGGAGTTTTGTTTTCCGTAATGGGGTCAGGTCTTTACCTTTACTTTTCCGATTCTGGATCATACGTTTTGCGACACTTGTAGTTAGGGTATATCGAATGGTCGGTTTCTTGAAGGTTCGTGTACAATCGGTTCAATATGTTTCTTGCGCATTTGCCGGCCGGATATCTTTTGACGAAGGAGATTCAACGTCGAATACATGAGACGAAGTATCTCTGGATTGGATTGGTGGCGAGCGTGCTGCCAGATATTGATCTATTGTATTTTTACTTTGTTGACCACCGTCAAACGCTTCATCACGAATACTGGACGCATCTTCCAATCTTCTGGCTTACGCTCTGGGCATTCGTTACAATCGGAAATCTGCATTTCAAAAGCCGCGGAGTTTCTACGATCGCGCAGATCTTTTTCTTGAATGTTCTCCTCCACCTCGTTCTCGACACATTCGCCGGGGGAATCTCTTGGCTGTATCCTTTGAGTTCACATAGTTTCTTTTTTGTAACCGTTCCCGCGACTCACGCCTTTTGGATGTTCAGTTTTATTACGCATTGGTCGTTCCTCGTTGAGCTTGCAATCACCGTTTGGGCGATCGTCGCATTCGTGAAATCAAAAAAAGTATGAAAATCTTCATTATCCCTGGCTACGGCATTCCGGAATCCATTGAACGGGATCAAAACTACCCAACGTATCTTCATGTTGCGTTTAATCGCATCTATAGCGCTGCAAAAGGCGAGAAGGCGTTGATTATTCCTTGCGGTGGGCCGACGAACTGCACGCCGCCGTACGAAGGCACCGAGGCGGCCATGATAGGTGACTATATTCAAAAACTCATCGACCGTCCGGAAATGGGTGGTCGATGTAAGGAGTGGTTGATAGCGCCGGAAGATCGTTCACTCTCAACGCTCGAGAATCTTGTATTTGCGAAACGAATCAGCGATGAGGCTGGCGGCGCGGAGTCGATCACGATTTTCTGCGAGGCAACGCGGGATCAGCGAATTCGAAGTGTTTCTTCTGCCGTCTTCGGCGGCTCAATCCCAGTCACTGTCGAACCGATCGATTTTGATGTTTCGGCAAATCGATATCTTGATCCTGCGATCATTGAACAAAAAGAAAACGTTGAGATTCGGGGTTCGCTCTGGGCGCTCGAGAATTCCGACCGTCTCGCGAAACATCACGAACTCTTTGAACGAAAATTCGCCTTGCTCCGATCGCTTCAAGACGGCGGAATGTCACATGTCGATGCCGTAAAGGAATGGTATCGCCAAGCGCCGATCATCGTTTCTGAACTTATGCCAGAGCACCCGGCACTGAAAGAGCGCGTTCGATAGGGGCGCAGAGACCTGACCTCATCGGGTTCATCACTTTTAAAACCCTCAAAATCAGGGTATTATTCGCTCATGTCTACGCTAGCAAAAAACACGGCATTTCTGACGGGGGCGAGTATTCTGCAGAAGATCGTTGCATTCGTTTATTTTGCAATATTGGCGAGGTTCCTCGGAGTTGAGGACACTGGCGTGTATTTTTTGACACTTGCGGTTATTACTTCGGTCGCTGTTTTTGCCGACCTCGGAGTCACTTCAGTTCTTATTCGCGATGTTGCGGCAAATCGATCTGAAGCGAAATCGATTTTGCAGAAAACGCTTGGCGTAAAATGGTTCGCTATTTTGCTCGCGATCGCTATTGCCGCCGCGTTCCCAACATTCCTCGGATTCGACTCCTCGAACATTGTTCTTATCTGGCTTGCGATTCCGATCATGATCGCTGACTCATTGTCGCTCACGTTCTACGGCGTGCTTCG
>CAIKHN010000026.1 GCA_903827265.1 Candidatus Uhrbacteria bacterium
ACGCGCGACGACCCGACTCCCTCACGTGGGGAGCCGGGTCGTTCTTCGTTTAATTCGTCTGTGCTGCACGGCATGCGTCTTCTAACGCTGCCAGCGCAACGAGTACCAGAAGCACACGATCGACCGACTGCAGGTTGTGGCCGTGCGCCTCCCATCCCGTCGTTTCACCGTACCCGCGATCAGCGGCGGAAACCCCGAAACACGCGCAATCCGAGCCAACCGACATGTGAAGCGCTCCAGCATACTCCGCCACCGATCGAGTACCGAACCCAACGGCGTCTCCGCGTATGGTCTGTTCGGCACGCCTCATGATGGACGCGACATCACGGAAGACGTCCGGCGAAGCGCCGCGAATGAATGACGCAAATTCACCCGACGCAGCAACCGAAATGTCGGCTACCCCGAACCGGAGAATAAGCGCATCAATCCAGAGCAACTGGCCACTCACGCCTTCCTGCAACTCCGAGAGGTCCACGCCGCGAAACGCGTCAACCGCGACACGCAACTTCGCGAGCGCGAACGCCGTCTGCTTCCATTCCGGCGAACGGATGTGCGCCACGGGAATGCGCAGTACCACGTGATCATCACGACGATCGAGCTCACCCTCCCTGAACTCAAGATCTCCGCGAGTGACGGCGTCAATCAGCGCCCACGCACGCAAAGTCCATTTCACAAGAATCGCATGCCCGTCTGCCGCCAACGACATCGTCGTCAAAAACGGAGGATTATTCTCCTTCATGCACGGCTGAACAATCATGATCACCTCACGAAAAAACTTTACCATATTCGGAAACCTCCATACACTACGTTCCGCCATCCCTCACGATACGGAGACCATCAATGAAACCACAGCCCATCACCCTCCGCGATTCCGATCGTCTCGGCATCACCGCCCGTCTCACGGTTCCGCTGTTCCCCATCGCACGAGCGATCGACCTCGCTGCTGATGGCGAGAGGTTCGACACTCGTCTGAGCACATGGCTCGAGCGACAAACGCCCATCTTCGCATGGCAATTCATCGAGCTCGCTCCTTCGCAACTCCACGCGCGAACCGAAGGGTGCGGGAAAAAGAAAATCGATGGGCTCAATACGCTCCTCGATGTTCTCAAACTTCCGCGTCTCGGAACGCCGCTTGATAATGATCTTGTTCGTCATCGTCTGAGCCGAACGGTACACCCCAGGAATCAACCCGAGATGGACCTTCGGTTCGCGATGTTCGACTGGCTCGTCGCGTGGGAACACATGCCACGATCAGAAGAAACAGGCCGCACCGACTACAGACAGTTCGTGGCATGTGACGAAAGAATGCTCGCACTTGCACGGAAGTACCTCACTGACATCGCCGAGAACGATGGCGTCGCGTAGCGCCGATCCTCTCACGATGAAACGCAACGAAACGAGCCGGCCTCCAAAAGGAGCTGGCTCGTTGTTAAACCGAGAACATTTTTTGAAGCACGAGAAGAAGTCCGACCCCCATCACCAACACCACAATCCATTGTTCGTGTTTTTTACTCAATTTCAATGCAACTTTTCTTCCAAGAATCGTTCCAACAATCATGAAAGGAACAATGGTAAGAAGTAATCCGATGTCGGGAAACGAAATTTTTCCAAGATACAGACGAATAACTGTCGCAAGAAAGAAGTTTAAACCGCCAACAATTGCCGTCGTTCCATGCACTTGAATAATCGACAAATTATTTGCGTACAAATAGTTGTTCCGTAAATCGCTTCCAGCAAGCCCGGTTCCCTGAAGAAATCCTGACAACAACCCAACAACCACCGCACCCCATCGTGAAAAAATATTTTCTTTTCGTTGCGCCTGTGGTCGGAATATCTTTTTCATCAGGAAATACAACGTCAGTACCGCAAGGATACCAAGCAACACCATGTCAGGGATTGCAAGAAGCGACAGCGCACCAACTGCACTTCCGACCGCAGATATTGGAAGGAGTTTTTTGACCAATGGCCACTGAATGTCCGTGTAGAAAAAGATAAACCGCAACACCGCGCTCAGAAAAAAATAAAACCCAACAAAGCCAATCGCCGAATGAACGTCGGTTATTGCAGCAATAAGTGGCGTGACGGTCGCGCTTCCAGAAATTGGAACAAGGACGTTGAGCAACGTTGAAAGTCCGAGAAGGAAAAGAATGAAGATATTCATATTATTCAGCAATTACTCCGCTCCCAATAAGTTCTTCCCCATCGTAAAATGCAATAAATTGACCTGGTGCAACAGCGCGTTGCGGCGTAGTGAATCGAACATGCGCAATACGATCGGTAACCGGTGGCTGGTCGGGATACGGCAACAGCGATTCAATAACACACTCTGCGAGCGGTTGGCGGTAACGAATGCGCGCGGTGATTATTTTTCCGAGATGCTTCACGAGCGAATTCGGAATTGTTTCAGAAAGATGCACCGCAGAAAGTCGAGTCTTGAAAAGCGCCGGATCGTCAGCGCCAACTGCAACAACAACTTCGTTCGTTTCTGGTCGGCGATCGACAACATATAGCGGCGTACCACCACCAATGCCAAGGCCTCCGCGTTGACCGATAGTGTAAAACTCAAAGCCACGATGTTTGCCGAGAATCTTCCCGTCAGTGGTCACAATATTGCCATCGTGCGGTGCAATGCGTGCTTCAAGAAATTGTTGCATGTCGACTTGGCCGACGAAACAAATTCCTTGGCTATCTTTTTTCTCGGCAACTGGAAGCTTGTGCTCGCGAGCAATCTCGCGAACGCGAGACTTCTGTAAGTCGCCGATGGGAAAAAGCGATCGCCGCAGCTGTTCCTGATTCAGCTGACACAAAAAATATGTCTGATCTTTATTCTCATCGAGACCAACGAGGAGATGTGCGACGGTCTGCCCCTCCCCCTGCCCGAGGGGGAGTTGGAGGGGGTGGGAGTCGGTTCGCCGCGCGTAATGCCCGGTTGCTACAAAATCACAGCCGAGCTTATCGGCTTCTTTTAAAAACAGGTCGAACTTCATGTACTTATTGCACAACACATCAGGATTCGGCGTACGTCCTGCCTTGTATTCGTCAATCATGTATTCGTACACCTTCGCGCGGTACTCCGCCTCAAAGTCGAACGTGTAAAATTTCAAACCGAGTTGTCCAGCAACACGCATCGCATCACGTCGTTCTCGTCGCCATTCACATTCTTCGCCATCGTCATTGGTACTCCAATTTTTCATGAATCCCCCAATAACTTCGTATCCTTGTTGCAACAACAACACCGCCGACACACTACTGTCGACACCGCCAGACATTCCAAGGAGCACGCGTTTTGCCATAAAAGTAAAAGGTAAAGACCTGACCCCGTTACCATTATTTCACAAACACTTCGAGCTCGGGTTCGGCGATCACCGTGATTCGCTCTTTCGTTACCGGCTGGTCAAAACTGAGAGATCGCGCCATGAGCGCAAGCGCCGTTGATCCGTTCGGGAGCTGAATTGCTGCTCGTGCGCCGTACTTCATGTCTCCAACAATTGGCGAACCAATCGATTGCATTGCAACACGAATCTGATGCGAGCGACCGGTTTTTGGCTTTACCTCGACAAGCACGCGACCATCGTCAAACTTCTTTATCACCGACCATGCTGTCTCCGCGTACTGCGATCCTGAAACCTCGTGATCAAACGCCTTCGTGGTGTTGTTCGTTTCATCTTTGACGAGCCACTGCTTCACAATTCCCGAATCCACAACCGCACGATCGGCGAACTCCACGACCGCCCAATACACCTTTTCCACCGAATGTGTTCGAAACTGATCACTCAACCGCGCCGATCCTTTGCTCGTTTTTCCAAACACCACCACTCCCCCAACCGGCCGGTCGAGACGATGAATAAGGCCAAGGAACACGTTCCCGGGCTTATTTTCGCGCTGCTTCAAAAAATACCGAACCTCGTTAATAAGAGTGGAGTCGCCCGTATCGTCGGCTTGTACCAACATTCCGTGCGGTTTTTGCACGGCAATCACGTGATTGTCTTCGTAAAGGATTAGCGCCATATATTGCAAAAAGTCACTGAATAGTCTAGCATCTCTAAGCCCCAAGGAGAACCCCGTGGATCAACCCGCCCCTCATCTCACCGACCTCGAACGCCGCGCTGCCGTCCCCAAGCACCTCATCCCTCGCTTCTGCGACCAATGTGCGGCCCCGATCCGCGACTACCACGAGAACGACGACTGGAACGCGTTCGTCTGCTGCACTGATCCCCGCCATGTGCGGTGGATCCAGTCCCCGCGGCATTCGTTCGTGATCCTGCTCGCCGAGTTCCGCTACATGTACATCGTGCAGCGCGCCATCGAACCCGCCGTCGGAGGCTGGGGTTTCCCTGGTGACCGCGACGTCTTCGGCGAAACGAGCGAGGAAACGATCGTCCGTGGAACGCTCAACAACGTAGCCATTCCCGCCACCGGCACAAAGCCCGAGTACCTCGGAGAATGGTTCGAGCAAGATCTCGGCATCACCGTGATGGGATTCCTGGTTCACATCAGCTCCCCCGCGGACATGGATCGGCTCGTTCGGCCCAACGAGTTCCCGAAGTGTCAGCGCGTGGCGTTCCGGACGTACGATCCGAACAGCTTGGCGATTGGGGGACACCGAGAGGCACTCCGCATCGCGCGGACCATCGTTCCCCTAGCTCACGATCGGCCCTGAAAGGCACACGAATCACGCACGACGCCGCCCCCGGTACGACCCGGTGGGCGGCGTTCATCGTTTGTGCTAGGATTTTTCGGCAACCTTCAACCCTCGGGCACGCCATGGATGATCGTCTACGACTCTCTGCCTCCGCACGACGCCGCGCCACGAACCGAGGCCTGGGAAGTCAGCAGTACAGCCGTCACTCGCTGGATCCGTCCTACGTCTGGCCGGACGAATACCCGCTGTCTGGTCATCGACGACGCGCAATTGACAGCGACCTTCCGACCCTCGAGCAATGCATGTTGCCTCGGGCAGCATACCGGTACACGTCAGTCATCTTCTGCTCGACAAACGGCGTTCTGCTCTTCCGACTGAACAGCGACTTCGCAAAAGAGCCGAACGTGTGGTCGACGCCTATGAACACGTACGCCGTCGAATCGAACCCGCTCGATACCGCCGTACACACGCTCCTCGCCGACACCGGCATCAGCCTTCCCGCAGAACGATTTCGGCATATCGAGAAATGCCCAATCATCCTCTCGGATTTCAGTGCCCAAACCGTCCACGAGTTCTTCCTCGTGCAGTGGACCGACGACGACGGCACCATTCCGGACATTCCGCTCCCAAACGGCGCAGCAGAATACCGGTTCTTCCGTCCAGACAGTCTTCCCACCATGAGTATTGCCTACTGTAAGGAGCTCATCGAAGACCACGTTCGCTGATACCCGCAAACGCAAACGCCGCCTATCCAGAGCAATCTGGCGGGCGGCGTTCATCGTTTACAATGCCGCGGCTTTTTCAACAGTGATCGTTCCTCCTTTGTGATACACCACCGTGTCTCGCCGGCCGACATCGCCCTGGAGAATGCGATCGGCAATAAGATTTTCCACCTTGTCTTGCAGCACGCGACGGAGTGGACGTGCACCGAATTTCGGATCATACCCTTGTTCAGCAAGTTCATGAATCGCGTCGTCGTCGATCTGGAATGTGAGACCTTTTGCCTTCAGTCGTTCCTCAATTTTCGCAACCATGAGATACGTAATTGCGGCGACGTCATCTTGCGTGAGTGGCGAAAACACAATCACGTCGTCGAAACGATTCAAGAATTCCGGACGATACACTTGGCGAAGTTGGTTCTCCATGAGTTCCGACTTGATCCCGGCAAGATCGGTTCCCTTTTGTACTTCGTCTTGAATAAACTGCGTTCCCGCGTTCGATGTGGCAATAAGGATGACGTTCGTGAAGTCAATCGTGCGACCAAGACCGTCGGTTAAACGACCGTCGTCCATAACCGACAAAAACAAGTTCAAAATATCTGGGTGCGCCTTCTCAAGTTCGTCGAGAAGAAGCAATGTAAACGGCGTTTTGCGGATCGCTTCTGTAAGTAATCCTGCCTGGCCATTTCCACCAATCAAGCGTGTCACCGATTCTTGATTTTGATACTCAGACATATCAAACCGAACCATGGCATTCTCGCTACCGAAATATACTTCAGATGTGGTTTTTGCGAGCTCGGTTTTTCCAACACCCGTTGGACCAAGGAAAAGGAAGTTCGCGATCGGCCGACTGCCAGATCGGAGTTCAGTTCTCGCACGACGAAGTGCCGATGATACGGACGCGATCGCTGCCTCTTGGCCAATAACGCGTTCGTGTAATCGCGATTCGAGTTGAAGCAGCTTCTGACCTTCATCTTGTGAAATTGACGTAACAGGAACCTTTGACTGTTCTGAAATGCGAGCAGCGATATCTTCACGCGTCACCCAAACTAATCCCTGCGTTCGTGGTCGCTTCCCTACATCGAGCGCAGCTTCACGCGCGACCGAAAGCGCCGACGTTGGAAGAACGATATCGTGTAAATACCGCGCTGCGAGATCGACACACGCAGCAACGGCGTGATACGTAAACACTACGTTGTTCTGATTCTCAATTCCGCCAATGTGAGATTCAAGAATACGAATCGCAAGATTTCGATCCGGTTCGTCGATCGCAATGTGCTGCAGTTTTGGCCCAAGGCTTGATCGCTCGAGCTTTTCCGTGTAGCCACTCGGTGTCGACGTCGCAATCACGAACGTGTAATTTTTCTCAAGTTCTCCTGCGAGAATCGACGAAAGGTCGATAGATCCTCCAACACCAACGAGCTCGTGAATATTTTCAATAACGAGAATAATGTTTCCTGATGCTGCAACTTCAGACAACGCGTACAAGAACCGTTCTTCCGCGCCATTTCCGCCTTCGGCGCTCACAATATGCGAAACATTCATTCTTAAGAGTCGCTTGTCCTTCAGGATATTTGGGACGCGTTCCTCAACCATTAACTGCGCAAGGCCTTCAATAATCGCGCCCTTTCCGACACCTGGATTTCCAACAAGAACCACACTTTGATTACCGCCTTCGATTGAGCGGAGCAACGCCTTCATTTCTGCGTCACGATCAACGCAAAATTCTACACCGCCATACACCGCGCTCCGCGTCATGTCGTCAGTTACGCTATCAAGAAATGGCGTTGCGACAGCAGTATATGCACGATTCATGTTTCCCGTCGGCTTAAACCCAGCAGTTTTACGGAACGAAAGGTACCGACGATGCAATGTGTCCTGAATACGCAACCATGCAAGCGCGTTCACTACAGCATCCTGATCAGCACCCGATGCAAACATCACTTCTTGCAAAAAAGGATCCGCAGCATACGCCGCAGCAAAGCAATCAAGACCAGAAACTTCTTCAGCGCTGTTCGAGGCCGCCTGGAAAAATGCATTACACAGAACCCGGATCGCCGAAAGTCCAAAGACAGCATCGCCTTTTGTCACTGTTGCCATTTTTCGTCGAACTGGATCAACGACGGCAGAAACACTCATTCCTAATCGAGCAAACAGCACACGAACATCACGATCTGCCGTTGACGCCGCAAACAAGTGTAGCGCAGAAACGTCGGCATGGCCGGTTGTTTTCGCAAGCAGAAATGCTGTTTCGCATACCTCAACAGCATCAAGCGATAGCGTTGAGAAAATACCTCGCTTCTGACTTGCGGCGCTTAATGACGGGACAGATGTCTGTTCTGGAACGCCGTTCATTGCACGCGGAATCATCGTTCGCTCTCCTGCGATTGACTGCGCCTTGTACCACGCAAAACACGCGGAAAGTACACCGAACCAAAACGCAAACAACGCCGCGTGCGGCTCTGTCCAGAAATCGACCGTAAGGATTTCCGTCGCGTACGTCGTAACAACTTCCAGCACAAAAATTATCGCCGACACTCCCGCGGCTCCAACGCCAAACCATTGAAACATTTTCGCGATACGGTGCGCGCGTTTTCGGTTTGTAATTGCGTCATTATCGATAGCGCCGTCCCAATACCAAAATGTTCCATCAATAATCACGCCAGGAATACTCGAGGTCTGCGATTCGTTTTCCTGCAGCAAAGAAAGATCCAAATTCATAGCGCGAAAATTGACGTCGCGTGATACACCGCGAGCACCATCGACACCACAGGAAGTGATACGTATGCAACAAAGACTCCAAGAACCACCACCGCAACAATCGCTGTCACAAATCCTCGGCCAAGAATATTCACGAGTCGCATGAACACGCTAATAATTCTGCTCTGCCAGTCGTACCTGCCAAACATCGGGACGAACAGATTCTGTATCCAAACGCCAACGCCAAGACGGCGCGCGTATCCTGTAATAAAGGACATGGCGTATGTTGCGGCGCGCAATAATCCGGCACCGTACCACCATGCGGGGAAGCGCAAAATATCGCTGCCGAGTTCCCGCAGCATCCCTCCTGCATACCCTCCTTGTGAACCTTGCATATCCACCATTGTAACATCTCGCGATTATTTCATCCCAATGTACGCCGTCGCCTCCTTATCCAGCAAAAGAACAAGGGAAATAATTGGGAGAATCGAGAAAAAACCTCCTCCCGCAACAATCTGCACCACGAGCGACACAAATGCCGCCGTCGCCCAATGCTCTTTTCGAACCGTAATTGCACGAAGCACGATCCACGGTAGACCAACCGTCACCGCAAGAGCGACAAGGAAAAGCAATCCCGCGATTGCCATCACGAAGAGTGGCGGTAATTCCTGCATGCTGCCAAAAGCGAGGAATCCAAAGAATGCCAAGCCGACGGCCAAAAAGAACAATGGAATAACCATTTGAATAATTGTCAGCGTCCGAACAATGCTGATGCGCTTTGCCAGCGTCATATGCTAATCCTTTTTAAAGCTCACTTTAAACACCGGCGCCCATTTGACGTTCATGTCATCAACAATCTCCACCGGCTCCTGCTGCACATACATGTTCAGCGCGATATCAGCCAACAAAATCGTATCAGACTGAATATCCACCTTCAGCTCCTCGATCTTCCCCGTGTCCGCATCCCGTCCGCGAGCCTCATTCTCAATACTCTTCTTTTCCGCCTTCAACGTTTCAATCTTCTCTAAAAGCTCCATGTAATGCGCATTGTTTCGCAATTCATCCTGGAATGATCGCACCATTTCTCGCTTTTCCTTCTTCTTTTTCATTAAACGGCTGTGAACATCTTGAAGTTTTGGCATAGACGGTAGAACTTCCTCATTTGGTCGATTTTGGGCTTGCACCATCGAAAACTTTTTCAACGTACCAAGAAGTACGTCTCAAAAACTTTTCTCGCTGCGCACCCAAACTCGCCACAAATGAGAAAGTTCTAATAAATTCTGATTCTTAATTTCGGTGCCGATATCGTACCACGAACAATACAATCATCACCCACCATTTATGAGCATAAATCGCGGGATCGATTCACCGTTCACCTCTACCTGTTCCTCGAACATCGCTAACGGACGAATCCATAAACTCGGTTCACCATCGAGATGCCTATAGACGACGTACTCCTCGAGCGATTCCGAATGCTTCGCGACACCGATCACTTCATATTTCCCGCCCTTGAAGTGCAAGTAGATTCCGGGAGTGATCATATAACAGGAGTTTTCATTCATCCCCGCCTACGCGGAAATGACCAAATGAGACACAAATCTCGAGATTTATTTTTCAACGTTGATCGTAATGTCGTGCGTCAGTGGTTGAATCACCTTCATGCTCGCAACGATGTGATCCCAGTATGGAGATTCGATCTTTTCCCAACGATGAACGTTCACAGTGATGCCGTCGGACGAGAAATTCATTTCTGGCGTTGGCTGATCGTTCTCCGCAGTTGGACAAATGAGATACGCATTCCCTGCACCAGCATCAAGCTGACATGCTTTTGGGATCTCAAAGCTCACGATGCTTCCAATTGTTACCGTCTGCCATTCTGAAACACCAGAAACCTCCGTGCCCACAGGCAGCACCATGTCATCGCTTACTCCCGCAAAACGCATCGACACCACGGTAATCACCACCGCAACCGCCATCGTCAGCACCCCGTACACGAATCCCTTCCACTGTGGAGAAAGTTTGTTCATATGGATTAGCGTAGCATGATTATTCTTTAAAGATATGCTCATTGAAAAACTTCCGCGTCGCAGGCCACAATGGGAGATTTTCCATCTCTTTTCGTGTAAACCATCCGGTGTCTGCAAGCTCTTGAATATCGATGACAAAATCATTGTTGAGGAGCTCACACTCCCACCAATACGTTATCTGATCCTTCACATCGCCGAGGGTTTCCGCGATACAACGAATCGGTGCAATATCAACCCCGAGTTCTTCGTGGATTTCTCGAATCAACGCCGATGGTTCATCCTCGCCTTCCTCGATGTGTCCGCCCGGCGGATAATACGCGCCAGAAAATTCTCCAAAGTCTTTTGTTGAGCTCACCAAAAAATACTCCGGCTCGTCACCACGCTGTCGTGAAAGAATACCTACGACGACGCGCTTCATATAATTCGTTTTAAATCCTCATCAATCACAACAAGTTTCATCGCATCAAGCTCAGTTCGAAGATACGAATTCTCGGGAAGTGGATTCAAACAGAAAATCTTCTGGCCGAGAACGTGGGCAAAACCGATTTCGAGAAACGTGTTTGCGCCAACGTAATTCGGCACGCCGTTCTTTTCATAGTTCGCAACAAGCACCGCGTCTCCACCTTGCATTAACTTCCAAAATTCACGGATTGCATCTTTATTCGCCTTTTGGTTAAGCTTGATCGCTTCCTTCTCCTCATCAGTCTTCCCGATAAATGGCTCGGCGAGACTTGTAAGATACGCGTCATGCCCCAAACCAATCAGCGCATCGCGCAACGCAATCATCTTCTCCGTCAACTGCATGCTCCCGATAACTCCAATGCGCATAGACTAGATATTCCCCACCCGAACGAATCTCGTCTCTTCGATTGCATCACGAACAACATCAGCATGCGTGACAGGAACAGTGACGATGAGTTTGCAATTCGACATATTATTTCAACACTCGCCACGCTCCGTATTTTTCTACTGCCCAAGCCCAGCCATGATCATCGTATTCTGCTGGCGTAATGACAATGAGACTCAAAATGACTCCAGAGATTATGCCCGCAATTAAGGCACAGGGCGCCAGAGCAATGGCTACATACCAATTCGATTTACGCTTCAATACGGTAATGACCGCAATAATTGATAGAGAAATTATTCCCAACCAAATCGCCAACATTGGAAGTACAGTGTTGAAATACAATTGCTGCTGCGTTCCGTTCGCTCCACTGCCAAGTTCGTAGGAAGACCACAAACCAAGAAGAAAATACCCCACACAAAACAGTACTTGGAATATGTTCTTCATACGGAATTTATTTCCCATGACACTTCTTGAACTTCTTTCCACTTCCGCAATGACATGGTTCGTTCGG
>CAIKHN010000027.1 GCA_903827265.1 Candidatus Uhrbacteria bacterium
AGGAGTCCATGGATGCTTCCGGGCGCAATGGCGAGACTTACGTCATCGACGGCAAGAAAGGGTTCATTTTTTGGTGTAAGGAAGCGTTTTGTGACGTGGTGAATGGAAAGTGGAAGCATAGCTGGCACAGGATACCGTAGCCTTGGAATTATTGACAGAAACGCATAAAAAGCGCGTAATGGAGGGAGTTCCGGAGGGATAATTTTATACCTATGCGCTACCAATTTGTGTCTCGTGTGTTTGCAGGATTCGTGATTGTCGCTTCAGTGCTTGGCGTTACTCTTCCGGCATTTGCAGCGCCAGCAACTCCAGCGAGCCTCACGATCGTTGGCGGGCAGTACACCAACGACACCACACCAACGTTCACGTGGACGCCATCAAACGGAGCAACGTGGTACGAATTCCTTCTCGATGACGGACAATGGCAGGGAATCGGGAATGTTTCGACATACACATTGTGGGCATTGCCGAACGGTTGGCACACATTCTTTGTTCGTTCGCATGATGCAAATGACGGCGTCAGTGTTTCAACAAGCGTTACCTTCGAAATCGACACCCAGGGTCCAACGGTTCCTGCGCCAACGCCTTCTGTCGCGAAGGTGAATGTGCCGACGGTGTTTTCGGTGAAGCCAACCGGCGAATCGATTGCTACGTATTGCTGGATGTATGTTGACGGCAAGAGCATCGGTCAGATGGCGGCAGTTGGAGCTTCAACAGCAAGCACACCAATTCTCGGATATTCGTACAGCTTTGCCACAACTGGAACACACACGATTTATGCTCGTTGTCTTGATCGCGATGGCAACTACGCGAACGGCGCAGTACAGAACGTGAAAGTTTCCGGGAGCACGACTTCTGTTCCAACCGCTCCAGCAATTTCCGTTGCTCGTGGAACAGCAGTAAAGACCCAGTGCGGATCATACGCTCCAGCATCTGATACATGTCATGCCGTGTATTACTACGGTTTGGATGGCAAGAAGCACCTTTTCCCAACAGAAGGCGTGTACAAGTCGTGGTACGGATCGTTTAGCAACGTTGTGACGATCTCGAAGGGAACCATGGCAGGAATGCCAACGGGTGAAAATGTGACGTATCGCCCGGGAACATTCCTCGTGAAGTTCTCGTCGTCCACCACGGTGTATGCAGTAGATGTAAACCAGACCCTTCGTCCAATCATGAACGAAGCGGCAGCAAAGGCCATCTACGGTACACGTTGGAACAGCTACGTGGTGACTATTCCAGCATCGGAGCGCAACGACTACAAGGTTGGCAGCAAGATTTACTCCTCTGCCGACTACAGCAAGTCACGCGCATACAATGCAGTGAAAACGATCGACAGTCTTTGGACCGTGATCGCCTACATGTAGTAGTGTCCGATTCAAAAGACGGGGCAGCGATGCTCCGTCTTTTGTTGTACGCTGTGAAGAAGACAATAATCAATCCATCTTATGGACACCAACGCTGCACAACAGCCGGAAGAAATGTACGACGTGTTTCAGGACGACGACGTGAAGCAGTATCAAGACGAGGTGAAGGAACGATGGGGGAGTTCTGATGCGTACAAACAATCAATGAAACGCGTGGGGAAGATGACCAAAGTCGAGATGGAAAAGATGAAAGCAGACGGAAAAGTATTCCTGAAGCGTTTAGCGGAAGCTATGGATAAACCAGTGAACGATCCGGAGGTTCAAAAGCTCATCGCCGAACATCACGCGGGAATTGAATTCTTCTACACCTGTCCATTGCCAATGTATCGCAACCTCGGCCAAATGTACGCCGAAGATCCTCGCTTTACCGCCTACTACGACGCCGCCCGCCCCGGCCTTGCCGTCTGGCTCCGCGATGCGATACATGCGTATTGTGATGAAAGAATGACAAGTGAATAGGGCTATACAATAAGAAAAAAACTTGACTCTTCTGGCCGAAAAAAGGAACCGGCCCCCGCAACCGAAGTTGCGGGGGCCGTCGTCGTCTGTCGCTGTCTGTCGCCTACTGTTACCGGCCCGCGAGGGCTAGTAGCAGGAGGCCTTGAGCACCGGCCAGTAATGGGCCACGCCGCTCACGGTCGTCGCGCTGCCGTCCCAGCGGAAGGCGTCGCCGGTCGTGTAGGTGTGGCCGTTGACCACCAGGCCCTTCCCGTTGTCGATGACCGCACCCACCGGGCTGTTCGCCCCGTAGGGGTCGATCATGAAGTCGGAGAAGGTGATGGGGCCGGACGGACCCTGCGGGATGTAGGTCTTGTCGGTGTTGTGACCGTAGACGTCGAACCCCGGAGCGCTCCGGAGGGTGTAGGTCAGGGCGCCGTTGCTCTGCCAGATGTACAGGGAGCCGTCGGCTTTCTGGGCGATGCCGGCAGGCGTGCTGCCGGCTCCGCCGTAGATGCGGACCTTCACGAAGTCGGCGCTCGTCGGCGCGTTCGTCGCGAACTGGTTCAGCGCGGTGAGCGCTGCGCCCGTCGCCTTCCCGGACACGATGACGTGCACGGTTCCGTCGTCCAACACATACGCGATCGCGTACCGGGACACGTCGAGGCTGACCACGTTGCCCGTGCTGGGCAACAACGCGATCATCTTCTCGGTGTTCGTCCCGGAACAGACCAGCCCGCTGTTGTCGGTGGAGTTGCCCGCACACACGAGGTCGCGGCCCGCACTGACGATGTCCTTGGTGCCGGTGATCGCGGTGTAGTCCGTGGTCACGCCGGTCGCGTAGACCGTGCCGTCGCCGATGAACGCGAAGCGACCTGTGGTGCCGCTGTCGAGCGACCACCAGGCCGTCGCCCCGGAGGGCAGCGACGTGGTGATGTTCGCCCCGCCGAAGGCGCCGAGCGTGCCGTCTTCCTTCACGCTGAACACGTACTCCGCGGGCGTCGTGGCGGCCACGCCCTCCATCTCGTCGGACCAGTGGGTCGTGGTCGGGTCGTCGGTGTAGGGCGTGACCTGCCAGGCCGTGACCCCGGTCCAGGTGTACACCCCGGTGCTGCTGTTGTGCCACAGCGTCGAGTTGCTGGCAGACTGCCCGACGAACTCCTTGACCGGGCAGGTCGCGGCGTGGGCGCTGTTGAAGGAGATGAAGAAGGCGACGAGCGCCATCATCATCAGCTGCAGGGACTTCATGGGATCTCCTGGGATCCATGTGAGAAACATTCCGAACCTACGATGGCTTCGGAAACTGTTTTTGACGCCGGTACTGAAGTGTACCGGCAAACAGTGCCGGGATACTAGCAAAATTTTTGGTATTCGTCAATGTAAGTGATTATTTCGAAAAATCAAAGAACAGATCATTGGATGTACGCGTTACGGAATTTATCCACCGAAATACAACATCACCCCAACGCGACGTTGGAGTGATAGTGAAAATCACAAACAGTTTGGTCTAAAAACGGTACCGGGCCCCGCAACAGAAGTTGCGGAGCCCGTCGTCTTTCGTTGTCAGTCTTGAGAGGCGTCGGCCGCGACCTTGTCGAGATGCGCTTGGAACGGGTCGGGACGTGCGTCGCGTTCTTCGTCCGTCCACACAAGTGGTGCCCAGAGCCCGAGCTCCGCGAGCAGACGTTCGAGACGCTTGTCCACGGTGCCATGCGCCTCGATGTCGGCGATGCGCCGTGCCGTCACGAAGTAGTTCCTTCCTTCACCGGTCAAGACTCGCTCGACGATCGGCCAGTTGGTGACCATATCGAGAATAGTCGAGGACATCACCGTTTCGTACAACTCCCCGGCGATGCGGTCACGCACATCGTCGGGCACGTGGTGTTTGGCGAACAATGCCCTGCCTTCGCTGCTCGCAAGCCGGAGCCCGAGCCGTTCGGCCATGCCGTCGACTGCGTAGAGGTTCCGTGGACGTTCGTGCACCTCGCGAAGATCTGCCTCCGAGAAGTGCGTGTCCGGCATGAGCCCGTGCTCCTTCGCCATGAAGAGACGAACCGCAGTCATGCTCTGCACGACGCCGACGATCTCCGTGAGGCGGCTCGTCGACAGCTGTGCGTACTGCCAGCCGTAGACTACTCCGGCGTCGTGGAGCGTGCCTGCCGTCTTTGCCACGTAGTCAGGTGCCGACGTGAACGCTTTCTGTACGGACATGCGCAGCACAGCGAGCATGTCCTCGTTCGTCATGGAGCCTTGCCGCTGTACCGCTGCTTCCGCGGAATAGCACAGGAATGTGACTTGGTCACGGAGTTCGACGATGATCATTTGCTCTCCTAGGCAGCGGTATTACAGCAGAAATCGCAAGAAATGCAATATGACTGGAGTGTTTGCGTTTATTTCTGAGAGTACGCACGAATGCAGGAGAGGAATTCATCGAGGAATAGGCGGGGGTTCGCGTTGGATTTGGGGTCGAAAACGCGAGTGACGAAGTTGAGATAGTATTCTGGCGCGTGCTGTCGTTCCACAAGAAGCGCTTCGTGATACTCGCGTTCTTCGCTTGGTAAGAGCGTTCCGAACGCGACCTGCGCGTTTCCAAGAATAATCAATTCAATGAACGTTTCCCAAAACGCAATCCATTCTTTTGTGGAGGTTGGAATATTGGACGTGAGGTGCGTATGAATCGCCGCCTTTCGTTCTGGTGAATAATCCACTTGAGAGAAATAGGTATCAATGCGTTCGCGAAGTACTGAAAATTGCAGCGCGATAGGGAACGGAACGCCAAGCCATTCTGGTGTTTCAAAAAGTTCGACGTAGAGTTCAGACAGACCAAATGTAGGATTGATGTATCGTCCTCTTCGATCTGTCGAAAAGAACGCCGGAGCAGCAGATTTGCCATTGCTGAGTCGGTACGCTTCTGCGGCGTGGAAGATGTCGTGCGCTGGGCCATACGTAAGCCCTTCTGCGCGCTGCGGTTCTTCGAGTCGAGCGAGACTGTCTTTATCAATCGGTTCGGGGTGAACGTGCCGAAACATTGCCCGAATGACGTCGGTTCCGGCATTCAATGCAAATTCGCTGATTTCAGTCCATTCGTCGTTAGAAATTTCGTCTGCTTCGAGCAAGAGGCAATGCGCAATTGTTGAGCGAGTAAGATTTTCCGCTCCAAAATCTCGGGCAGCGTCTTCAACGAATCGTGCTATTTTTCCGTGCGGACTTTCTGGTGTGTATTTCTTCATAGTATTGCACCAACAATTCGTGGATGTGGCTATTTTGACGGTTGATTTTTACGCAAAATCTTTTCCATTGGTCTGCCTTTCGCTAACTCGTCGATGAGTTTATCGAGGTATCGAATCTCTCGCATGGTTGGTTCCTTGATCTCTTCTACACGAATTCCACAGACAACTCCCGTGATCAGGCGGCGCAACGGGTTCATACGAGGAGCTTTCGCGAAAAAGGTTTCGAAGTTCGTTTCTTTTTTGAGCTGCGATTCGAATCCCTTTTGTGTATATCCCGTAAGCCAGCGAATAATCGTGTCGACCTCCGCTTTTGTTCGTCCCTTTCGTTCCACTTTCGCGATGTACAGTGGATACACTCTTGCTACGCTCATGGCGTAGATTCGGTTGGTTGAGGATTGCATATATCGTTGCGATGTTATCGCAGGCCCTTTTTCTTGAGGATTCCTTGGATCGATGGACTAATTGGTTTATCGGTTCGATGGGTACAGCCAATCCAACAACATGGCCGACGCTTGCCGTTCTTCAGGTCGCCGACCAGCCGCTGAATGTGCTCTTTTCGCGTCTTGTCTTGCTTCACAAACGTCACCCAACAAATCCACTCGTTGCGTGCGAGTGGGGTAAGGCTTTCCCATGCCGCGCGTGCGGCAGAGTGTTTTACGAGAGCATTCCGAATATCTGTTGGCACCGAATGGACGATGCCTTTGGCGATGGTGATTTTCGTCATAGCATTCATTAGTGTAATCGATGTTGCTCTAAACAAAAACCTCAGCATTTCTGCTGGGGTTCTTGTGTGTCGTAGAGGACTTGAGTCCCGCGTTGTTATTTTCCAAGAATTACCGAAATTCGGAGTTCGTCGTCGTTTGCTGGAAGGCCGGAAGGATTGTCTTTTTTCAGCACGAGCGTTGCGTCGTCGCCAAGAATTTGTGCGTTTGCGGTGAAGGTGATGGTTGCGGTAAAGGGAACAAAGTCGCTCGTCATCCAATCGCTTTGGGCTTGTGCGACGCCTTGTCCGAGCATGTTACCGTGAGAGTCTACGAGGTATACGGGAAAGCTTGCTTCAAAGAACCATGATCCGCGTGCGGATCCCGTCACAGTAAGAGGAGACTTCACTGTTGCATGTGACGTTGGGGTCGTTACAACAACGTCGCTCTTTGCGGCTTGTGATCCATCGGACCAGATAACTTTTTTCATTCCTGGGATTTGGAGAATGTTTACTTCCACCTGCGGCTTACAGCTACACATGCTAATGGAAATTCCTGCCCATGCATCGATTGGGGAAATGGTGACGACACCGTCTTTTTCAGTGAACGTTGCTTGGCTCATGACGGTGTGACATGTTCCTGTTGTTGCAGCGTCAATAGTTGCGCGAAGTATTTCGCTTGTTGTTGGATTTGCTTTTGGAATTGTTCCTGTGTGCTTCACGGTAAGCGATGCACGGTAACCGTCGGTATCCATATTCGCTCCGTCGCAATACGTCGTGGTTTCGTCAGGCGATGTGAGATACGTGAATGTGTAATCGGTCGCTGCTGATTCTGCGAGTACTCCATTTTTGACGGTAAGTATTTTGCTCTTGCCTACTGATGGGGGAGTTGTCATAGGCTCTCCTGCAGCTCTGTCAGCATACGTGACGGTAATGATTCCTGCAGCAATAGTAATGTTCTGTGGAGCAACACGATCGCCAATAAAGAATGCATTGGTACCGACGGCGCCGTGTTGTGTACGTAATGCTGCGACGACGTAATAAAACGTACCGCTTCCTTGGCTCGATTGCGTAAGGAAAAATACCGCGTCTTCGGTTCCGTCGTCATTGACGTCGCCTGTTGTTGCTGTACCGAACAATTCGAGCGTTGCTGTTTTTCCGTCGACGAGCGTTTCAGATTTGTGATCGATGGTATATGCCGCATTGCGAGGATCGAACGTTGTTGCATCCGGCGTGTTCGGAGTAAAGAACATATATGCGCCATATCCGCATGCTCCAAGAACGATGACTGCTCCAACTGCAATGCCGAGGGTTTTGTTCATATCCTTCACCGTACTCTCATTTGTGGGAATGCCATAGCGACGACGTTTTTCATCGATTGAATAAAACAATACCCAAGCATTTCGCTTGGGTATTGTTGTTTACGGAAGTAGCAGACTACATTGCGCTAAGAATTGCTGCGGCGATCATCATGCATCCCAGTGCTCCGCCGGCCATGATGAGAATTTTTGTCACGACCCATTTTGGCTCCGTCCCACCAAAGAGCACGGCGCTCACTTGTGTTGGGACAATGAATCCAATCCAGCAGAGGCCGGCGAACGCATAGGCGCTCCAGACGTTGGACGTTTCAACAAGCATCGCAGAAAGCACCACGGTTGTAACGATTGTTGTAATGAATTGCATGCCAAGAAGTGGAACCATTTGTTTCATCATCTTCTGCTGCTCCGCCTTAGAGACTTTGTCGAATCCATGAATCTTTCCCCACACCTTGCCAAACACCGGCGTGTACCACACGGCGCCGAATATGAACTGCGCAAGCGAAGCGACGAAGATCGCGGCATAATTGAATTGTATCGTCATGTCGATCCCATTTGACATAGCGTAGAATGAAATAAATGATGCACGAAGTATACAAGGCAGAGTGGTCTCTTGAGTGATATTTGTGAATAAAGACATGCCCCGGCCAAAGAAAAGATCGGGTTTCTGTGGCTAAAGAGGCTTGATGCAATACGCTCAGCGTGATACTCTATTCCCGTTCATTCTTTGTTCCGAGGTAGCTCAGCGGCAGAGCAGAAGACTGTTAATCTTTTGGTCGTGGGTTCGATCCCCACCCTCGGAGCCATGAGAAGGCGTGTGAGGTAACCCACATGCCTTGTCAAAAAATCGTCATTGAAAAATGGCGATTTTTTGTTTAAAGCTTGAGCAAATAGCGAACCTTGGTGGCTCGCCAAGAAAATCGAAACACTCGGGACGCAAGGTCGACGAATATTTCTTAAACAGCCGAAAGTCAGTTTTTGCCTTATTTTTTCAGTTCGATCCCCAGACAAGGCTAAGAACTATGGAACAGACATAGATTGCTTGAAGCTGGAAAAAGAGTAGAATTTGAGAGGTAATCTGGACAAATGATTCGATACGAGAATTTAAAATTGATCTCAGAGACTCGTCTTAAGGAAGCGAAGGTGCTCTACCAAAATGGTCTGTATGATGGTGCAGCCTATATTTGTGGTTACGTACTAGAGACAGCTCTCAAGGCAAGAATTTGTAAAAACTTGAATATCGGAGAATACCCGGATGATGGGAAGGATAAAACCATCTTCTCATCACATGATTTTGACCGACTGCTTCTTTTGTCTGGTCTACAAGGAAAAATTACGCTAACCGCTAGAAACAAGAAGAGGTTCGCAAATTGGTCTCTTCTGACAAGTTGGAAACCGGAACGGCGATATGCTGTAGGCGTGTACAAGAAGAGCAACGTTGAAGATCTTTTTGAGGCACTCGAAGATTCAAAAAGTGGCCTCTTCACTTGGCTGAAAAAGTTATGGTAGAAAAGATTAAAAACTTAATCAGGCAAGTTGAAGCTGACAAAGGCGGCATTGTTTTGTTCATGCTGTGGAAGGATGCTCCAGAAGTTGATAAATGGGCGGTTGTTATTAGCGCATCATGGTTAAATGCAGTAGACCAGCGCACCTCTTTAGATTATTGGATTAAAATTTTACAAAGAAATTTAGATCAGCAAGAATTGCTTTCTATTAGCAGGGTTAGTTTTCTCCGAACCGATGACCCTTTTGTTCAAATGATGACACGGAGCTTAAATGTCTCTGGAGGTGCCGTTAGGTTTACTAATAATCAAATCGGAAATTACTTCGTTAACGATGCCATAATCTTTGAAGCTAAATCTGTGGCTACTGGTCCCGCATTAAATTTTGTACGAAAGAATCCACTAGTGAACGGCTCCATCAATCCGAACATCAACGGATCGATCAACCCAAGCATTAACGGCTCCATCAATCCGAACATCAACGGATCGATCAACCCAAGCATTAACGGCTCCATCAATCCGAACATCAACGGATCGATCAACC
>CAIKHN010000028.1 GCA_903827265.1 Candidatus Uhrbacteria bacterium
CAGCCGCGAGGCTGGTGTTTTTGTGGTTCCGAGACATTCGCATCCTCGTCACTCTTCGATATTTATGCTAGGATTTTTGCGGAGGTTTCATGGAACTCGACTGGAATGAATTCGCGCAACGGGCGATCGAACAGACCATCCTGGCAATAGAAGCACGGGCACAACTCACTCACGGCTCGCTGTCCGAGCGCCAATGGTTCCGCTCAGGAGAGGCTACGAGCCTCCGCCCGCGCCCCATCATGCTCGAATGGTACTCTGCACGCGCTGGGCAAGCTGGACTCGTCATCCCAACCTACCTGAACTATTTCTTCCAGGAATGTCGGGTGAAGGGCGAATGGACGGTGCTCCGTCGAGGGCAAGAACTGCACGTGGATTCGTGCTACGCCATACACCACCAACTGTCGTTCGTGGTGACCGAACACGCGGTGATCCAGACCGTCCAGGGCTTCATCGACGCCTTGCACGAGTCTCCCGACTTCGCGGCGTGGCGCGAGAGAAGATCCTACATCGTTCACTGTCCGAACGGCGCAGCTTACAGTCTGTACGATCACAATGGCTCTCCCGCGTTCATCCGCGTGTAGGAAGCGAAGATGCTAAACGCAAGCGCCGCGACCAAAAGTCGCGGCGTTGCTCTTTTCTCTGTACACGAGAACATTGACTACATCTCAATCGGGTGTGACCAAGAAAGCCCACATTCTGGAACAATGTACGTGGGTATTAATTGGTGCATTCTCTTGAATGTTGTATTGGCGCTTTGGAGGGAATATTATAAAATGGACGAGAAATTCATTAGATCATATACGCGTATGTCCGAAAGATTGAGCCCTTCAGAAGCGCAGCTAGATACGAAGGAGTTGCCAAGTCAATTTATCATACTCAACGACTCTACGTTTAGGAGAGATTTTAAAAAGGGCGTTTCGATCATGATTGAATCTATTATAAAAGATCATGCCAGTGCGGTTTTTTTTCTGGATAAAGGAGCTCGCCCGATTGCTTGGTGTATTCGTGAGGTCTGGAAGAAAAAATACGCCGATACACCTATGCCGGAGATGCGTTTTGCAGATATTGGCCGCAGGGACGAACCGTACTTTGATCAAAGAGTCGCTCAACAACAAAACATTCCAACCGCTGAAGATCAGAACCGATTTGAAGATACATTTGGTAAGGATGTTTTTTCGGGAATTGTTTATGTTATTGATGATAAATTCGACACAGGATGCTCTCTTACGCGAGCGAGAAAGATGATTGCAGCAGCTAATCCTCACGCGGTTTTAAGGGACATGTGGATTTTCCCAAAATGGTCGTATTCGAGGATGCCGTGGTCTATTCATCGTGGCTCGACCGGCGTTGTTGAGGTTGGTGACATCACGACCAGACGAATTACTCGACCGCGTCTTGATGAAATACAGGAAAAACTCTGGAATATGTTTGATGCGTACAGCGCTTCGCCCGTATCAGACGCGCTTGAAGAATATTGTCGGCCAAGGTATCCAAGGCTGCAAGAAGCATTGAATTCTGCAGTGATGTCTGCGACTCAATATACCGAAAACCAAGACGGATTAACGCCGGAACTTCAAACTCTATTGGAGGCAATTAAGAGTTTTCGTCTGCCCGTGCTTCCTGAAAGTCATTCGGACGATCGAACAAAAAAAGATTTCTTCTTTTCGTTGGTAAAGTCGTGGGATCAGGTTTACGAATTTCTCAAAAGCATTGAAAAAATGAGTTATGAATTTGATGAATTAATTCTAGAGCTCAGACGATTAATCTATGCATTTGAAGAGGCAACTGTAGGACTGCATCAAAATGATGATGGAGATACATATGACTCTCAAGTCATAGCGGCGGTGGATCAATATAATGAGTATAGTGATGTATCGAAACTTCGCGAGCGAGAACGCCAACTTCGGTTAGAAATATCGTTACTTGCTAACGAAATATAACAACCGCGAGTTGCATTGCTGTGTCGACTTCTTGTTATCCAGCGTAGATTTGTTCTCCGTGAAAAAATCGAAACGCCCCAGCCGTCATGCGGCGTGGGGCGCTGTTCGTCGTGGGGCTACTTGTACGCGACCGGCGGGCAGCTGTCGAGCTCCGGCCAGAACTCTGCCGCGTGCAAGTAGTTGCTGTCGTTGCTGGGGTCGTGGCACCACCAGTTCCGATCCTTGCTCACACCGAGCGCGTTCCTCGCGGCGACGATCTCGCCGAGGCTCGGGGCATCGGGCTGAGGGATGGTGAACCCCTCGTTATCGGTGTTGTGTTCGTCCAGGCGCAGGCACGCGGCTTCGAAGTCGAGCGCCAGGGCGCACTCCTCGGCGGAGTAGGGGACGATGGGCTTGGTCGAGCAGCCAACGAGCAGAATCATGACGGTGAGCATGTGCGTTCCGGGGTGGGCGACAGAAATGTCGTGACGAAATACTCCCACAAAAAAGCCGTTCCGTCAATGTTTTTGTTGTTTTGGTATGAATTTAAAAGGCAAAATATCCCACCGCCGCGGTGAGGATATTTGACGTTATTTCTTTGAAAGGCTGGTTTTTTGATATGATTACCAATATGAATCCTGAAGAAATTCTTCGTTCGGTTGAGCGGTTTCTTTCTTGGGCTAACCGGAAGATCTCGCTTCACTTTCGAGACAGGCCCGAGTTTTATTTCCACGAACGGGAGATTTGGTGGGCGAGCTTTGGTGAGAATGTTGGATCAGAGACGAACGGTAAGAATTTTTATTTTGAGCGTCCAGTTGTGATTGTGAAGAAATTTAGTAAAGACATGCTTTTTGCCATCCCAACAACAACGAAGGCAAAAATTGGAACTTGGTACCAGCCGATCAAATACGGTACGACAAAGACCCAGGGAATTTTAGCGCAGGCCAGAACGATTAGCGCAAAGCGTCTGATTAGAAGAATCGGCAATTTGTCCCCTGAACAGTTTCACTCACTTGTAGAAAGTTTCGTTACGCTTATAAAAACGAATTCCCCGACGTGAGTCGAGGAATTCTCGGAGCTTCTTGCGAAGCCAATGTAGTTACAGGATAACACGATCTGAGATCTTCGTCTACTCCTTCATCGCATTCTTTTTCAGCTCCGTGTGCTTTGATCCGTGCTTTTCTACGCGACGTTCAAGGAAGTCGACGAGTTTGCCAGCGACGTTGATACCGGTGGCTTTGCTGATACCTTCAAGTCCTGGGTTGCTATTCACTTCGATAATCTTTGGTCCAGACTTTGTGCGGAGAATGTCGACGCCGGCGATGTCGAGGCCAAGGATGAGCGTGGCTTTAATGGCGAGCTTCTTCTCTTCGTCGGAAAGATCGACGGTGCCAACGGTTCCTCCTTTGTGGAAGTTTGCGCGGAATTCGCCAGCCTTTGCGGAGCGTTCCATCGATGCGAGGACGCGTTTGCCGGCAACGAAGACGCGAATATCTTTGCCCTGCGCTTCCTCGATGTACTCCTGCAATTTTACTGGGCCGTGCTCCTTCTTAGTGAGATAATCGACAATCGGGGAAAGCGATCGCATGGATTCAGCGATGAAAACTCCAGTGCCGTGTGTGCCGTAAATAGTTTTGACAATAACAGGGAATGTGAATTCCTCTGCGGCAACTTTCAAAAGTGATGCGTCGCCTACCACGTGAGTTCGTGGAACCGGAAGGCCGAAATGGTTCAACATCTGCAATGTACGAATCTTGTTCTTTGCGCGGAACACACCAATGTACGTGTTGATCACGTAAAACTTTGCGAGCTGAAATTGTTTGATGATGGACGCGTTCACGCTCGGATCGGCAGTGAATCCTGGGCGAACGAGAATGACGTCGAAATCCTCAGGATTGAGTACTTCGCCTTTGTACGTCAGTGTTTTGCCGTTACCGAACACTAATCCGACATTGTGCGCATACAGCATTTTGATGCTGTGCCCACGTCCCTTCGCCTCGTCGACAATACTTTGCGTTCCGACGGCGATCTGTTCCTTTCCTGCAACGAAGCTCAAGATGCCAATTCTCATACAATGACTATTCAGTCTTTGCGAGCGTAGCGAAGCAATCTAGGTGAACCTGGATTGCCGCGTCGGATGATTACATCCTCCTCGCAATGACGGATTTAAATATTTTTTCCTATCTCATCGAGCACCGCTTCCAGTTCCTCGCGTGTTTTCACGGTCATCATCTTTTCGCGGTGCGACTTTACATGAGGCAAGCCTTTGAAATACCACGAGAGATGTTTCCGAAACGTTGTCACTGATTCTGGTCCGTACTGCTCAAGGTGCAACGCGAGGTGGCGTTTCACGACGCGAATCCGTTCGTTGAGTGTGACGGGTTCCGGAGTTTTTCCTGCGGCAAGTTCGTTAAAGTGTTTAAAGATCCACGGATTGCCGAGCGCTCCGCGAGCGATGAGGACGCCGTCGCACCCAGAAATGTCGAGTGCCTTTTGAATGAGCTCTGCTTTGTGAATGTCGCCATTACATAATACCGGAATGGAGACTGCACGTTTGACGTTGCCCACTGCCTGCCAATCTGCGACGCCAGAGTAGCCTTGTGTGCGTGTTCTGCCGTGAACAGTGAGAAGATCTGCGCCTGCATCTTCGAGAACTTTGGCAAACGTGATCGCGTCAGTTGGATCGCTCCACCCAAGGCGAATTTTTACAGACACCGGAGCGTGAGTTGCGGCCTTCATTGCTTTCACGATTGCTGCAGCGCGTTCCGGCTCTTTCATGAGCGCGGCGCCGTTAAAGTTGCTCACGATTTTATAAACAGGACAGCCCATGTTGATATCGAATCCTTCGGGGTGATGCTCAGTGTCGATGATTCGTACAGCCTCGGCCATGGTTGTGGGATCGCTTCCAAAGATTTGTTGGACGAGTGGACGCTCGTCGGGATGAATCGCGGTCATGCCAAGCGTTTTGTCGTTGCCTCGCACGACTGCTTCGGACGACACCATTTCGCGGAACATGACGAGCGGACTGCTCCCCGTTATTTCTTTCACCACACGACAAAACGCGCTATCCGTCATGTCTGCCATGGGGGAGAGCGCGACAATCGGTCGCGGAAGGGATTTCCAATCAATGGTCGCCATAAGGAACTTGTAGTGTAAGCCGAGGATTAAGAACTGCGCAAGGCGTGATACAATCCCCGCATATGACTCAAAATATTGAATTTAACGAGGAAGAGCTTTTCGAGACCGTTGTTGAGGAGGGCTTGATGCAGGGTGTGGTTGATGAGGCTGCGTATTTCGACTTAGTGGACGAGATTATTGAGGATTTGCGACGTGAAGCTGAGCTGAACGACGATCAGAACCTTGAAGGGCACGCAGAGCATTTGAAAGCACGATTCCGGGAATACCAGCAGCGTCAGGCGGACTAACGGCTTATGCGCCTTTCTTTTTACGGCGCAGTGGAAGATGTAACGGGAGCATGTTTTTTATTGGAGACGCCAAAAGGGAAGCTGCTCGTGGATTGCGGAATGCATCAAGGCGAGCGTATGTGCTCAAAAGTAAACCTCGAACCATTTGGATTCCCGCCGGAGCATATTGATGCCGTCGTCGTCACCCACGCGCACTTTGACCATACGGGCCGACTGCCGGATTTGGTGAAGCAGGGCTACAAAGGAAAGATTTTCATGACACCGCCAACAAAAGGGCTCATGGAGCTTGTGCTTGAAGATTCGGTGCACATCATGGCAGAGAATGCGAAAAAGTGTGGCGACCCTGTGGTGTATGAGAAACAGGACCTTCATACTATGCTCGAGGCTGTCGTGACCGTCCCGTATCATCATGTAATGAAGCCGTTTGAGGGAGTCACGGTCGAATTCTTTGACGCCGGACACATTTTGGGATCGTCATTCGTTCGGGTGGTCGTCGATGATGCCGGTGAAACGAAAACGATTATCTTTAGCGGCGACGTTGGAAATGACGATGTTCCAATTTTGCCGGATACGGAAGCTCGACCCGCGGCGGATTACGTGATTTGCGAAGCGACGTATGGCGCAAAGGATCACGAGAAGGCTGCGGTTCGCGAACCAATGCTCGCGGATTTTGTGAAAAAGATTATTGGCCGAGGCGGAACGGTCTTGATTCCGGCGTTCTCGGTTGAACGAACGCAAGAGCTCTTGTTCGCGCTCGATCAGCTCCTGCAGCGCGGCGAGATTCCGTCGATTCCAATGTACCTCGACAGCCCGCTCGCCATTCGGGCTACGGAACTCTATCGATTCTTTAGCGACTATCTTTCGTTCGATCACCCTTCTGCGCCAGGAAAAGACGGCGACTGGTTCCGATTTCCGTCGCTTACCGAGACACTTTCCGTCGATGCATCAAAAACAATCAACGACGATAACAGACCAAAAGTGATTATTGCCGGGAACGGTATGATGACTGGCGGTCGCATATTGCATCACATGGCGCGCTACATCGACGACGCGAAGTCAGGACTGTTAATTATTGGATATCAAGCCGATCACACCCTTGGCCGAAAAATCCAGAACGGCGCAACGCAGATCAATATTTACGGCGAGCCTCATGAAGTTCGTGCCGAGCTCCTCACGATCGATGCATTCTCTGCGCACGGCGATCAGAAAAAGCTGACAACATTCGTTCGCGGAACTGGTGCGTCGCCAAAGCAGGTGTTTCTTGTGCACGGCGAAGGGCCGACAAAAGAAGCGTTCGCGACACATTTGCGTGCATCGCTCGGCGTTGATGTACAAATTCCTCATGTGATGCAGACGTATGAGCTTTAAAGAGGGAGTAGGGAGTAAGCAGTGGGTAATAGGGGGAGTAGTGATTGTGATTTCGATGGTACTGGTTATTGGCAGGCATTTTGATACGAGCTGGGCTGGGGGAGAAGGATATCGGGCACGAGTACCGATTGTGGTCGTTGAACAGACAGAGCCATCGACCGATCTTGGCTGCGAGGCGGTCGACGCGACGCGGCAAAACATTTTGTCGTGTTCGTCGATGACGAAGGTGACGTTTGGCGGTTCGACGATTTGGCTTGATCGGAAGACGGCGCTCGTTGTGATTAACGATCGTGAAGGAAAGGAAGAGCTCGCCTTGTACGGCGGACGGATTGTCGTGAATGGACCTGTGGTGATCGATGTCCGTGATCTGCAGTTCACCGAATCGGAGCCGAGGAGTTTTGTGAACTACAGTTGGTTGTATCGTGTTGATGTGTTATTGATGAATCAGAAAATCGCAAAGAGTTTCGACACGTTGCCGCCGTATGACCAAGCAAAAGACATCACGTTTAGCACGCAAAGCGAAGCCGTTAAGGATTTCTACGACTGGGCGCATTGATGCGTTTCGTACGATTATTTTTGACTGGTTCAAGGTTCATCGGCGCGATCTTCCTTGGCGAAGAACCACTGACCCGTACGCGATTGCGCTTTCCGAGATCATGCTTCAACAAACACAAGTTGATCGCGTTATTCCAAAATGGCGAGCATTTCTTTTGGCGTTCCCAACGTGGGCAGATTTGGCGAATGCATCGACCGCTGATGTGATCCGATTGTGGCAAGGGCTCGGGTACAATCGTCGCGCAGTGATGTTGCATCGATTAGCGAAGGCGGTGATCGACCTCGGCGGAGAGCTTCCGAATGACATCGATGCTATGAAGAAACTGCCGGGAATAGGTGACTATACGGCAAATGCCATCGCTGCTTTTGCATTTCATAATCCCGACGCCGCGCCGGTTGATACAAATATTTCCAGAATCTTCCGCCGCGTATTCCCTCGGCATCGATCTGATCCGAAGTCGATCCAGCAGTTAGCGAAATCAATCGCACCAAAAGATGTATGGACATGGAATCACGCACTCATGGATATTGGTGCCCTGCACTGTTCAGCACGAGGCCACGTTTGGGGATTGTGTCCCCTCGCTCCACTCCACGGATCGAAAGAGAAGGCAGAGTTGTGGCTCGTAAAGAAGTCTGCGGGAAAATTTGAGGAGAGCGATCGATTCTTTCGAGGGCGTATTGTTGATGCACTGCGCGAGCGATCGATGACACTAACGAAACTCCGTCTTCGATCGGAACTCGCAGGAATCGATGAGGTTCGATTTCAAGCGATGATTTCGAAGCTTGTGCATGGCGGGGTCGTCGAACAGAGGGGAAGTACGGTATTCTTGGCCGGTGATGTCAAAGCTAAGCTTTAACACCTGAGTCAACGTTTACAGGTCGATTCTTAACAATTCTTATGTCCCTTCTCGAATTTTACGGTGACACGTGTCCGCATTGCGTTGAAATGAAGCCGATGGTGGAGAAGATTGAGAAAGATCTTGGGATTTCGATTGAGAAGATTGAGGTTTGGAATAATGAAGCGAATGCAAAACGCATGGAGGAGATTGATACAGGTCTTTGCGGTGGCGTTCCATTTTTTTATAACACGGAAACAAAAGGGTTTATTTGCGGCGCAAGCGAAGAGGCTACCGTGACGGCATGGGCAAAAGGGGAGAAGGTTGAAGGGATTGGATACGCGTCGTAAGTATGCGTTTTGCGATCGTTGGTATAGCGATCGTTCTCCTTGGCGCTGGATGCGCTGATGATTTCGTTTCGCGAGTGCAAGTCACGACGGACGCCGTAAAAACAAAAGCCGCAGAAATCTCTGCGACCTTTGAAAAGGCAAAAGCCGTTTACGATATTTTGTATCCGGCGCCTATTCCATCCGTTCCACCCAGCGAGGATCAACCGCAACCTGCAACTGAAGAAAGTACTTCTTCCCCGTCACAGCCTCCAGTTCCCGACGCGTCGACTGACCAATCTCTTTAATACCTCGTCCGCCTGCGCCAATAATCATTGGCTTGTAGCGTTCAGAGTGCGTGTAGATTGTTGCGTCCAC
>CAIKHN010000029.1 GCA_903827265.1 Candidatus Uhrbacteria bacterium
CCATCACCCTCCCCCGACCGCGCAGCATGCGATCCCCAGAAGTCTTCGATCTGCACGACGAGATTACAAATCTCGTGAAGCCGTAAGAGAACTTCTTTCGCTCGCCGACGGGTCCTGTCACGTCAGTCGCGACTGACGTGACCTGTCGCCTCGGACCCCGTTACGGTGCTCACCGCGCACGAAACGTTTTCGGTAATCATCATCGGCATTCTGTGCTCGTTGCGCTCCGTACGGGGGCCTCCCTTAGCGCCACCCGTCGACTCGCTCGCTCCGTTCCTTGACCCAAAATGAAAAAACTGGCATACTTTGGCCAAGTTTTGGGGCATTGCCCCTTTTGATTTTCGCCAGTATGGAATTCCGCAATATCGCAATCATCGCCCACGTCGACCACGGCAAGACCACACTCGTGGACGCCATGCTTAAACAGTCCGGAACCTTCACGGACCGCGACGTTATTGAGGACTGCGTTATGGACAGCAACGAGCTTGAGCGCGAGCGTGGAATCACGATTTACGCCAAAAACACTGCAATCATGGTGGATGGCATCAAAATCAACATTGTCGACACCCCTGGCCACGCCGACTTCGGCTCTGAGGTTGAGCGCGTGCTCCGCATGGTCGACTCTGTGCTCTTGTTGGTCGATGCCTACGAAGGTCCAATGCCACAAACAAAGTTCGTGCTCCGCAAGTCGCTTGCGCTTGGCCTGAAGCCAATCGTCGTTATTAACAAAATCGACAAGCCAACCGCACGTCCAGACCACGTGCTCAACATGATTTTCGATCTTTTCGTTGAACTTGGTGCCAGCGATGCACAACTCGAATTCAAGCACATTTACACCATCGGTCGCGACGGAATTGCAAAAATGGAACTTACCGACGAAAGCAAAGACCTTCGCCCATTGTTCGATCTTATTTTGAAGACGGTTCCTCCAGCAAAGAGCGACACTACAGCACCAATGCGCATGCAGATTGCAAACTTGAAATACGACAACTACGTCGGACGTATCGGTGTTGGACGCATTGTTGAAGGCACGCTCAAGAACGGCATGACCGTTACCGTGAACAAGCAGGACGGCACACGTGAAAGCCACAAAATCACCAAGCTCTACACACACAAAGGCCTTGTAAAAGTTGAGGTTGAGTCCGCTGAGGCTGGCGACATTGTGCAGATCGCCGGTATTCCAAACATCTACGTGGGTGAAACCATCGCAGAAAATGCTGATGCCGAGCCACTCCCAACCCTTTCTATTGATGCGCCAACACTTACCATGAACTTCATGGTGAATGATTCCCCATTCGCTGGCCGTGAAGGAACACTCGTCACGAGCCGTCAGATTCGCGACCGTTTGGAGCGCGAGCTTGAAACGAACGTCGGATTGCACGTCGACTTCCCAGATAACGGCGACGAATTCAAAGTCTCTGGTCGTGGAGAAATGCATCTTTCCGTGCTTATTGAACAGATGCGCCGCGAAGGATTTGAACTTCAGGTGTCACAGCCGGAAGTCATCATGAAAGAAGAAAACGGTGTAAAGATGGAACCAATGGAAACCGTCATCGTCGACGTTCCTGATGAATATTCCGGAACCGTTATTGAAAAGCTTGGAAAGCGCAAAGGAGAAATGACGAACCTCATGAGTGAAAACGGTTCAACTCGCCTGGAATACGTCATGCCAACTCGCGGATTGCTCGGCTACCGCACAGAATTCATGACAGACACGAAGGGCGAAGGAACGCTCTCCCACATCTTTTCGCACTACGCAACACACAAAGGTGAAATCAACCGGCGTTCTACCGGAAGCATCATTTCCGGATTCCCTGGAACCACCACTCCATACGCTCTCGCAATGGTTCAGGAACGCGGCCCATTGTTCATCGCCCCTGGAACAGAAGTATACGAAGGTATGGTCATTGGTGCATCCATGAAGGAGACCATGACCGTGAATCCGGTTCGCGAAAAGAAGCTCACGAACATGCGTGCTTCAAGTGCCGACCACATCGTCGTTATTGTTCCACCAATCGACATGAACTTGGAACGTTCCCTGGAATACATCGACCGCGACGAATACGTGGAAGTCACCCCAAAGAACGTTCGCATCCGCAAGCAGCACCTCACCGAACACGCCCGCAAGAAGGCTGGAAACACCGCGTAATTCAACACCAAAACGCCCGACTCGAAAGATTCGGGCGTTTGTGTTACATTCTTCGCGCACCAGAGAGGCATCACCATGATCTGTCTGATTCTTACCTACGGCGTTCCGGCTCACCCGGAGGCCGACGGGAACCTTGAGCGCTATACGAAACTCATCGCAGAATGGATCTTCCAAAACCGCGAGGCGACGGATGACCCTATCGAACTCGTGATGTTCGGCGGATGTACGAATCCGACACACCCGATGAGTGAAACGGAAGCAATCATGCAGGTCCTCCCTGCACAGATCGAAAGCCGACTTCGGCATCTCAGGCACGTGACGTTCCAGACCAATGATCAGTCTGCGCTCGATCTCTGGGATTCGCTCAAGAAGTTCCGCGACTTCCTCGCGCACAACAACGGGGACAAGCGTCATCGTACCGTGATCTTCTGCGAGAGCCATCGAAGGGTTCGCGTGCAGTACCTCGCCGAGCATTTCCTGGCCGAGCACGAACTCGCCATCGTCCCCGCAAACTTCGACGAGCGCCGATACACGCAAGCCGATCACCTCGCACGAACGCTCGAGCTCGTGAGCACCATCTGCAGCGTGAACATTCCTGGGTTCTACGACAACGTCGAGCGTCGTCGTCGCCTGCGTAACATTGGCCG
>CAIKHN010000030.1 GCA_903827265.1 Candidatus Uhrbacteria bacterium
CGTGGGGAACCGAATAGTCGTTTAAGTCAAAGCGGGCATAGGGTGTTTTACCAATCCGAACCACGACTCTCTCTTCGACTGGAAAAGGATTGTCGGGCAAAGGAAGTAGCCGGGGTGCTTCTTCAGCGAATACAGCTCGAACTGCACGAGTGGTGTCCTCCGGGCAGGGCCGATCTGCCGCTGGGCCTTCGAACCATGCAGAAGCTTGGCGATTGAGATCGTCAATATCTTCAAATTGCCGAGCTGCGAAGAAGTTGTCGCGTATATACCTTATCGTGCGCTCAACCCTACCCTTTTCATTACCTCTCGCTACAGCAACCGGGCGTGTCTCGAACCGGTAGTGGCCTGCAAAATCAAGTAATGTTGGATTAAATCTTACAGCATCTCCACGTCGCTCCAGTACGGCGCTTTTAAGGTTATCATAGAGGCATACACGAGGAACACCTTGCCATGCCCGGAATGCTTCAACATGACCACGAAGGAAGTTCTCTGTCTTCGCATCTAGAAAAAACCGAAGGTATATCTTCCGTGAGTAGCTGAGGACAATGACAAATGCCATCAGGGGACGTTTGGCGCCGCCAATGGTAAGGTGACCAAAATGGCCCCAATCGACTTGGGCCTGCTCGCCTGGCATCGTGCGAAGGCGGAGATATGCCTCTGGCTTGCTGCGAGGTCGAGGTCTGTGGCAGGCGATAATATGGCGGAAATGGCTGGTGCAGCCGCGATAGCCACGCTCGTATACCATCATATAGAGGCGGCTTGCCGTCAGTTTGGGAAACTTCTCAAGGGTCTCCAGGATAAACGGCAGGTAGGCATCAGCCTTCGAGGGGCGTGGCCGAGCGGCCGTCGGCTGTCCAGCCTGGGCGAGAACTCTGATGACGACGCTGCTGTGGACGCCAAGCTGGGTGGCGATGGTGCCGACCAGCCACTTCTCAACATGATAGTAACGGAGTATCTGAGCCTCGAGCTCACGGGGGGTGACCATCAGGAAATGCTCCTCGCTGACTGACGTATCGCCGGGAGCCCCGTCGCTTCAAAAACCCCTGCCGAACGAACTCTGGGCAGATATTCCCGCAGAAATGACAGCGCCAGGGCGGGTTGCCCAAGGAGCTGCTTCGTAGGGAGGGGCTCTTGATTGACGCCGCCGCCGGTATCCCCACCACCTGATCATCCGGAGGCTTCGGGGGTGAACCGTGATGCGTCACTAAATTTTGCCGAGCACGCAGACGACGCGCTCTTTCCGCATGCTTCGTCCGGCCTCGACGGGTCAGCTGATAGCGCCGACCAGCTGCGCGCATGGCATCGCGCCGCACCACCTTGGCGCAGTCTCGGCAATAAACACGGCCTCGGTCACACCGCCTGCAGACCAGAACTTGGATGTTGCAACATGCGCAGGCGAAAAGCCTCGCCGAAGAAGAACCCAAGCAACCAACGCCGCACGGTGTCAGGTGGACTGGATCAGGAATCGGTGCGATACTGCCCTTGTAATCGTGCTGCGCACGGTTCAGGGCACGGCGTCGGGGTAACTGGCAGGTTTTAGCCGGCGCCGTGCCAGCCTGCCAAGGCTCGTTACTTCCTACAGCGCCAAGGCATCAGCTGTCAGCAGGTGTGGCGGGTTGCC
>CAIKHN010000031.1 GCA_903827265.1 Candidatus Uhrbacteria bacterium
ATCTGTTCCAGTCTCACGCCTGATAAGACGATAATTTTCTCTTGCAGCTTGAGCATCAATAACTTCTCCATCTGCCATTAGTAGTGCCATCTGATACCCTCCAGGCCATGCAAAGCCGTTAGAACGTATGAATTGTTGTAAATGTAGTGTTTTCATGTTATCTCCTAGAATGAAGCGCAATAAACGAAACCGGAATCAGTTTCGCCGCAAATAATTGTGTTTTTCTCCAAATATTCGCGTACAGATTCTCGCTTTGCCTTGTCTACTTGTTCTAATCCATACGCCGATGCTGTGCAAATCCCATCGTCGCAGTCTGATAAATCAATTGAATAGTTATCTGCTATATCTTCAATGGAATCATGAGAGTAATCGCAGCACAAAGCTACTACGTCAAGTTCTATATCTTCTCCGGTTCCATTTTCGTATTCTTCCAAATAGTCGAATAGAACATGTAAAGCCTCATAACCGAACTGGTCATATCTGCCCATACTTGTAAACGTGTCGCAGAATTTGGAAAAATTAACTCTAGTTTTCATAATAGTAAATCCTAGTAAAAGTAAATAATCCAAGGGAGCGCCAAGATAGACGCTATTAAGAGACACTGGCAGATTTCACGGAATTGGTTGATGCCGTTGGTGTTGATGTGAGCTACTTGCATTTTGAAATCCTCTTGATTAGGTCAGGAAATCTGACCTTTCACCCTATAAGCGCGAAAGAATCGTGCCAGAGTACGTAAGCTATTGATTCCATTAAATACTCTAAAACCCTAATGGAAATCCATACAGTACTATTTGCCGCATGGTGAAATTGAATAGATGGTTTCAAGGGTTATGCAAATCTTGCATAGATAGGTATTTGTTCGGACAGTACAGAGCTTGACCTGAAAACCGCGCAAATAGGAAAGAAAACCCTAGGACATGATGGCGCTCCCCATAGGGAAACAGTAAGAGAGCGCAGAGCCACAAGGGAACAGCATCAAGTAGCTGCATCGGACGCAAATAACCGAATGTGATCGGCCCCTCCCTCCCTTCAAATCACCCCACAACTACGTACCCCGATACGTAGTTCCACCCCCCCACCCTAGAATGTTCAATGAAATCAACCACTTAGTTGGGGGGGGTAGCACTGTAGCCAGGTTAGAGAAGGGGGGGCCGCTAAGGTAAGGTCAAATTTTCTACAAAAACTTCTTGCTCTGTAGATAGCCTTTTCTCATAGGGAATTTGTCTTATAGTGTTCCTATATAGAATTTTTTACATAGAAAGTTTGCCTTGGACAGGGTCTTTTCTTCTTTTTCTTGCGGAATACCTACTGCCTATTTTTTAAGCAGCGACGTAAGTCTTTGATTTATATAGAGTGTGCTGTAAGAAAGCTGTAAGAAATAGCGTTTTTACCGGGTTTATACAAAGAAAAAAGGTACTAGCCTGTGGATAACTTTGTTCCTGTATAGAATTTTTTGCTCAGAAACTTTCTTATAATGGTTTCATAGTAAAGGAGTAGATATGGAATGGAAACTTGCACATCCGATACATGATGTAGACGACATTGTTTACTTGGGACGGATTCTTCTGGACAGGGAAGGTAGCTGCTTGCATACTGATCCTTATGTGTTCAGACACCATTTAACGGTTGCTACTACTAATCAGTTGTTTGATCCTTCCAAGGAGTTCATAGCGGTTGCCAGGGATGGTGATAAGTTGCTTGGTTATTGTTGGTTTGATAGACATGGCTACACTACCTACTCAAGAGAAGAAATCTCTAATGCAAAATTCCACCATGTTGACCTTGATCTACCTGTAAAGACAAGAGTACGGTTGATTAACGGCATGATTGACCAACATATCTTGTGGTGTTATAAGTACGG
>CAIKHN010000032.1 GCA_903827265.1 Candidatus Uhrbacteria bacterium
AAGGTCTCCTCGGAGTCCGTCCTCGCCGATCTCGCGAAGAAGGGTCGTCGTGCCGCCACGGCCGCCGAAACGTTGCTCTACGGAATCATGAACCCCGAAGAACAACGGAAGTACTGGATCGTCGGCCTCGGCCAGGTCTGGGTGGGTTCCGACGGGGACGGGTACGTGGTCGTGCTGCGCGAGGGCGCTCGCAGTCGCGGCGCGGACCTGTACCCCGTCGCGGACGACTGGTTTGCGAGCTGCCGGTTCCTCTCCTTCCCGCTGTAGTTCACCGTGCTCGAGCTTCGAGCGCACACGGCCGGGCCTGTCTCACGAAGACGGCCCGGTTTTGCGTTTGGGATCGATTCAGTTTTTGCTCTGTGCTACCATTCCTCTATATGCGTTTTTCTCGTTCGCCACTTTCGGCGCCGTTGCAGGCGTCCGGTGCGGTTTTGGTCGCAGTGATCTGCGTGGTGTTCGGATACACGCTTGGTTCGCATCAATCAGCACAGGCAGGTGTTCCTGATGGTGAAGGCCATGTTACGAATCAGGGTTTTATCCCGCCGGACGTGAGTAGCGATGCAGACTTCGCGACATTTTGGGATGTCTGGCGCATGGTGAAAGCAAAATATGTCGATCAACCTGTTTCGGAAAAGAATTTGTATTACGGTTCTGTTGCAGGAATGGTTGCGAGTTTGAACGATCCATACTCCACGTACTTCACACCGGAAGATGCAAAGGCATTCGACGAACAGCTTGCGGGAAGTTTTTTCGGCATTGGTGCGCAGCTCGACATGAAGGATAATCAGATTGTGGTTGTTGCGCCGTTGCCTGGAACGCCAGCGGATCGCGCAGGTTTGCGGACGAGTGATGTTATTGCTGCGATCGACGGTACAGCGACCGACGGCATGAGTATCGATGAAGCGGTCGCGAAGATTCGTGGAGAAAAAGGAACTGCAGTTGTACTGAGTATTCTTCGCGATGGATCCGAGGATGTGCAAGAATTTTCCATTGTTCGCGATGAAATTACGGTGGACAGCGTGACGTATACCATGCGTGACGACCACGTTGCAGTGATTGCGATTTCGATGTTTAATGAAGACACTTCTTCGCTTTTTGCGAAGGCTGCACAAAATGCAGTAAACGACGGCGCGACGAGCATTCTGCTTGATTTGCGCAACAACCCAGGCGGTTTGCTTGATTCGGCTATCGATCTTGCCGGATACTGGATTCCAAAAGGCGGCACAGCCGTGATTGAGGACGTTCGTGGACAGAAAACGGAATATCCAACGTCCGGTGCCGGGAGCTTGAAGGACATTCCAACTGCAGTGTTGGTGAACGGCGGATCGGCATCTGCTGCGGAAATTCTTGCAGGTGCGTTGCAAGATACGCACGAAGCACGGGTTATCGGAGAACAGACGTTCGGAAAAGGTTCGGTGCAGCAGTACGAGGATCTTCCAGACGGCGGCGCAGTAAAAATCACCGTCGCTCGATGGCTGACTCCACTCGGACGTTCAATTGATAAACAAGGAATTGCTCCAGATGACGTTGTTCCTCTGACGCTTGACGACATTCATGCCAAACACGATACCCAATTCACCGCGGCGCTCAATTTCCTCCAGAAGGAATAAAGGAGAAGAAGAACGCCATCGAACAGAGGTCTCTGCTGGAGGTCTCGTGTTTAAGCGTGTCAACGGGCTGGTATACTTCGCAATGGTGAAGGACTCGTACGGCAAGTGGGCATTTCCAAAAGGTCACGTTCGCCAAGGAGAGTCGTATCGTGACGGCGCAACGCGAGAGATTCGCGAAGAGATGGGCCTGACTGGCTTGCGCATGGTATGCCGACTCGACACCATCGATATCTGGTTCCGCGATCGCTTTGTCCACAAAGGAAAGCTCGTGCATAAGTACATTCATTATTTCTTGTTTGAGGCAGACGCAGACGCTACGGTGCGTCGTCCAACTCCGCAGGAACAAGGAGAAACGATCCGTGCGGTGGGATGGGTTCCAGCAAGAGACTTGCTTCGGCGCTCAAGTTACCGTGACATGATCCACATCATTAAGAAAGCGTTACGTCTATGCTCGTCTCCCTCCTCAACGATGTCCGCTCCCTCGGCCCCAAAGGCGCCATCGTCGACGTCCCCGAAGGCTACGCCCGAAGCTTCCTCTTTCCTGAACACCTTGCGGTTTTAGCATCAAAAAGCGTTGTCGCTGCGGACAAGGCGCTCGACGATCGTCCAAAGGAATCAAAGGCTGAACGCGAGGAGCGTGAACTCGCCGGCGAAATTGATGGTCTCGAGATTGTTCGATTGGTTAAGCAAGAAAAAGGCCTGCCCGCATCGGCGGTTGGACGGGAAGACGTAAAACAAGGTTTGAAAGAGCTCGGTTTCAAAGTTCCGCTCGACTTTATCGGTTTAAAAAAGCCGCTGAAAGAATTCGGAACGTTCGATGTTCCTGTCACATTTCCTTCCGGATTCGAATCCCAACTTTCCGTCATTATCGAAGCAGCCTAACAAGGCTGTTTTCGATGTGATACCATAACGAAGTCTTATCCCCACAAGACGTTTATTCTTTATTCTTGCAGTATGTTGAGCAAAAAAGACGTCGTACTCTTGAGGGGGATGTTTCAGGAGCAGGAAAGTCGGTTCGATCAGAAATTAGATGATCTGAAGGAAGGCCTTCGCGATGAGATGCGTTCGTGTATCTCTGCGTCGGAGGCGCGAATGACGAGCCGAATGGATGGTGCACTCGAGCGAGTGAAGACCGAAATCATCGATGCAATCGGAGAGATTCTCGATGAATCAGTTCTTCTCCAGATTTCGGATCTGCAGACCGACATGCGACGAGTGAAGAATCATCTCCAAATGGCCTAATACAATGCTCCGCCCCGGCGGAGCGTTTCGTTTCTATGCATCATCGATATATTTTCATCGTTGGCGGAGTCATGAGCGGGGTAGGAAAAGGAACATCGAGCGCTGCACTCGGATTAACGCTGAAGGCGCGCGGGTTTTCGGTGACGGCGGTGAAGATCGATCCGTATGTGAACGTGGATGCGGGGACGATGAACCCGGTGGAACATGGCGAAGTGTTCGTCACGATTGACGGAGATGAAACAGATCAAGACATTGGAAACTATGAACGATTCCTCGACGAGAACATCACGTCGGTGAACTACATGACAACGGGTCGAGTCTATCAATCAGTCATCGAACGCGAACGAAGAGGGGATTATCACGGAAAATGTGTCGAGGTTGTTCCACGTGTGCCAGAGGAGGTAATCGATCGTCTCGAGAAGGCGGCAAAGAAAGCAAAGGCGGATTTTGTGCTCGTCGAAATTGGCGGCACGGTCGGTGAATATGAAAATATTCTTTTCCTTGAGGCGATTCGCATGATGAAGTTAAAGAACGCTGACGATGTTCGCACGGTGCTCGTGAGCTATCTTCCGGTTCCGCCATCGATTGGCGAAATGAAAACGAAGCCGACGCAACACGCCGTCCGCGAGGTGAATCGTATTGGTATTAATCCTGAATTTTTGATTTGTCGATCAGAGGTCGCGCTTGATGCTCCTCGACGCGAAAAGTTGAGTCGATTCTGCGGCGTTCATCCGTCGCACATTATTACCGCGCCAAATGCGAAGAGTATTTACGAAGTTCCACGATTATTCGACGAGCAAGGTTTTGCGGATTCGATGGTGAAGTCGTTCCGAATGAAGCCGCGCATGGTGCCAGATCTTAGCGCTTGGGATTCGCTTGCAAACACTATCGAAACGGTCGATCGTCCGGTTCGCATCGGCGTTATTGGAAAATATTTCTCAACCGGAGACTTCGTGCTCTCTGATGCGTATCTCTCCGTGCTTGAGGCAATTAAGCACGCGGCGTGGAGTATTGGAAGAAAACCGGTGATTGAATGGTTGAACAGCGAGGCATACGAACAAGATTCGTCGAAACTTGAGGAACTTTCCCGGTACGATGGCGTGTTGGTTCCTGGCGGATTCGGCTCGCGCGGCATTGAGGGAAAGATGGCTGCGATTCACTATGTTCGCGAACACAAAATTCCGTATTTTGGTATTTGCTACGGTATGCAGTGTGCGGTGATTGAATTTGCGCGATCGGTACTCGGGCTTGCCGATGCACATACTACGGAGATTGCACCAAAGACGAAGAATCCGGTGATTCATTTGATGAATGATCAGGCGAAGAAATTAAAGGGAACCGGAATTGGTGGAACGCTTCGTCTTGGATCGTATCGTTGTGATTTGAAGGCGGGATCGATTTCTCGCGAATCGTATGGCGCCGATCAAATCTCGGAGCGCCACCGTCACCGATATGAGTTCAATAACGTGTATCGAGAACGTCTCATTGACGCCGGCCTCGTCATTGCCGGCACATCGCCAGACGATCGCCTTGTTGAGATTGTTGAGGTCGCTGATCATCCATTTTTCGTCGGTGTGCAATTCCATCCAGAGTTTCAGTCGCGACCGCTCCGACCTCACCCTTTGTTTGTAAAATTTGTCCAAGCTTCTTCTGACAAACACGATTCAACCCTTAGGGTTGATCAACCCTAAGGGTTGAATGTGAAGAAATGCAAAACCCCAGCCGATTGGCTGGGGTTTTGTTTTGCGATTACGCGGTTTTGATAGAAACGAAGGTTCGGAGCTTGAGCTTTCCGGTGAAGTCCGGAACGCGCTTCTTCATGAAGGATACTGCGCCGTCTTTGAGGGCGTAGAGGGTGAAGTCTTTGCCGGCGCGGACGTTCTTTCCTGGGTGAACCTGTGTTCCGCGCTGACGAATAATGATTTCGCCAATTTGAACTTGGGTACCGTCGGAACGCTTGACTCCAAGGCGTTTTGCTTGGGAGTCGCGGCCGTTACGTGTAGATCCTTGGGCTAATTTATGTGCCATACTTGGGGTAAGTGCCGGACTCCGATCACAGTGATCGGTGCGGCTAACGGTGGGTAGATTAGCCTAATTCCTGTGGAGCGTCAAGCAGAAACTGGGGCTATCCGTGGATGAAAAATGGAGTATACTGTGAAAAGCTATGCGAAACGCGATTTTGGCTGCTTTGGAGGATATTCGGCAGAGTTTACGCCTGCATAGGGGCGGAATCGAACTTGTCGATCTGGACGAGGATTCCGGGGTTGTTTCTTTGAGATTCACTGGTGCTTGTGCCGGCTGTGCCCTTTCTGACGTTACCATGAAAAAAGGGGTTGAAGTGGTGCTTTGCGAGCGTGTTCCTGGGATTCGAAAAATTCTTACCATCAACACGCATGTCTAAGATTATCGTCGAGCGGAAGGGTCGGATCGCCGTGCTGTTTCGTGTGGAGTATTTTCGGCTAGGGGTTGCGCTGACGATTGGGTGTATTTTAGGTTCGTTTGTGCTTATTCTCTGGCGGTTGTTTCCTGAGATTTACGGAAAGGACATTATTCCTCTCCATTACAATATTCACTACGGTGTGGATTGGACGGGTGCGTGGTGGCAGATTTTTGTGTACCCCGTTGCCGCGGCAGTGATGAGCGTGGTGAATGTTGGAATCGCGATGGGTATTATTCATCGTGAGCCAATGCTCGCGAGGGTGGTGCTCGTGGGAACCGTGCTTCTCTCGGTATTTCTCTTTTGCTCCACTGTTTTTGTGGTGCTTATGAATATTGTTTATGGTTGATGCTTTTGCAATCACAAAAATTCTCTTGCTTGGTACAGCGAGTTTCGTTGCTGCGATTTGGTGGACGCCGCTTTTAACGCACGTGTTGTATCGATTCCGATTAGGGAAGTCGATTCGTAGCGCCGTGAAGGCGCCGATGTTTGCAAAACTACATGCAAAAAAAGCTGGCGTACCAACGATGGGCGGCGTTCTTGTTTGGGGAACGGTTGGCGCAATGGCGGTATTTTTTTCTGCGTGTCACATCTTTTTTCCAAATAGTGCACTTGCCGAGCTCAATTTCCTTTCGCGTTCGCAAACATGGTTGCCGGTTGCTGCGCTCGTTGCTGCCGGAATTATTGGTCTTGCCGACGACTTCATGAACGTGTTTCGCGTGGGGCCTGATGGTGGAGGTCTCCACGTACGGCATCGTTTGGCATTGTATGCGATCGTTGCAGCCGTTGGCGCTTGGTGGTTTACCGCAAAACTTGGATTTGATTCGTTGCACGTTCCGTTCGTTGGCGATGTTGTTGTTGGTGTTGTGCCGTACGCCCTTTTCTTTATTGGCGTTATCGTTGCTACATCATTCTCTGTGAATCAAACTGATGGTCTTGATGGTTTGGCTGGTGGAACGCTGGCAAGCGCATTCGGCGCGTACTCGCTTATTGCGGTTATGCAGGGACGGTACGATCTTGCGGCATTTTGTGCGGTGGTGATGGGTGCGCTATTCGCGTTCCTTTGGTTCAATATTTACCCTGCGCGGTTTATTATGGGCGACACTGGTGCAATGTCGCTCGGCGTTACGCTCGGTGTTGTTGCCATGATTACCAATCAGCCACTATTACTTCCGTTAATTGGATTTATTTTTGTGCTGGAGATGGTGACGACTATTTTGCAGATGGGTTCAAAAAAGCTTTTTGGGAAAAAGATTTTCCTCATTGCGCCAATTCATCATCACTTTGAGGCGCTCGGTTGGCCAGAGCCAAAGGTCGTGATGCGCTTTTGGGTAATTTCCTGGATTACCGCTGCTCTCGGTGTGCTTCTCGCGTTGCTTGATGTCGCGGTGAAGATTTCGTCATAGCTATGTCCGTTTTTGCAGGCATCCGCAACGCAGACCGCACCTTTCTTGCGCTTCTTGGCGGATTGCTTTTGCTTGGACTCGTGTTGCTTGCATCAGCGTCTGGCCCAACGGGATTCGTAAAGTTCCATGACACGTATTACTTTTTAAAGCATCAAATGATTTTCGGTTTGGTGCCTGGAGCGATTGGGTTTTTTCTTGCCAGTCGTGTGCCGTACGGAACGTATCGTCGGTTTGCGGGAGTGATGTTGATTATTTCCATCGTCCTATTGCTCTCGGTGTTTATTCCTGGGCTTGGAACTGATCTTGGCACGTTTGCTCGACAGTGGATTGTGCTTGGGCCGTTAACGCTTCAGCCGTCGGAACTCGTGAAGTTAACATTTTTGTTTTACATTGCGGCATGGATGGAAAAGCGAACCGAACATGAAATTCGTGACGTGCACAGTGGACTTATTCCGTTTGCCATTGTGCTTTCGGTGGTGATGGGGTTGCTCTTGCTTGAACATGACACTGGAACACTTGGCGTGATTGTTATCATGGCGCTTGGCGTGTATTTCGCCGCCGGAGCGCCGTTTCGATACTTTGCGTTGTTCGGCACGAGTGGCGGCGTGCTTCTTGCGCTGCTCCTCACATTCTCGTCGTATCGTCGTGAGCGATTTATTACGTTTTTGCACCCAGAATTAGATCCGCTGCATACGGGGTATCACATCAATCAAGCGTTGCTTGCTATTGGGAGTGGGGGATTTTTTGGAAGAGGTTATGGGCATAGCTTGCAGAAGTTTCAGTATCTTCCGGAAGTTGCCGGCGATTCGATTTTTGCGGTGATTGGTGAAGAGCTTGGTTTTTTGTTAACGACGGCATTCCTTGTGTTGTACGTTGGATTTTTACAGCGTGGTTTTAAGGTTGCTGCAGCATCTCGTGACGCATTCGGGAGATATCTTGCCGTTGGAGTGATGTCGTGGATTGGTGCACAAGCGTTTTTCAATATTGCTGCGATGGTTGGTGTGCTTCCAATTACGGGCGTGCCGCTTCCGTTGGTCAGTTACGGAGGAACGGCGCTTGCCGTAACGCTTACCGCACTTGGTGTTGTTGTGAATGTATCGTCGCATTCCAAAAATGTATAATTCGTTGGTATGAATCCTCCAGAGCACCACATTGTATTTACCGGCGGAGGGACGCTTGGTCCGGTTACCCCACTTCTTGCGGTTGCTGCAGAATGGCGGAAACGCGATCCGCATGTGAAATTCACGTGGATCGGAACACCTGACGGGCCAGAACGACTCGTGGTTGAATCTGCGAAAATTCCGTTTCTTCCACTTTCGGCACCGAAATTTGATCGCACTCGTCCGTGGACGTGGGTTATTGCGCCGGTTCAGCTTGTGGTAAGCACGATTCGTGCCGGACGAATGCTCGTGAGCCTCGAGCCAACCATGGTGATGACTGCTGGGGCGTACGTAAGCGTTCCTGTTGCGTTTGCCGCGGCAATGATGCGCATTCCGTCGTGGGTACATCAGTTCGATATTGTTGTTGGCCTAGCGAATAAGCTCATGGCGCCGTTTGCAACGCGCGTGAGTGTGACGTGGGAGGAGAACGCTTCAAGTTTTGGTTCGCGAAAAACGTTTGTTGTCGGTGCAATGATTCGTCCGTTCTTGCGATTTGGTGATGCGCAAATTGCACGAGAACTTTTCGGGCTCTCTGCGCAGAAGCCAACGGTCCTTGTGATTGGCGGAGGAACAGGCTCGGCTCGAATGAACGAACGCTTTGCGGTGATTGGACCGGAGCTTGTCCGGCACGCAAACGTGATTCACATTACCGGTCGAGGAAAGATGCTTACGTCGCTCGAGACTCTTGGTGACGGATACGTTGCGCGAGAATTCGTCGGAGAAGGGATGGCCGATATTTTGGCGCTTGCGGATGTTGTGGTGTGTCGAGCAGGGATGGGAACTCTTGCAGAAGTTGTCGCGCTTGGAAAACCAACGATTCTTTTACCCCTTGAAGGTCAGCAGGAAGCAAACGCAAAGGCGCTTGAGGATCGAGGTGCCGTCGAGGTTTTGAAGCACGTCACCCCACAAACATTGCTGCAGTCGATTTTGCGTTTGGTTGAAAGCTCAGAACGACGAGAGGCGCTCTCCGCGAAAGTTCGAACCGTATTTCCAACAAACGGCGATGAACGGATCGTGCACGAGGCGTTGCGGATTTTGAATCTGAACTGATTCTCGGTTTCACGAGTCCCTTCTGCGCATCGCTGACTTCGATCTCGCCACTGGTAGGGGATTGATCCCACGTAATTATTCAACCAGTCCTCTTCCGAGGAACGATTCGGAGTGAAGGAACAACGCGGCCTCGGCGACGCAGGAACCTTGGTTCCCCGTGTTCCGAGGTCTTCTGCTTTTCAAAACCCCAAAGATCTGATATCCTGCGGACGCAATTGTCAAAATTTGCGCTGGTAGCTCAGTGGTAGAGCAAGAGCCTTTTAAGCTCGTGGTCGCGGGTTCGATCCCCGCTCGGCGCACCAAAAATACCCCGTCTTTATGGCGGGGTATTTTTGTGCGACGAGAGCAGACCAACAATTTGGCCTGCGTCGGGGATCGAACGCCGGAGTGCTGTTCCGACACCAGTTGGAACCACGAGGCGGTGGCCAGCCCGAGGGGAGTGTCGACGACCCGAGAGGCGAGGCCGATCCCCGCTCGGCGCACCAAAAAATCCCCACAAAACGTTGGGGATTTTTTGTAAGCCGAGAGAAAGCAATCAGTTTTGCTTTTGCGTAATCAAAAACCCCGTCGCACCAGCGAGACGTGCCGCTGGTGGCGGGGTCTTCGTGGCGTGACGGGGTGCGTCGCGTTCAGGCGGCGGAGCGGAGGATTTGTTCCAGGCCGTCGTAGAAGGCGTGGAGGCGAGGGAGGGTCGAGAGAAACCCCTTTTTCAGCTCATCGCTACCTTCCTCGCTCGTCGGCGCTGCGTCGACGATTGCGCACATTGCCGAAATGCGCGTGGACGGTCGATACGCAAGGAACGGTACTTTCTCGCGTGTGAGGTCGTAGTATCCGCTCGTGATGAACGCTGTGGTCTCGCAGGGAATAATTTGGGCGTCCATCGCGACTTCCAGGGCGAAAATTTCGCCGAGTGCGCCGAGTGCGTTGAACGTCCGATTCCTGATGATGCCCCCGACGATCTCGTCGGTCTCGCGGCGCCGAAGGCTCTCCAGGGCACGGTTCGTATCCCAGGACGCCGGTTCCATGCCGTTGGTGAGCACGTGTGCCATTTGGGCGAACCGCTCCTTGCGAAGCTCTTCGTCTACAAACAATTTGTCGAGGATTGCTGCCTGCTCGGTGCGGCCTTCTCGCCCGAGCATGCGTAGCGTGGTTTCCGGTCGGTGCCAGTACGCTGCATGGAGCGCGGCCATTTCCCGAAGGTAGCGGCGGAGCGTTTCCGGCGGGAATCGGCGCGAGGCGAGAAGCGTGAAGACGTCGTGATACATCGTGGGGTGATCCACGAGGAGGGGGAGAAGGAGCATGAGAAGCACCATTGTGGCGAAAAGATGCTAGCAAAAATTCGCCGCTTTGTACAGAAAAATACGCTATACTTCTTTCATGTCTTCTCTTTTACCATTTCATGCCATCGAGGCGCATGATGCGCTTCTTTCATTGCGATCTTCGATGTCTGGCCTCACAACAGACGAAGCGCGAAGGCGATTATTAGCCGCCGATACGTGGAGCGTTGCACCGCCGAAGCCTCAAGGCGTTCTGCAATTGTTGTGGAAACAGTGTCGGAGTCCTTTCATTGTTCTGCTTGTTATTGCGATTGGTATTTCATGGTGGACGGGTGAGGTTCTTGATGCGGCGGTAACGCTTGTTGTTGTTCTTGCGAATATTGGTTTAGGATTTTTTCAGGAGTTTCATGCAGACCGTGAGTTTTTTGCATTGCAACAATATTTGCCGAAGCGTGTGACGGCCCGACGTGACGGAGTGAGTGTAACGATCCCGGCCGAGGAACTTGTTCCAGGAGATCTTGCGCTATTTCATTCCGGTCAGAATATTGTGTGCGATGGGCGTATTTTGGAATCAACAACCTGCTCGGTCAGCGAAGCTGCGCTTTCTGGAGAGTCGGCCGCGGTTGAGAAACAGTCGTCTCTTTGTGTTGCGACGATTGGCATTTTTGCTCGAACGAACATGGTGTATGCCGGAACGTCGATGCTGTCTGGCCAAGCGACAGTGTTAGTGACGGCGCTTGGCTCGCAAACAGAATTCGGAAAAATTGGGGCAATGACGATGGGCGTTGTTGAGCGTGAAACGCCGCTTGAGGGGGAAATGGATCGAGTCTCTCGATTCTTGACCGTCATGATTCTCATTCTTGCAGCCGTCGTCTTTGTTGCCGCGGTTCTTCGGGGTGATTCCTTAATTTTCGCCATCTCACTTGCGGCAGCTTTGGCGATTGCAGCAATCCCAGAAGGCTTGCCAATGACGTTAACGGTGCTGCTTTCTGCTGCGATGCGTCGGATGTTTCGTCGTGGAGTGCTGGTTCGGCATTTGAACGCAACTGAATCGCTTGGATGCGTGAATGTGTTGTGCGTTGATAAAACGGGAACGCTTACAACAGGGGAAATGTCGATTGTCGAGGTGAAATCGCAAAAGCCCGATCTTTCTGCTGCGCTCGGGTGTTTTGCGGCAATGCATGCAGAGACGGGCAGTGGCGCGTTTGCTGGTGCCGCGACGGCCGATGCGGTCATGCGATACGTTCGTGATACTGCGGGTTTGAAAAAAATCGATTCCGTTGCAACGATTCCATTTGATCCAACATCTCGGATGAGTGCGTGCCTTTTTCAAGGTACAGACCGAATGATGTTCGTGATGGGTGCGCCAGATGTCGTTGTAGAACGTTGCGATATTCGTGATGCTGAGCGTACGCAACTTTTGAAGACTATCAATGAAATGGCTGCACGAGGACTTCGGGTTATTGCGCTTGCATCGTCTTCGCTTGGAAGTCAGACATTCACGATTGATGCGTTTCGTGACGGAACGATTCTTGGTTTGCTCGGTATTGAAGATCCGTTGCGCAAAAGCGTTCCAGCGGCAATTGCTCATGCTGCTCGAGCCGGAATACGTACGGTCATGATGACGGGCGATCACCCGGAAACTGCGCGAAATATTGCTATGCAGGCGTTTGGTTCGGGGGACGTTGCCGTTACGCTTGGTGCAGATTTCGCTGCGATGTCGGCGCCGGATCGATTGCAAGCAGTGATGCATACGACGGTGTTTGCTCGTATGCTTCCTGAACACAAGCTCCTCGTTGTTGAAGCATTACACGCCAACGCTATGCGTGTTGCCATGACGGGTGATGGTGTGAACGATGCGCCTGCACTGAAAGCTGCTGACGTTGGCATTGCCGTCGGCCATGCGACAGAAGTCGCGAAAGAGTCTTCTGATCTGGTGCTTCTTAATGGCGATTTTGCAAGCATTACTGCTGCAATCGCGGAGGGGCGAACGGTATTTACGAATGCGAGAAACGTGACGATATTCCTTCTTGCTCTCGGTCTTGGTGAAACATTTGGTGTTCTTGCCGCCTTTCTTTTTTCAATGCCTCCATTCCTGACGCCACTCCTCATTTTATGGCTGAATGTGGTTACCGATGGAATTCCTGCAATTTTCTTTGCCTTCGAAGGATCGGATCCTCGTGCGATGCTCGAGAATCCCCGTTCGCCAAGCGATGGACTAGTTTCTCCAGACGTTCGCGCGTTCCTCTATTTTTCATCGGGAATCCTCGCCACTGTTCTTTGTGGATTCCTCTTTTTCCTTCGAATGAGCGATACGGATTCCGTTGCGATTCTCACCATGAGTTACGTGCTTGTTGGTACGCTTGGCATAAGCTTTGTGTTTGTTACGCGGTCACTTCGAACATCGGTTTTACGAAATGTTTTTGCAAAAACACCGCTATGGATTGGAGCGATTCTTGGCATTTGTTTCCTCGTCATTCCGCTTCTGACGCCCGGGCTTCGATCTCTTTTCGGCTTGGCTGAGCTCTCGCCTTCAATGATTGGCATTGTGTGCGCCGCGGTGGTTCTTGTGCTTCTCCCGTTGGATATCGCAAAGAAACGGCTCGTACACCGCGCGACAACGTCAGATTTGATATCATGACAGCACTATGGATCTCTCCAGTATCCACAATTTTCAAGACGCAGTGGTGACAGTGATGGGTTTAGGCCGATACAAACGGGGGAGCGGAATGGGCGCAACAAAATGGTTGGTACGTCATGGCGCGCAAACCGTTATTACCGACCTGAAAAATGCTGACGAGCTCAAGGAGTCGGTCACGATCATCATGGATTGGTATCGTCGATATCGAGAATTGTATCCAGATCGTACGCTGTACCAACCGGTTTTCGTACTGGGCGAGCATCGACAGGACGATTTTGTAAATGTTGACTGTGTTGTACAGAATCCTGGCGTACCGAGCGAGTCGGAATATATTGTTGCCGCAAAAGAACAAAAGGTTTCTATTGAATCCGACGTGAGTTTATTTTTCCGTTTTTACCAGCAACCGATTATTGCCGTGACCGGAACCAAAGGGAAGACAACAACAACGCTTTTGCTCGGGGAAATGATGAAGCGAAAAGACGAAAAGACGGTTATTGCGGGGAACGTTAAGGTGTCGCCGCTTGAGCATCTCGACGAGTTAATCGAGGAACCAAATGCTATCCCAGTTGTTCTTGAGCTTTCATCATGGATGCTTGAGTCGTTGCCGCAAACATTTACCGATATCAAGCGCGGCCCAGCGATATCGATTCTGACAAACGTATATCCGGACCATTTGGACCGGTATCCGTCATTCGATGCCTATGTTGCAAGCAAGCGAATTATTTTTGAGCACCAAATGCCCGATCAGTACACACTATTGAATGCTGACCATGAGTTAGTAAAAACCATGGCGCCACTCGTAAAGGGAAAACTCTTTTGGTTTTCGAAAGTCCCACGCGAAGAAAACGGATGTTACATGAAGGATGGGAATGTGGTGTTCCGGAATAACGGCGAAGAAATTATTGTTGTTCCGGCTGCCGATGTTGCACTGAAGGGCGATCACAACGTTGAAAATATTTTGTCGGCAACATGTGCCGCTATGCTGTCCGATGTTGCGGTCAGCGACATTGCTGATGTGTTGCGTCATTTTGAGGGCGTTGTTGATCGACAAGAAATGGTGAGAGAGATCGATGAAATTACGTATATTAACGACACCGCGGCGACTGGCCCGGATGCGGTGATTGCGGCGTTGCGACGGTTTGGAACCGACAAGAAAGATATCGTCCTTATTGCCGGAGGTGTGAATAAAAAGCTTGCATATGAAGGGCTGGGGGAGGAAATTGTAAAGGTGTGTAAAGCGGTTTTTCTGTTTCCTGGCGATGCGTCGGATTTACTGAATGCAGCCATCAAGGGCCGGATTCCCGTAACGATGGTAAAAAACATGAAAGAAGCCGTACAAGGCGCTCGTGCTCTTGCTGTTGGGGGCGATACGGTGCTGCTTTCTCCTGGCGCCGCAAGTTTTAATCTCTTCCGCAACGAATTCGAACGCGGTGAACAGTTCCGTGAGGAAGTTCGGAATTTGTAATCGCTCCGTGGTGACTCGGGACGACTGTGCGCTCGTTGCGCTCCGTACGGGGGGCCTCCCTCGGTGCCACCCGTTGATTCGTTCGCTTCGCGAATTCTCTATGCCTCTCCTTCGTAAAATCAAATCACTCGTGCCTTCATCAATGATTGCGCAGTATCATCATACGCTCGCGAGCCTTGCGGAAATCGTTTACCGCCATCCGTCAAATGAGATGATCGTGGTCGGTGTGACGGGAACAAACGGCAAATCATCGACGGTGAACTTTTTGGCGCAAATTCTTACTGCGCTTGGTTATACGGTTGGGTACACATCAACCGCGGGATTCAACATTGCGGGGAATGACGTCGTAAATGCCATGAAGATGACGATGCCGGGGCGCTTTACATTGCAGCGATTGTTGAGGTCGATGGTGAACGCTGGGTGTACGGTTGCAATTGTGGAAACGTCGTCGCAAGGCTTAATTCAACATCGGCACATTGGGATTAATTATGACGTTGCGTTGTTTACGAACCTTACGCCTGAGCATATTGAGGCGCACGGTGGATTTGAGAACTACAAAAAAGCGAAAGGTATTTTGTTTAAGCACTTGACGGCTCGATCGAAGAAAACGATCGGAGGGAAATCGATTTCAAAGGTGAATGTGGTGAATGCCGACGATGAACACGCAACGTATTATAGATCGTTTCGAGCGGATCGGCATATTGGCTTTGGCATGAGTGGAACGCCGAGCAACGATCGGCTCGTCGCGTACGTCGAACATCATGATTTGCAGCATGGTGTGACGTTGTCGGTGAACGGAGTCGAGACGTCACTTGCGCTTGCTGCGGATTTCGAGCACAAGAATGCACTTGCGGCTGTTGCTGGTGCTGTGGCGATTGGTGAGCCGCTTGCAGATGTGATGCGTGCAGCGGGACTGCTTCATTCCGTTCCTGGTCGATTTGAAATGATTGATTGCGGCCAACCGTTTACCGTGATTGTCGATTACGCGTACGAGCCGTTTGCGCTGTTGGCGTTGTATCGTTCGCTTGCGCCACTAAAAACTGGGCGCGTGATTGGCATTCATGGTTCAGCAGGTGGAGGCCGCGATGTTGCGCGACGAACGGAGATTGGGCGCGTTGCTGCGCAAAACGATGACATTGTTATTGTGACGAATGAGGATCCTTACGACGAAGATCCACGCACAATTATTGAGGCTGTTGCTGCCGGAGCTCGTGCACATGGAAAAATTGATGAGCAAACACTATTCATGGTGAACGATCGACGCGAAGCAATTGCAAAAGCAATGTCCCTCGCGAAGGCAGGAGATGTCGTTTTGGTGACAGGAAAGGGATCCGAGCCAGTCATGGCAGTTGCAGGAGGAAAAATTCCATGGGACGACCGAACGGTTGTTCGCGAAACGCTGATTGCGAATGGATATACGGCAGTATGACGCAGCGTAAATTTTTCACTCTTGAACCGACCGAAGAATTTCTTGGCGTGATTCGCCCAAGTTTGTGGACCTTAACTCCACGCGTGCTTGCGGCATTGGTTCTTGTGGTGTTTCCGTTTGCCTTTTGGCCGTCACTGCTCACGATCGGTATTCTCTTTGGTGGCGTTCTCGGTGCAATATCGTGTATTGCCGGTGTGCTTGTTCTCCGTGACGTTCGGCGACATTATTTAGAGAACGGAGTGTATCTCACATCGCACAGAGCAATTGATGTGCATGCTCGTCGTCGATCATTCCGAACAACGGAACTTCTGTGGAGTAATGTCGAGAAGGTTGCGGCGATGTATCACGGAGTGTCGTCAATCATTGGATACGGTCATGTATGTATTCGTGGTGCAGATGTCGACGGATTTTCGTTGGTTGTTGGTCCGGTGTGGAAACCTGATGTATTGATTCCTGCACTTCCAGTACTTAAGGTACAATAAGAGCGAATATGGTGAACGATCGTATTATTCGTAGCCGTTCCCGATTTCGTTTTGCGACGATTCTTCCCGTGGTGCTTTTGGTATTGGTTGGTTTTGGATTTGGCGAAGAGTATTTGCGAAACAAAGAAATTGAAGCGCAGATTGCTGAAATGCAACAGGAGAATGCAAAACTCGACGCAGATCGTCTTGCGTCGTTGAAGCTCATCGATACACTTTCAAGTTCGTATTACGTTGAGGGTGAAGCACGGAAAAATGGCATGGGAAAAGATGGTGAACAGCTTATTATCGTTGAAGGGCAGGGGACTGCAACGCATGAGTCATCGTCGACGGTAAGCCAAGATGATGTCCCGAACCCGTTGCGATGGTACGATTACTTTTTTGATCACGAGGCGTTTGTGAGTTTTGGAATGCTATGACCGTGATATGGCATCACGAACATCGCGTTCATGAGCGATACGTTGCGCCGGAACGTTCCCGGGTTGTTTCCGCTATTGTTCTTGCGGTTTTGGTGCTGAGTGTTGCTTTGGCGGGTGGATGGTTTTTTTGGAAAGGGTGGAGAAGCGGAGTATTTCCGGCGGTTGTAGAGCGGACACTGTACGTCCCGATTGGTTATGCCGACGGACATGTGTTGTGGTTTCCTGGTGTTGCTCGTCTTGCACGAGGCATTGCGGCTGCAGATGGTCGATCGGCGGTCTCTGAGGCCGACTACGCGCAGGCACTTGATGCGCTCGTTCGACGAAATGCACTTGAAGATCTTGCAAAAGCAGAACGAGTGACTGTTTCAAATACCACCGTCGCTGCTGCGGTGACGTGGACCGACGACATTCGGGCATTTGAGTCGCTCGCAGGGTGGAGCGATAGTGAATATGTGCAGTCCATCGAGCGGTCATTTGTTCTTTCGAATGCCGTTGAGGATGCAATTCTTACTGACGAATCTCTTCAGGCCAAAGCGCATGAGCGCATGGCTGATATTCAATCGAAGCTTGCGCTCGGCATTCTTTTTGAAGATGTCGCGAAAGAATATTCCGAAGATCCTGCGACAGCGCAGATTAAAGGAAGTTTTGGGTACGTGTTGCCGTCAGAAGTTGATGCGGCGTTTGCTCCAGTATTTGATTTGCCACGAAATACCGCTTCTGAGGTGTTGACCGGTACTGACGCGTATTGGATTCTTCGCGTTGAGGACGCTGTTCCTGACGAACATGGAACGCGGTACTTGCTGAGAGGTATTGCAGTAAAAAAGGCGACGCTTGCATCGGTTCTCGACGATCGAACAGCAGAAATCACTTCGCATCTGTTGGTGAAATAGCGGTGCATCCTTCGCTTTACGCCAAGGAAGGATCGTGATATAAAACTGCCCGCGTGCAGGAGTAGTTCAGTGGTAGAACGTCTGCTTCCCAAGCAGAAGGTCGCGGGTTCGATCCCCGTCTCCTGCTCCAACATTTTGGCCATTTTAGCTCAGCTGGTAGAGCAATGCTTTCGTAAAGCAGAGGTCCCGGGTTCGATTCCCGGAAATGGCTCCAAAAAATCCCTCGATCCTATCGGGGGTTTTTTGTTTCAAGTACAATGAGTGCAGTATGAAAAAAATATCAAAGAAATTCCCGTTTTCTCGTAAGCTGGCAATTCTTGTTCCTGTGCTGCTTGTTGCGGGAATTGCTGCAGTTCGCGCAGTTGAGCTTCATGAGGCACGCGTCGGGCATCCGCTTTCCATGGCGGCAAACCGGCATGTGAAGAATGTCACTTGTACCGGGAGATGTACGAATGTCGTGCTGGCAAGCGATCAAGAGCCCGACGTACAGTACTTCGAAGGTGCAACACAACCGACATGTTCTGAATCGATGTTGTGGGCAAACGCAAATGGCCGCGAGGATCAGATCGTCTTCGGCGGGTATGAATTTATTAACGGCTTTCAAGATAATCTTCCAACACAAACATTCGGACCTGATGCGCTCAATGGTAAAGATATTGAATTTACGTTGCCGGGTAGCGGCGATGTATTCACTGCGCATGTTAAAGACACCGGTGAATGGAATCTGCTTGACTCTGTGACATGTAACGAATTGATGTGCGCAGGACCAGAGCGGATTTTTACGGATCGCGATTCTGGTCGAGTCAAATTGTACGATTCGTGTGATGCGTCATCGGATCGCGTTAAAATTTTTACCCTGTATCAGGCTCCGGAACTTCACGGTCCAGATGCTGATGACACGTACCGTGTCGATGTGGGGCTTCGTGCATTGCCAAGTACGGGATCGACATCAGGAATGGTAGAAGGCGCAGGATTCGAGCAAGTGTATGCATCGTCCGAACTCACCGACGACACTATTCACGTTATTGCCGACGTTGGTGACACCACGTTCGAGTTCGATTTGGTGAAGGACGAGGAATAGAGCGGCGAACGAATTAATAGGCGGTAAAGCGAGCGCCAGTGACGAGGGTGCATGTTTCGCAACGAACCGCACAGTCGAGCAGCGCGAGACGTCGTGGCGTGACGATCGTTGCGGCGAGTGAAGAAACATGTACCCGAGTCACCAGTTCGCGATAATCGCTGGATCCCCGCCTACGCGGGGATGACTAAAGGAGCTGTCGATGAGTTATCGAGTGAGAAAGGCACGCGTGGTATAATCTCATCATGATCACGTTCAAAAACGTGACAAAAGAATATCCGCCAAAAACACATGCGCTCGCTGGTGTGAGTTTTCGTATTGAGGCGGGGGAGTTTGTTTCCATTACTGGTCAGAGCGGGTCGGGAAAGTCGACGGTCGCAAAGATGATTTTTGCCGAAGAGATGCCGACGAGTGGTCACATTCACATTGGCGATTGGGATATTTCAAACATTCGGCATTCAGATATTCCTGTTCTTCGACGGCAGATTGGCGTGGTGTTTCAGGATTTTAAATTGCTCCCAAAGAAAACGGCATTTGAGAACGTCGCATTCGCGCTTGAGGTTGCGGGGGAGTCGACAAAACGGATTCGTGAAGTTGTTCCGCATGTGTTGAAAATTGTGGGTCTTGGCGAGAAAGGTGGACGGTACCCTCGTCAGCTTTCTGGCGGTGAGCAACAGCGTGTTTCTATTGCTCGCGCGCTTGTTCATCGGCCAAAAATTATTGTTGCCGACGAGCCAACGGGGAACCTCGACGCGATCACTGCTCGCGAGATTATTGAGCTTTTCACGCGTATTAATGACTTTGGCACAACGGTTGTTCTTGTCACGCATGATCGTGACATTGTGAACGGACTGCATCGTCGCGTTATTACACTTCGTGACGGTAAAGTTTCGTCAGACGCTGAAAAAGGGAAATATCTTCTTTCGTAATGTATGCGCTCATTTTTTCGCATTATCCGGTTTGCCTTGCAGAGCATGATGCGGAATTTTTGGTTGTCGTTCGTGACGGTATCGGTGTTTGTTCTGACGTTGGTGACGGTGAATGCGGTTATTGTATTGAACGTGCTCGCGAATGCGTCGGTAAAGAGTGTGGAGGGAAGAGTACAGGTAACGGTGTACTTCACGTCTGATGCATCGGAGAGCACGGTAAAGAACGTCCAGAGTTATTTGCTCGGGTTGTCGCAGGTGAAGGACGTTTCTTACGTGACGGCCGACGAAGCGCTTGCTCAATTTAAAGAAAATCACCAGAACGATCCGGTTATTCTTGCATCACTCGATGAAGTTGATGGGAATCCCCTTGGTCAGGCATTGAAAATTCGGGCGTATAACGCTGGCGATTTTCCTTTTGTGCTTCAGGCATTAGAAACGCCAGAGTACAAGCCGTTCATTAAAGACAAGAACTATAATAATTACGAATCTGCGTTACGGGTGCTCAGTGATTTTTCAGAGAAAGTCCGTCTTGGGTTCCTTATTCTTGCGCTGTTCTTTGGATTCATTGCGACCTTAATTGTCTTTAACACTATTCGTGTCGCAATTTACGTCCATCGTGATGAAATCGGTATCATGAAGCTTGTTGGTGCGAACGATTGGTTTGTTCGCGGTCCATTCTTGTTTGAATCCATTTGTTACGCTTTTATTGCGACAGTGGTAATGGGCGTTCTTCTTTCGGCGTTTCTTACCTTTGCAAACCCGGCTATTGTTGCGTTCTTCCAGGGCGTCGATGTTGATCTTGTCTCGTATTACCTCACAAACGCGCTTCCAATGTTTGGTGCGCAGTTTGGCATTCTTGCACTCCTCGGCCTTGGCACAACGACGTTTGCGATGCGCCGATATTTGCGAGTGTAATGAACGGCGTTTATTTGATTTTCCACTCGGGCGGCATGGGGCGAATTTCTTGTATTGATTCGCGACGATTCTCTTGGATTTCTTTGGTGAGCTCGTCGATAACGTCGGTACGCTTTTCCAGCTCTGATTCGTAAAGTCCGGCTTCTGCAAGATTATCAGCAAGGATTTCTGTTGTTACTCCAAACTCAGCGTAAAAAGCAGACCACCCGGTAATCCATTGCGCTTTATCTAAAATCCACGCGTCTTTGTCTCCCATGTCGAGATCGGTTTTCAGCTGTTCGAGAGCTTCTCTTGCCTTGCCTTCGTCGAGAAGTTTCTGCGCCTCAGCGATTTTGTCACGGCGATTGAGGTCGAGGGACACGAGAAGGTTACTTGGTCCGACGTACAGTCCGCTTTGCATGTATGCGAGATCAGTGTGCTTCCGGACGATTTTCGCAATTTCAGGATTTGCGTAATTTCGATCCTCTAATGCAAGGAGCTCTGGTTCGATTTCAGAATCGTGATACATCAAAAAGTGCGTTGCTTCGTGAACGACGAGTTCGGTGTCCCAATATTCTTCTTCGTCGGAGTTGAGAACAATGTAATTGTCCGAACGATCGGTTGGTGTTCCGTCGGTAGGGGAGTGAAAGCCGATGGCATTGATGTCGCCGCCGTACATGGTTGATGTTGGTCCAACGTAAAAGGAATCATTGTCCCAGTAGTAGTCGAGCGTTTCCTGGACGGTATCAATATCGGCGATCATTGCTTCGGGATTATCAACTTCGCCGTGTGCATCAACCCAGCCGCTGTCCATCGAGCGAATGATTTCTTTTACGATTGGTGTGGTTTCACCGGCGATTTCAACGAGGTATTCTATTCTTTCTGCCTGTTCATCGGTTGGTTTGCTTGTACCTTCTGGTGGTTCGCCGCAGCCGGTTATTGCGAGAGCAGTTGGGAGAATGAGGCTTTTTGCACCGTGTTTCAGAGAGTCAATCATGGTCATAGTGCGTGTATTGTACCGTATGTTGATGGTTCGAGCCTTTTGCGTTACACTTCGCTCCGTTCAGTTTGATGAGGATTTTCTTATTTCAGACCAGTTTCGGTGCGCCAGGAGCAAAGTTCGCGAGGCGTACTTCTTGGTACAAGGAAATCCTTCTTTCCGGGATCGTCTAACGGCAGGACAGCGGCCTTTGAAGCCGTGAACCGTGGTTCGAATCCACGTCCCGGAACCAACAAAAAATCAGCCTCTCGGCTGGTTTTTTGTTGGTTCGATCGGCATACACGATGGAGCCGAATTCTTGCTAAAACCCGCCACTTTTATTGACAAAAAGCCCGATTTTTGCTACAATGGTTCGTGCTGTTGAAGGGTTTTTCCTTCACTTCACCCCCCGCTCTTTCCCCTGCCCCCCCGGAGTCCCTCATGAACCTCGCCTCTTCCGCAGCCACTCGCGTCATCGGTACCCTCGAGTCCGATCGCTACCACTCGGTACCTCCGCAGCCGGCCAACGTGCCTGCTCGGAGGAAGAGTCGGCTCAGTGGCGCGATCGTCGTCGCGCAGGTCGAGGCGCCGCCGCCGGTGGTTCCCGCCAGGCGCCGTTCCGCCACTCCCGTCGCGCCAGTGCCGCCGACCCCCAAGGTCGTTCGGATCCCGCGCGATCCGGCCGTCGCGGCCGCCGTCGCTGCCGAGGCCGAGCGCAAGCTCGAGGCCAATCGCATCGCCGAAGCCGAAGCCGCAAAAGCGCGCAAGGCCATCGAGGCCAAGGCGGTCGCGCGTGCCGAGAGGGCCAAGGCCGAGGAAGCGCGTCGTCTGGCCGAGGTTGAGGCGGAGCGCCTCCGCATGGAAGCGGACGCCGCCGCACGCAAGCTCGCGGCCGACCTCACGAACCTCGCGAAGCAGCCCGTCGTCATCGCGCCGGCCCCGCCCGTGCCGAAGCCGGCGGGAAAGAAGGGGGCGTTCAACGTCCTCGATCACCTCCGGCAGAATGCTGGGAAGCCCGTCGAGCCCGTCGCCTCGTGTCCCTCGAAGGAGAGGCTCGCGGCACTCGAGCAGGAGATGAACCCGCAGAAGGAGCCGGCGCCGTATTTCTGGGCCCCGTTGGGAACCAAGGATGGCGCTACGACGACGGTGCCCGCGAGTGTCGTGGCGCAGCGGATGCAGGCCAAACCGCTGATCGAGCGGATCAAGGCCCTCGTGGCCGTTCCGCAGATCGTTCTCAACGTCTACCGCGGGAAAGTCACCCGGTGGCGGTGGGAAACGGTCGATGCGATGCTCGCAGTGTCGGCGTCTGACAAGGACGCCAATGTGGGACTCACGGAGTTCGTGACCAGGTGCGAGGCAGCGAGGGCGAAGCGCACGTAGGCTTCACCAACGACAGACGCGACGACGGGCCGGAAGACGAAAGTCTCCGGCCCGTTATTGTTTTGCTACACTTGGAGAAACCGGGTTTGTCACAAACTGAGTTTCTCGCTCACTGAGTTTCTATTATGCCAAAAGTTGCTGTTGCAGAAGGGAATAATCCGTCGCGAGCGATTCGTGAGGCGCTCGACAATCTTGGCGATGCGTTTATTGATCTCGCAAAATCTGCGAAGTCGATATGCATTGTTTCAACCGGATCAGTCGAGGCCACGCAGGCGGTTATTGACGCAATTGTGCTTCACAGCCGTGTCCCGATTCATGTACTGAGTGCTGACGATGAAGGCGATGTCGTGGAGGCAACGATCCCTCGGGGTGATGATGTTCGAATGCCTATTCGTCGACCGCGATCGGTTTTCGATGTGGATGTTGTTATTTCACTGGTGCCGATGTTGGCAGGCCATCATCGCCGAACCGCGTTGTCGATTGAGCAATATTGTTTTGCAACGTGGTATGTACCAGAACGTCGAACTGCGCACGGATTTGTGCGGAGCCACGAGCCGTGGTTGGAGGGGGAGCTGCGCGACGTGGTTCTCGCTGATCTTTACGCACAACGCCCGATCGATCTTGCAATCATCGACGGTGCTGCAACTGCCGGCGTCACTTTTGCGAGCTTCGATCCTGTTGCGGTCGATGCCGTTGTAATGCATACCGCTGGACTCGATCCAGAATCCGTCGGCTATCTCTTAGCGTTATCACGGCAAGGAATAGGGGTTTGTACACTCTCGAAGATTGATATTCCACTCGGAATGATTTCGAGCTAGAATATTGGCATATGTCTACCTGTATTTTTCCTGGGCGGTTTCAGCCGTTTCATGAGGGTCATTTGCTCGTGGTTCAGGGCATGATGAAAATCCACGGCAACGCTACTATTGCCATTTGCGAGGGAAAGTCGGAACACGGTGCCGATGTTCCGTTCACTGTTGCGCAGCGCCACGAAATGATTAGTGCAGCTTTGCTTGCCGCCGACATTACCGAAGCGACAATTGTTGACGTGGTGGATAAACCGACAGATGAACAGTGGATGGATGCGGTACTCGATGCCGCCGGCAGGCCAACAGAGCCGTTGGTATGGAGCGGGCGTGACGAAATTCGTGCGATGTTTGATGCGCGATCGGTTCCGACGAAAAAAATCGTTCCTGTTCCTGGAATCGACGGTGCAGCGATTCGCACTGCAATCGTGAGCGGAAAGGTCGATGATTGGCGAAAGAAAATTCCTTCTGGTGCACTGGATGTCGTTATGGAAATTGTGAACAAGCGATAAAAAAACCACGGCCCGGGATTCCTTGCGGAAGCCCGGGCCGTTTCGTTTTTGTGCGCATCACCCGTGAATGGCGACGCACGCCACGACGTTGTCGAACACGGACTGGGCCGTTTTGTCGTCTGGCGCGCCTTCGGCGTGGTCGACCGTTCCGTCGCTATTCAGATCGCCAACGACGATAGACGACGTCCCTTGCGTGGCGAACACCGAGGCCATCAATACCGGGCTCGGTTGGCCAACGTCGATCTTGAGCACGGACATGCCGGCGCCGCTTCCGCACTGGTCCATTCGGAGCGTCCAGAGATCGCTCGGGATGGGCTTATCCGGTTTTCCGAGGATCATCGTGGAATGCGTTCCTTTTGCCATGGTCCTTTCGACCGCAGTTTTGAGCTGCGACTTGGTTGCGGCGTTCGCGTGGTTTGCGATCATCATGGTGAACGCAATGGCCGCGACGATCACGGCGAAGATCGCGATGATGGCGCCGATGGTCTTGAGAGCCTGGACTGCCGCCTTTGTCAGGGGATCGATGACGAAGATGTGCGTGAGGGTCTTGTCGCTGTTGTTCATGGGAGCTCCGGGTCCGTGGCTAAGATTAGCAGATTTCGCAGGAAAACTCAAGACCGAGCCTTGTGAGCTCGGTCTTTAAATTACATCCCTTTTTTAAAACCCTCGATCGCCTTGAGCACCTCGAGTGGCACAGCGAAGACGACGGTGTTTGATTGATCTGACGAGATGTCGTTGATGGAGTTGAGTGTGCGGAGGTGAAGGGCACCTGGAGCATTTGAGAGCATTGTTGCGGCATGTGCAAGATTTTCTGCGGCTGCGACTTCGCCCTCGGAGTTAATAATCACCGCGCGACGTTCGCGTTCTGCCTCGGCTTGCTTCGCGATGGTTCGTACCATGTCTGGCGGCAAGTTGATGTCTTTGAGCTCAACGGCAGTTACTTCGACGCCCCATCCGCCAGTTGCGGCTTCGACGAGTTGTTCGATGCGCGAGGAAATTTGCTGACGTTGTGAGAGCAACTCATCGAGCGTTACCTCGCCGACGACGTTGCGCATCGTCGTCTGTGCAAGTTGAAGGACGGCCCAATGCACGTGCTCAACTTCGATTACCGATTTTTGTGCGTCAACAATCTTGTAGTAAATGACGGCGGTGATTTTTGCCGAAACGTTGTCTTTTGTAATAGCGTCTTGTGGCGGAACCTCAACCGCTTTTAAGCGAAGGTCAACCTTTGTCATCGATTGAAAGATTGGGAAAATAATTCGCCACCCCGGGTTAATCATGTTTGAGTAGCGTCCCATCGTGAACTTTACACCGCGTTCATATTGGTTAATTTGGCGGAGTGAAATCAGGAGAATAATTCCTGCGAGCACCAGAAAGAAGAATAGCATATTTTGTGAAGATTATGCCATTAGTATTATGCCGATATTGCAGAAAACGCAAGAACTGCGCGTAATATTTCTTCTCGCGCCGGGTGTTGGTTTACAACAATATTATGGATTGCTTGGAGAAACGGGTGTTCTGCCATGACGATCCCCGGCACGTTTTGAACGCAAGGAATGGTGTTGAGAGCCTCGCTGCCGCGGACAGGCTTTTGGCCGTTCGCGAATCTCAGGCCAGTCGTGTAGTTTGTCGAGTTGCTACTTTGTGCGGTCGCAACCAAATCGCCGAGTCCTGCAGGTCCGAGCGCGGTTTTTGGGGAGCCGCCAGTTTTTGTGACGATAGCTATCATTTCATGTGTGGCTTGTGCAACGAGGGCGCCATGAAGATTGCTGCCAAGAGAAAGACCGTCGCAAATTCCTAGGCCAAGAGCGTAGATATTTTTCAGCGATGCAACGAGAACGGTTCCCGAGACGTCATCGGTGTGCTGCACGACGAGCGGTGTTTGCGAAAAGAGTGCGGCAACTGTGCTTCGTGCTTCGCTCGATGTGCTTGCTGCGACGCCGATCGCGGGAAGTCCTGCAACAATTTCCTCGGCAATCATTGGTCCGCCAAGAAAGACGAACGGATTGTCGCTTGGGAGGTTTTGTGGAAATAGCGTATCAACGCGGTGGCACGTTTCCTTTTCAAATCCTTTTGATGGGCTGACGACAATGGTTTTTGGCGTAAGAAGCGCATGAATGCTTTGCAACGCCGCGCGAGCGGTCCATGTTGGAACGCAGACAAAGAGAATGGTACATGTGGGAATGATGGATTCGAGCGGTTGCTGTTCGGGCAAAATGTCGCTGTTTTTATCCCAACACGTCACCGTGATGTCTGGTTGGGAGGAAAGCAAATGATGAATCGCTTTGCCGAGTTCGCCGTAGCCAAGGATTACAACCTGTGTCGCCATATGGCTGTAGTATACCGGAATTATGAATCATCGATGAAGTAAGTATTGGAATCAACTCAAGCGTAGATTTATACTATGCATTGGTTCAAAGAAATTCTTATCGATTATCGATCTGTATGGACAAACAGATGCTCAAACAACACTTTCCTTCACTTTTGGTCGGATTTATTGGCGCGGTGTTTTGCCAGATTGTGCTTGTCGCGGTCGGGTTCGGCCTCCTGTTCCATTCACCACTCAAGGATTCGCTTCGCGATCGACTTCAGTCGATTATCGATCGTGTCGTCACCGAAAAGAATCTTACGGATTCTGCAGGGAACCATTCGGATGTTATTGACGTTGTTGATGCAGCGAATCCTGCGGTGGTTTCGATTGTGATTACCAAAGACGTTCCAAAAATGGAACAGATTCTTAACGAGGACGGTCAGTCAAATCCATTTGGCGCGTTTGGATTCTCGTTCCCGCAGTATCGGCAAAATGGAACTGAGGAAAAGGAAATTGGTGGCGGAAGCGGATTTATTGTGTCTGACGACGGATATATTGTGACGAACGCGCATGTGGTGAGTGACAAAGATGCGAAGTACACCGTGTTGTTAAATGACGAAAGCAAACACGACGCGACGGTGGTCGCCGCTGACAGCACGCTCGACGTTGCGGTACTAAAGATTGATGCATCGGATCTTTCATATTTGGAGTTTGGCGACTCTGACACCGTAAAAGTTGGACAATCCGTCGTTGCTATTGGAAACGCGCTTGGACAATTCCGTAACACGGTTTCGGTTGGGGTGATTTCTGGACTTTCGCGATCGATTACCGCAGGAAGCAACGGTGGATCTGAGCAGCTTTCAGATGTGTTGCAAACAGATGCTGCGATTAATCCGGGAAATTCCGGTGGCCCACTCCTTGATTTGTCTGGGCATGTTATTGGCGTGAATGTCGCGACAAGTAGTGGGGGAGAGAATATTTCATTCTCGTTGCCAAGTAATTTAGTGAAATCGACCGTTGACTCGATCCGTAAGAACGGACGGGTTGTTCAGGCGTACCTTGGCGTGCGGTATGTTGTACTTGATGCAGAGTACGCAAAGGCGAATAACCTTTCCGTGAATGAAGGCGCGCTCGTGATTCGTGGAAGCGATGGGAAAACACTTGCGGTGGTGCCAGGTTCGCCGGCAGACAAAGCAGGAATCGAGGAAAATGACATTATTACCGAGGTCGATGGTGTGAAGCTCGATAGCGTGCATCCTCTTGCAACGGTATTACGACAAAAAGCCGTTGGCGACACAGTGACGTTAAAAATTATCCACGATGGTGCAGAAAAGACTGTTACCGCAACGCTTGAGGAGCGTCCGTCTGAGGACTAGCGATTTTGAGAGAATGGCGTATGCTGAATGCATATGAAACATCCATTCTCGCTTGCATTAACAGCTCTTGTTGCGCTTCTTGGTGTGGTTCTGGTTGGAATGTTCGTGTTCCGTGCCATGAACGGTGCGGTGATCCCGCCAGACTGGAGAAATGACGATGATACGACTGACGGCGGAGGCGATACAGATTCTTCAGACGACGGTTCTGATGCATCGCCAACCGCGACGTCAACGTCGGGAAACATGATCGTGACGAGTCCGTCTGCAGATGAAGTCATTGGTTTGCCCCTTGTTATTAAGGGAAGCGCTCGAGTGTTTGAGAGCACGTTCAATTATCGATTACTCGATAGTAACGGAACCGTTCTTGCAGAAGGCAATGCGATGACTGGAGCGCCAGATGTTGGAGTGTTTGGAGATTTTACCGTCACCACAAGCTACACTACTCCAACAGGAACTGCTGGAACGCTCGAAGTTTTTGATTACAGCGCAAAGGATGGTGCAGTGATCGATCTCGTTACGTTGCCAGTGAAATTCCCAACAATGGAGTCGATGGTGGTGAAGACGTATTGGACGAATACGGAAACGAGTGGGCTATGTAGTTCGGTGACCGCAACAGAACGCCGTATCGCAAAATCAGTTGCAGTCGGATACGCGGCGTTGACTGAGCTTCTTGCCGGTCCAAATACTCCAGAATCATCGGCGCAGCTCTCCACAAGTATTCCGTCGTTTGTTTTTATAAAGAGCTTAACGATTAACGACGGCGTTGCGAAGGTAGAATTCTCAAAGTCCCTCGAAACTGGCGGCTCGTGCCGCGTGGGATCGATTCGTGCGCAGATCGAGTCAACACTGAAACAGTTCCCAACAGTGACTTCGGTGATTATCAGCACCGAAGGCCGCTCACCAGCTGAATCGCTGCAGCCGTAAAATGACGAATATTCGCGAAAAATATTGTTTTTTGTTTGACGTTTTCCGTTTTTTGTGCTTGTATATGCCAGGCAGCGATGGCCACACGGCGTTGTTGTACAGGCTCTATCACCCTTCGGAGAGCACATGACGAGGAATCGTGTTAATGATGATGCCCGGATCCAGTCTTGCGGTCACTGTCTTCGCAACTGCACGACATATTGCAGGAACACCGAGGTGATCGACGAACAGGGGTCTGTCGTGATCGGTCAGCTGGTCGCCATGGGGGGCTACTACCTCCCGGGTGATGGCGTCAACGACGACCGCTTCCCGGGTCAGGTGATGCCGACGCACCTGCGCGGTGCTCGTGTCGACCTGTGCCCGCCATCCACAGCCACCAAACGGGTCCTGGAGATACTCAAAGAAAGGAAACGGCGGCCGGCGACGGTCGCGGAATTGCTCATGTACGTCGTTCGTGGGCCGGGGATCCAGCTCGGAATGCGTATCGTCGCTCTGGCGGAACCTTTCCCGTCGTCGCCAATTTCAGGAAACGAGACGGTAGAGGTCTTCCTGAACGGAGATCGTAGGAGGTGTGTGCAAACAACGCGTGCCTACACGACGTGGAACGACAGCTCTGGCGTCTTTGAGCCAGCCGTTTATCACCAAGACGGCTTCCTCACGTTTCCGCTGTAATCAGTCGATGTTTCTGCGAACTTCGTACGCGGCCCCGTTTATTCTTCATGAATGGCGGGGCTTTGGCGTTTAGTACCTTTAGTTCCGACGGAGGCCTCTCGCTTTATTACAAAAAACTCCCCGATTGCTCGGGGAGTTTTTGGTGCAATGCTTAGAGCAATGCTTCCTTTGCTGCCTTTGAAACGCCGAACTTGAGAACGGTGCGTGCTGGGATCTTGATTGTTGCGCCAGTTGCTGGGTTGCGGCCCATGCGTGCTGCACGGTTCTTCTTTACCATCTTTCCGAGTCCTGGGAATGCAACTTCGCCAGCGCGCTTGATTTCTCCGTAGATCATTGCAACGAAGCTGTCGTACATTTCTCCAGCCTGCTTCTTGGAAACTCCCCATCGCTCTGAGAGTTCTGCCATGATCTGTGACTTGGTCAATCGCTTTGCTGCCATATATCTCGCGGGCCATCTCATCCGAATGAGCCAACCCGAATTAGAAATAATGAATTACGTCGGAAAGCTTAGCAATATTCGAAGATCCTCGAAAGCGGTTTATTCACAGGCTAATAATGGTTGCGCGAATGTTCAGTTTGGTCTATGAAGGAGATACGAATTTGTTGTATGTCCTTTTTGCATCTTTGGCGGCGTGAAAAATGGAGGTTTACCGTGATTGTTGTTGCATTAAGCTGCACAGCAATCGGATCGATGTATTTCTGGTATCGCGCCGTACCACTGTCAGTTTCTGCGGTTGCGCCGCGAGTCGATAGCGCTGTTGATGCGGTACTTGCTGCGCGAAGAGCAACAACGCTTGAAAGCGCCGACGCGCCATTTGGAGACGATCGCACCGTCAATATTCTTGTTCTCGGACTTGATTCACGAAAGGAAGGTATTGAGCAGCACTGTGACTCCATTCACATGGTATCGGTGAATACGGCAGATTGGACGGTGCTTGTTACGAGTGTTCCGCGAGGAACGTATGCATACATTCCGCCGGGAACGTATGCTGAAAACGAATACTATTTGGCCAACGCGTGTGCATTTGCGGGGCTGGATTACGGAATTGAACAAATTGAACACATCGTTGGGGTGAAGTCAGACTACGTGGTGACAGCGGGATTTTCTCAAGTGCTCGGTATTTTGCGGACGCTTGAGTTCCCAACGACGGAAGGATTGCAATGGTTGCGCGCGCGACAAAGCTACAGCATCGGCGATCCACAACGAAGCGAGAATCAAGCAGTCTTCTTGAAGGACGTTGCTTTAAAGTTGCTGAATGGTGACGGCCTGCCGAATATTCTTTTTCATTTGTTGTACTCGTTTGTTGACACGGACATGAGTGAGAGCACCGCAAAAGCGCTGTACGACGGTTTGCTTGTTCATCATATTGCTGATCGTCCGGGTGATATTGCGCTTACCATGAAGCCACATTACGACGTGACGGAGTTACATTTCGATCCAGCAAATGCAAGCAAACAAATCGACGATCTTCTCGCGAGGCTCCAGGGCCGGTTGTCGCGATTCGATTTGTCCGGGAGAACAATTGAAGACGTCCAGCGTGATCTTGTGACGTATCTTGATGCGGTGCTTGCGGGAACCGAAGGGTCGGTTACCGATGTCGTCGATCAACAGTTGTGGCTGCAGGTTGAGGATGAAGGCGAGCGACAGTCGATGCAGTATCGATTTACTGAATCGTACGCAAAGACGTTAAATGCGACAGACCATGATGCCGCGGTGCAATACGTCGCAGATTATATTTTGGAACAACAAACGTTCGGATCGCTGGTGTGGGAAACGAAAGGCCGGGCGTTGCTCGAGACTTTGTTGCAATATTAGGCTTTCGATCGTCCAGTCATGGCGCTCGCGAGAGTTACTTCATCTGCGTACTCAATGTCGGCGCCCATTGGGAGGCCGCGAGCAAGTCGAGTTGTCGACTTTCCAAAGCTGGAAAGCTGACGTTGTAAATACATGATGGTGGTTTCGCCGTGAACGTCGGGGGAGAATGCGAGAATGAATTCGGCGATGGTTGGAGAGTTTTTCACGTGGTCGAGCAGTGGTTTGACGTTGAGCATTTCTGGCGTGCGGCCGTCGATAGGATTCAGCGTGCCGCCAAGGACGAAATAGCGGCCTTTGTATACGCTCGTTGCTTCGATAGTAGAAATATCTCGCGCCTCAGCAACGATACAGAGTTTTGTGACATCGCGATTTGGATCTGCACAAATTTCGCACAAGTCTTTTTCAGCAAACGTGAAGCAGGTTTGGCAGAGGGTGATATTGCCAAGGTCGACAATTGCGCGGCCAATGCTCGCGAGTTCAAGTTTGCTGAAATGGAGAAGCGCGAACGCGTAACGAAGTGCGGTTTTCGGCCCCACTCCCGGTAATCGGCCCAACGCGGCCGCAGCATTATGAATAGGAGTAGGGAATCGTCGCATGTGCTAGAGTCCGAGATTCTTAAACGCATCTAACCCGCCCATCTCTTTCATTTTTTTCATGAGCTCAACCTGAAGCTTGCTATTCACATCATTGAGCGCTTCTTTTACGCCAGTTTCGATTTCTGAATGATTCAGCGATTCATCGACTTTTACACCGAGCGTTTCGTGGCTGCCGTTGACGGTGATCATCACTTTTCCGCGAGCACCCATTCCAACAATAACGACTTCATCGAGCATCGCTTTCATCATCTTGCTCTGGTCGCGCATGTCCTTAATCTGTTTGATTTTGTTGAACATAGGAATATGAGAATTAAGAAATGAAATATGTATCGCGAGCGCCAGTGACGAGGGTGCATGTTTCGCAACGAGCCGCACAGTCGTCCAGCCACAGTCGAGCAGCGCGAGACGTCGTGGCGTGACGATCGTTGCGGCAAGTGAAGAAGCATGTACCCGAGTCACCAGCGAGCGATTGAGAATTGACTGGATCCCCGCATGCGCGAGGATGACTGAATGGGATTTGGTACGCTCCGAATAGTACCAACCTTAATGCTTCGGTGGAAGTCCGTAGCCTTTGGGTGGAATACCCGGGGGCAAGCCGACGTTGTTTGGTTTTGGTTCGTTGGACTGGCCGTCGTTTTGCGGCGTAGCTTGCATCATTGGTGCACGATTTTCCAGGTTCTTAAACGACGCATGCGTTGCGTCCCAGAAGAGCGGCACCATGCCGGTTGGGCCGTTACGATGTTTTGCGATATGCACTTCGGCTTTGGTTTTTTCTTCAGGCGTGAGTTCTTCCGGCTGATAGTTTCTGTCGGCGGCCTTGCGGTATAAGAACATCACGACGTCGGCGTCCTGCTCAATGCTTCCTGAGTCACGAAGGTGAGCGAGTTTTGGAATGGCAGGTTTTGTCATTTCCACTGCACGAGAAAGCTGTGCGAGCGCAAGCACTGGAACGTTCAATTCACGAGCGATCTGTTTTAATCCACGAGAGATTTCTGCGACTTCTTGCACGCGGTTATCTGTTTTCTTTCGTGCTTCCATGAGCTGTAAGTAGTCGATAACAATCATGGAAAGGCCATGTTCGCTCTGGAGTCGTCGTGCTTTCGTACGAATACTCATGATGGTTGCAACCGGCGAGTCGTCAATAAAGATTGGCGCTTCTGACAGTTTGCCGAGCGCTTCGCCAATGCGAGGGAAGTCGTCGGCGCTTTCGCTTAACCGACCAGTACGAAGTTTCCACAAATCCACGTTCGCCTCGGCGGAAATCATACGATCAACCAACTGTTCTTTACTCATTTCAAGACTAAAGAATCCAACAGGTTTTCCGGTGCGAAGCGCTACGTTACGAATAATGTCCATGGCGAATGACGTCTTTCCAACGGAAGGTCGGGCGGCAAGAATGATGAGGTCGGAGTTTTGCAGTCCTGCAAGCAAGTTATCGATGCCGAAAAATCCTGTTGCAACGCCGCGGAGCTTGCCTTTTTCTTTGTGTAACTCGTCGATACGATCGAACGCTTCGGTAAGTAACGTGTGAAGTGGCGTGAACGATTGTTTGATGAAGTTTTGCGAAACGTTAAAAAGTCGGCGTTCAGCCTCGTCCAGCAACACGTCGACGTCTTGTGATTCGTCAAAACCAAGTTCAGTAATTTCGCTTGCGGCAGAAAGAAGGCGCCGTAACGCAGCTTTTTTTGCAATGATTTCGGCGTGATGCGCAACATGCGCTGCAGTCGTGGTGACGTTGGTGAGTTCAACAAGCGCGGTGCGTCCGCCGATTTGTTTGAGAACACCTTTTTCTTCGAGGCGGTTGCCGAGTGTTAAGACGTCGATCGGCTCGTGCCTATCCACGAGCTCGAGCATGACTTCATACAGAATGCGATGTGAATCCTTATAAAAATCTTCAGATCGTAATGCGTCGCCGATTTTTAACAGCACGTCCTGATCAAGCAAAAGCGCGCCAAGGAGCGAACGCTCGGCTTCAAGATTGTGAGGAGGAATTCGCCCGACGTCGGTCATATGCAAAGCATAGTAACCGACATTGTCGGCTACTCAAAAGCGTAAACGTGCGTAAGATGTTGAGAAGCTGTGCATGATACAATTATTGCGCTATGAAATCTGATTCATCTCGCATTTGGAGCGCGACTCGACCGTTGATCGGCACCATGATTGGTGTGGGAATATTGGGTTTGCCGTATGCTATTGCACAAGTCGGCATTATCGTTGGACTAATCGAGCTTCTCCTGGCTGCTTTTGTGAGTTATGTCGTTTTGCGACTGTACGGCGACTTGGTGCTCGTTCGTGGTGGAAAGGCGCGTTTTATTCAGGTGATCGGCAATGAACTTGGTCATTTTGGAACTGGCGTTGCCGCAACGGCGTATCTCGGTTCGCTTTTTGGCGCATTGCTTGCATTTATTTTGTTTGGCGGCCAGTTTTTGCGCGTTGTGTTGTTTGATCTGATTCCAATGACGATAACGACGGCGAGTGCGGTGTTTTTTCTCGTTGCTTCCTTCTGTACGATCGGCGGCTCGCTCTTTGTCGCTCGCGCGCAGAAAATTCTTATACCGCTTTTTATTGGCTTGATTGCGCTCCTTATGGTTGTTGCGGCGCCGCACATGACAGTGGCGCATCTTTTTGCATCGACGACGGAGAATTTTGGCGTTTCCCTTGGCGTGATGCTTTTTGCATTTCATGGAATGTCGGCATTGCCAGAGATGCGCGATGTTTTGGGGAGGCAATCGATTGCTCTTCCAAAATCAATCATACGAGCGTTGTGCGTTGTACTGTTGGTATACGCGGTATTCAGTATTGGAATCCTTGCTGTGACCGGTTCTGCAACGACAGAGAATGCGATTCTCGGCCTTTCGACCATCGGAAAAAGCCTCGTTCTTCTTGCAAGTGGAATCGCGCTTATCACGACATTTAATGCGTATACCAACGTCGCGACGCAACTGACGAACACATTTCTTTATGATTTACGCATGCGCTTCGTTCCGGCGTGGTTGTTGACTGCAATCATTCCTTTTGTGCTTTTTCTTGCAGGCGCACAACACATTTCGTCTGTGCTCTCGATCACTGGTGGAGTTCTCGGCTCTCTGACAGCAATCATGATGCTTGTCGCTTATGAGCGTGCTCGTGTGAGTGCAGAGCTTCCAAAAAATTCGCTCCAGATTTCACAGTGGGCGGTTGGTTTTACATTTTTGGTATTTGTTGGAGTAATGCTGATGACGGTGATTGGATAAAACCTCTCCTGATGCCTGATCTGATTTCTTTGATGGGTTGGGGGGGTCGGAACTAAGGCACTCCCCCTTACCAAGGGGGAGTAGGAGGGGGTGGAGCCGTGGGAATCGGAGGCTGATTCGGCCGGGTCGACCACCCTCATTTTTAGAGAGACATGTCGTTTTTTGGCCTTTTAAAACTTCGCATCACATTGCGATCTCAACCGAAAATCGACGAATCATCACTTCAAACTCGAAAACACTTCATCGTCGACTGCACACAGCGCTATCGCCAACCTCGCAGATCGCCAATATCGACCACCGTTTTCTTAATGCAAATGAGTTGCGTTAACAAAGTACCCTGTTTGAAATCGAATACCCCTGCTCTCCGACATATCATTTTTCGCATCAGTCCTTCCGGCTCCCGTCACAACCTTCCAAGAATCCGGCAGACCAGTTTCAGTTTTTCGTGTATTCTGCTAATATTTCCAAATGATTCCTCCATTTATTCACATTTTGAACGGCGAACTTCCAGACACTCCTGGGGTCTATTTTTATTATGATTTGAACGATCGGCTGCTCTACATTGGAAAGGCGACGAGCTTGAAGAAACGAGTGGGGTCGTATTTTACGAAGGCACACAACGGCCGGATTGCCGATTTGGTCGCGAATATTGCCCGCATTGATTACGTGCAAACACCGACGGTCATCGAGGCGCTTGTGCTCGAATCGAATCACATTCGAAAGAATCAACCGCCGTACAATATTTTGAGCCGCGATGATAAGAGTTTTTTGTATCTCTGTATCACCAACGAAGATTTTCCAAAGCCAGTGCTCTTTCGTGGACTCGATCTTGAGCGCATGGGAATTCAGCCATTCACAAAAACATTATCGCCGGTCGCCAAGAAGAAATTTCTCGCCGTGTTCGGTCCGTACATTAGCAGCCGATCGTTGCGAACTGCGCTCGATCTCGTCCGCCGATCGATCCCGTGGAGTACGTGTGAGTATCAAGAGGGAGGTCGCCCGTGCTTCGATGCGCAGATCGGCCGATGTCCTGGCGTGTGTATTGGAGCGATCTCGAAAAAGGACTATCGAAAAATTATCCGACAGCTCATCCAATTCTTTGAAGGCAAGAAAACGTCGATCGTGAAGCAGATGATGAAGGAAATGAAGCGCGCTGCACTCGCAAAAGATTTCGAACTTGCCGCTGGTTTGCGAAACAAAATCAACGCCCTCGAGCACGTGAACGACGTTGCGCTTATTACGAGAGAGGATGACTGGAGCGTTCAGAGTGAAGTCTCTCCCCCAGCTATGGGGGAGTCGGAGGGGGCCTTCATCAACGTCCTTGGTCGCGTCGAAGCCTACGACATCGCGAATATCTCTGGAACCTCAAATGTTGCGAGCATGGTCGTTTTCGAGAATGGCCAGCCGAACAAGGCGGCGTATCGCAAATTCAAGATTAAAAGTTTTGATGGCGCGAACGATGTTGCGGCGATGGAAGAGGTGTTGCGCCGTCGGTTGAATCGCATCACCACGTCGCCAACCACGTGGCCCGCACCAGACATTATGGTGATCGATGGCGGAGAAGGGCAGGTGAATCGGGTAAAAGAGGTGCTTGCCGATCTTGGATTCGCTATTCCGATCATCGGCATCGCGAAGGGATTCGATCGCAAGCAAGATCGGCTTGTGTACGACGAATCCAATCCCGAACTTCGCCGCATCGCAGAATCGAGTAAAGAAATCTTGCAACGTGCCCGCGACGAAGCACATCGGTTCGCTGGTGCGTATCATCGAGTGTTGCGATCGAGAAATTCAGGAATTCCGAAAAGAAACACAAAGAGATAAATTCGAAAGCCCCCGGTGCTCCGACTGCGACGTATCGCAGGAGCACGCTGGGGGCTTTTCGTTCGTGGTCAGTTGCCGTCGGGCTGGGAGCTGGCGTCTTCGTCCAAGCATTCATCGACCGCCTCGTCTGGCGTTTTGGCGTAGCCTTGCAGGTAGCGACGGTTGGTGCAGGCTCGAATGTCGATGCCCATCTCGTGCCACATGGCCATGTTGTCCTTGCGCCATGCGGCGAAGGTGGTTTTGCGCTCGAAGAGATCGTTTGGCTCGATGACCGCGCTATCGGTTTGGCTGGCGGTATCGGGCGTCTTGATTTCGTTGAGCTTCGTAATCGGCTTGGCGGCCGTTACGAGCGGAACCACTTCGTGTGATGGCTCGAAGAGCGTGACGATGCCGAGGAACACGATCCCGACAGTAGCGAGAAAAAACAATGCGTTGCGGAGTGAGGAGAACGGGATCAAGGGGACTCCGGGGAACAAGGTTGGAGCGTGATTCGTGAGGACACGAATCGGGAGGAACGGAATCTACGATACCAGAAGTGGCGGTTATCCACAAGTTTTAGCCAAATTTCGTGAACTGGAGTGCCGAAGTGGTGTAAAGTGGGGCCATGAGGAGATAAGTGGGGAATCTCCCACCCGAACTCATAAAAAACCGCGTCATGTTCCTTGGCCAATACAACCATACTATCGACGACAAAGGACGGCTCGCCGTTCCAATGAAGTTTCGAGAAGCACTCGCGTATGGCGCGGTGGTGACGCGAGGCTTGGACTCTTCATTATTCCTGCTGCCCTTGGAGGAGTGGGGCAAATTAGCAACATCGCTTGCGAATTTACCCTTAGGGCAGGCTAACGCACGTGCATTCGCCAGGCTCATGCTTGCTGGGGCAATGGACGTGGTGTTGGACAAGCAGGGGCGGTGTGTCGTTCCGGAGTATTTGCGACAGTATGCAGGTCTCCGGAAAGACGTGGTGATTGTAGGAGTGAATACGCGCCTCGAAATTTGGGACGCGGAAAAGTGGCAGACGTATGTGACGTCGATGGAGAAGGACGCGGAAACTATTGCAGAGAACCTCAGTTCTATGGGACTTTAGCGCCCTATGACCTCCGATTCCGCAAAAGTTCACATTCCCGTTCTTGCTCGCGAAGTGCTCGATGGCCTGGCATTGAAGCCTGGAAGTCGAGTTCTCGATGGCACTATCGGCCTTGGTGGACACGCAAAACTCATGCTTGCGGTAACGTCGCCAGACGGAGAGTTGGTCGGGTTCGATCGCGATGATCGTAATCTCGCGGTTGCGAGCGAGCGATGCGCGGAGTTCGGTGATCGTGTGACGTTCATTCATGATTCGTTCGGGTCGATTAGGACGCGTGATTTTGGGACGTTCGATGGTATGCTCTTCGACCTCGGATTTTCTTCGGTACACGTTGACGACGCATCGCGTGGGTTTTCCTTTATGAAGGACGGGCCGCTCGACATGCGCTACGACACGCGCCAAGAACTTTCGGCCGAAACCATTGTGAATACATGGTCATTCGATGATCTCGTCACTATTCTCCGCCGTTTTGGCGAAGAACCGCGAAGCGCGATTATTGCAAAAGCCATTGTCGACGCTCGACGTCAGATGCGAATCGATACGACGTATCAGCTCGCAGAAATCGTCGCAAGTGTGGTGCATCGGACTGGAAAAATTCACCCTGCAACGAAAACATTTCAAGCGTTGCGCATTGTGGTGAATGATGAACTTGGAGAAGTTGAACGGGGATTACTCGCAGCGATCGCCGCACTCAAGAGCGGTGGACGATGCGCGGTAATTACTTTCCACTCGCTCGAAGATCGTCTGGTAAAAAATCTTTTTAAAACTCAGGTTGGCCTGAAGCCAATAACCAAGAAGCCGATTATTGCCACAGAAGCCGAGATGAAAGAAAATCCGCGGTCACGAAGTGCAAAGTTACGTATCGTCGAAAAAATTTAACGAATTGTATGGAGGTACAAGGAGGGAAAAATATTTTCATTCGAGCGTTCAAAAATCCTCGCGTGATGAGCGCGCTGAGTGTTGGATGCATGCTGACGTTTGGTGTGCTCTATGTTGGCCAAGTGAATAGCGCGGCAACAAAGGGCTACGCCGTTCGCGAGCTGCAAGAGCAGAATGTGGAGCTTCGACACGAGCGTGATCGCCTTGACATGCAGATTGCAAAATTGCGGTCGCTCGATAGTGTGACGGCGCGCGAATCGTTTCTTGGTTTAAAAAAACTTGCACCATCAACATTTGTAAAGACTGGTACTGATGTAGTGGCCGTGCGGTAAGTTGCGTGGTATCATGCCGTTATTATGACGGCCGAAAATTCGGGAAATGCGCGGCGTCCACGTCCGGTTGTTCTTTGTATTTTAGATGGTTTTGGTATTGCGCCGGACGACGACGGAAATGCCATTACTCGTGCAAATACTCCTACGTTTCACATGATGACGTCGCGATACCCGTCGATGACGCTTCGGGCATCAAGCGAAGAAGTTGGTTTGAATTGGGGAGAGATGGGAAATAGTGAAGTTGGTCACTTAGCGATTGGTGCAGGTCGCGTGTATTACCAAACATTGCCACGGTTAACAAAATCTATCGCGAGCGGCGAATTCATGAAGAACTCCGCTCTTGTTGGCGCGCTCGATAAAGTAAAAACAACAGGCGGGGTTTTGCATCTCATGGGAATTTTATCGTCAGGGAAGGTTCATGGATTCGACGAACATTGTTTTGCGTTGCTTCGCATGGCAAAGGAGTACGGCGTGAAACGTGTTGCAGTGCACGCGGTGCTCGACGGTCGCGATACGCTCTATAATTCGGGTCTTGATTTCGTCAAAAATGCGATCGCACAAATGAAGGAAATTGGTATTGGTGAACTGGCAACGATGAGCGGAAGGTTTTATACGATGGATCGCGATAACCGTTGGGATAGAGTGGAGAAGGCATATAACGCCATGGCGCTTGGAAAGGCAGAGGTGATGGTTGAAGATCCTATTGAAGCAATCGAACTGTCGTATTCTCGGGAAGTATATGACGAAGAGTTCGTGCCGACGGTGCTGACGAAGAAAGGTAAGCCTGTTGCAACGGTCGGTGCCGATGACGCGGTGATTTGTTGGAACTTCCGTCCGGATCGATCGCGGGAAATTACCAAGGCATTTGTCATTCCTGCGTTTGAGAAGTTTCAGCGTGAGTACATTAAAGGACTCATGTTCGTTACCATGACCGAGTATGAGGAAGGGCTGCCGGTCCATGTGGCATTCGCGCCAGAAAAGATTTCCAATTCTTTGGCGGAGGTACTTTCGAACGCCGGATTGGTACAGCTGCACGTTGCTGAAACAGAAAAATATGCACACGTCACGTTCTTTTTAAACGGGACGCGAGAGGAGCCGTTCCCACATGAGGACCGCGTACTTATTCCGTCCCCACATGTTGCAAGCTACGCTGAGCAGCCCGCAATGTCGGCTGTTGCAATCGCCGACCGCATTGTCCAGGAAATTGCTCGTGGAAATTACGACGCCATTTTGTGTAACTTTGCGAATGCCGACATGGTTGGGCATACCGGAAACGTTCAGGCGACTATTGCTGCTATTGAAACGATCGACGCGTGTCTTTCGCGAATTATCGACGCGGTTCTTGCGGCCGATGGTGCACTTCTCGTGACCGCTGACCACGGGAATGCTGAAGAGGTTTTGAATGTTCAAACACACGACATCGACAAAGAGCACAGCACGAATCCGGTTCCGTTGTGGTTGATTGGAAAACAATTTGAGGGGAAGACGTCAATTGCCGGCGACGTTCCCAACGGTGATCTTTCGTTGATGCCACCATGCGGAATGCTCGCAGACGTTGCGCCAACAATGCTCGCAATTTTGGGAATCCCCCAGCCGCCAGAGATGACAGGTACGGCGTTGATTTAAATACGCATCCATAGACAGGTTAGAGGGAGGTGAACGGCTATGAACCCAATTGAAACCCTCCAAAAACTCTCCCTTCTCTATCCCGATACCGGTGCGCTTCATGTTGGCACGCCGTATCACATGATTGTGATGGTGGCGCTGTCAGCGCGAACGAGGGACGAACAAATTTTGAAACTTGCGCCGGGATTTTTTA
>CAIKHN010000033.1 GCA_903827265.1 Candidatus Uhrbacteria bacterium
CATGACGAATCTGGCCGCGTATGCATTCGATTTCCATGCGTTGTCGAATTCGGTTCTTGAACATTTGCAATGGAACGTTCTTCCAAATTCCGATTCAACATCTGCGCTGACCGTTTTCGCAAAGGACAGTGTGAAGGCTGCGGTACAAGATTTTGCGCTCCATCAGCCGTCACGAAGTTCGGTGGTGACGTATCGCGCAACGCTTCCAGGGACATACCGCGAATCGTCGTACGTGCCACTTGGCCACGAACAAACGTTCTCGCTTTCACTTCGCGGAAGCCACGAGTACGTCACGTACATGAAGAATGAGTCATTCCATTTGGCGTTGCACTATCAAGACATTAATCGAACATTTGGCGCAGATGAAGGCTACGTGCGTGTGTATGACGAGAATGGAACAGTGATGCTTGAGAAATCGATTGTTGATGACGGTGATATTTCTGAAGATCAAGTGTATGCATCGCGAAATGTAACGCTCGACGGCGCGAACTGGCCCGAAGGCGTGTATCGCGTCGAGCTTTCGGGAACGTCAGACATTGTGTGGCGTCAGTTTGTAACAAGTCAACGATACATGGCGTTTAAGAATCGGATGTATGTTGGTGATGATGTTGGATATTTGAGTGTTGATCGAAAGACGTCGTTTGTGACAAATAGTAAGTCGATTGCATTTGAAACATTTCACGCCGATTCTGCGCATTATGTTGCGCTTGGGACATCGACGATTGATATTCCGCAGAGCCACGTCCTGACTCGAGCTGCAATTTCAGACACTGGAATTGTGGCAGGCATCACGGATGCTGGTGATATCAAAATGACGGGGGAGGGGAAGTTTGCGCCTTCCGCGCAAGCGTTTTTCGACCCTGATCCACGGTCGCTGACGACGCAAACCGATCTCGATGACCCCGCGATTCGGTACGTGTATTCGAGTCTTCCAGCACCGGTTGTAAACGCTGACGGTTGGAGAACGGCGAGTGCGACATTTCCTCTTGCGAATCTTGCAAAAGAATCTGGAGCCTATAAATTCGCTCTTTCACTTCCTGGGTTTTCTACCGACGCGCATACCGTCGATGTTCATCGGCTTACCGTAACGTTTCATAAAGAACCGATTTCGCTATTCGCCGCAATGAAGCTCGAACTTCGCCGTTGGCGTGATGCGGTTTATGATCGACTTTTCTAATATGTCGATTTCTCGATTCGGCTTCGCTATTGCTCTTGCCGTGTACCTCGGACTTTTATTCGCCGAGTATCTTCGTCCTGGGTTTGTGTCGAACATGATGAATGCGCATCTGATGTGGATTGTGATTGGAGGATTCGGCATATGCGAGCTTGTTGTCGATTCACCATTGGCAATGGAGCAAAAGAGATCCCGAATATCGCTACTTGGATCGATCCTTGCTGGGATTCTGCTCGCCCTCATCATTTGGCATTTTGGATCACTCTTTGGCGACATGCGATTGTTCTTTGCTCTTGCGGTTGGTATTCTGCCGAGTGTACTTTTGAAATAATTCTATGTCTTGTCTCTTCTGTTCCATCATTGCCGGGGAAATCCCTTGCTGCAAAGTGTACGAGGATGAATCGGTGATCGCATTCCTCGACATCGGTCCGGTAAGCATCGGTCATACGCTTGTGGTTCCGAAGGCTCACGCAGAAAATCTTGAAGCAGGATCGTTGGCAGACGCCGAACGTTTGATGTCTGCTGTTTATTCGATCGCGCCATCGATCACGAAGGCAGTCGGCGCCGATGGTTATAATCTTGGCATGAACCACGGCGAGTGCGCAGGACAAGATGTGATGCATACCCATCTCCACATCATGCCTCGCACAAGCGGTGTTCCACGTTCGTTCACTAAAACGCATCCGTCGAAAGAGGAGCTTGCTGCAACGGCGGAGAAGATTCGGAACGAAATCGCGAAACGATAACGCCGATGGTATGCGAATCATTTCTTTGAACACATACTTCGGTTACTGTTTTGACGAATTCATGGAATTCGTAAAACACGAAGCGCCAACAACGGATGTGTTTTGTTTTCAGGAAGTTTCTTCTGCGACAACGACACATCGTTCAACGTCAGTATCGGGAAGACGATTAAATTTGCTCGCGGATCTTCAGAAGATTCTTGTTCATTTTGATCTCATATATACAAAAATGGACGACGATGTTGAAACTGACGTTTCTGTCGACGGGCATTCAAACATGGGAATCGTGACCTTTGTGAAGCGTGTACATCAGATTTTGCGGAGTGAGACGGTGTTTATTGCAAACGGACCAGAGATATTTGACGGGGAGCATATTGCGACGCTTGGGCACGTCGCGCTTCGAACCGATGTAGCAGCATTTGGGCGCGAGATCGTTATCGTGAATGTGCACGGCATCTCCGAGCCTGCAGATAAGCGTGATTGTGAAGTTCGTCTCGAACAATCTCGGAAATTACTTTCGCTGGTTGCCGATACTCAGAGCAAAACGATCATTGTTGGTGACTTCAATCTTTTCCCTGACAC
>CAIKHN010000034.1 GCA_903827265.1 Candidatus Uhrbacteria bacterium
AGTAGCACCGATACCGCTATCACAAGCAAGCATTGCTCAGCAATAAGGAAGTGCAGCGACAATTACGGTAATGTCAACGCCGGAGAGAAAGGGAGCCACCGCGCCGGAGCAAAAGGGAGCCACTCGGTGGTTGGGATGGGTGAAATGCGAAGGGGGGCCGATCGGCCCCCCTTCGCATTTTCGGCCGCCGATTTCCCGTGGTGGTCAGGGAGTGATGATCTCGCCGGTGTCGGGATCGATGATGTCCGGAGGTGTGGTTGATCCGGCAGAAGCGGCCTTCCGTCGGCGTGCCTTGGAATGCGCAAGACGGTAGCTCTCGCCGTTCATCTCCAGAATGTGGACGTGATGGGTGAGACGGTCGAGCAGTGCGCCGGTCAGGCGTTCCGAGCCAAACACCGAAGTCCACTCGTCGAATGGCAGGTTCGAGGTGACGATGGTGGAGCCACGTTCGTAGCGTTGGCTGAACGCCTCGAACAGCAGTTCGGCGCCGGTGGGCGACAGTGGCACGTAGCCCAGTTCATCAATGATGAGCAGCTTGTATGCTTGGATCTGGCTCTGAAGCTTGAGCAGACGCTTCTCATCGCGGGCCTCCATCATCTGGCTGACCAGTCCGGCAGCAGTGGTGAAGCCGACCGAGAAGCCGTGTTGGCAGGCCGCCAGCCCCAGGGCTAGGGCCGTGTGCGTCTTGCCGGTGCCGGAATTGCCCAGCGCGATGACGTTTTCGCGCCGGGTGATGTAGTCGCAACGCGCCAGATCGAGCACCAGCATCTTGTTGAGCGACGGGATGGCGGTGAAGTCGAAGCTGTCGAGCGATTTGACCGCTGGGAACCGGGCCTCTCGGATGCGGCGCTCGACCGTCCGTCGTTCCCGCTCGATCAGTTCCAACTCCGCCAGCCGCAGCAGATAGCGGGGATGGTCGACGCCCTCGGCGGCGCAGAGCTGGGCCTGCTTGTCGTATTCACGCAGAAAGGTCGGCAGCTTGAGGGTTTTCAGGTGATGGGCCAGCAGAACCTGCGGCAGAGCCGTCTCGGCTGATGTCGTCATGCCGCTTCTCCCAGCAAGGCCATGTAATCGGCGGCGGCCGTGGTCTTGACCTCCATGCCGGGCAGGAAGGGATAGGCCGACAGATCCAGTCGCGGCGGACGCCGCTCGATCCGGCATAAGGTCAGGTGCTTGATGGCATCGAAGGCGATGGCGCCGCGCTCGATGGCATCCCTGATCGCCGCCGTCACCGGCGCCAGCGGGAAGACCTCCAGCAGTCGCAGAACCTGAACGAACTCCCGTCGGCCACGTTTGTCCATGCGGGCTTCCAGCAGGCGGCGCAACTCGGCGAACACATCGGGCAATTGCCATCCTTGGAGTGGAGCGGCTTGGTCCAGTGCGCCGGTCTTCTGCTCCAGCAGGGCGAGATAATGCAGGGGATCAAACACGAAGTCGGCACGGTCGTATGACCGGGGATGACGGGCGATCACCTCGTTACCGTGGGCAATCACCACCTCATCGACAAACCCTTTCACCAACACCTCGCGGTGACCGAACTGGGTCGGGACCGAATAGTCGTTGCAGCGGTAGCGCACCAGGCTGAGCGAGCTGACCCGGCCGGGGCGTTTGTCGCACGGCTCGAAGGGGGCGGCAGGCAATGGACGGAAGACGGCAAGATCAGCGGCCAGCCGCTCACCTATGGTCTGGTGGTGGCCCCGCAGCACATCGCCATGGTGCTCCAGACTGCGAGCCCGCAACATGGCATTGAGCGCGTCGAAATCAGTGGCCACCGGCTTGGGCACCATCCAGTTGCGCCGGGCGTAGCCGACCAACCCCTCGACCTTGCCCTTGTCATTGCCCTTGCCGGGGCG
>CAIKHN010000035.1 GCA_903827265.1 Candidatus Uhrbacteria bacterium
GCCATAGCTGCATAGCACATTCCCCTTTGGCCTATTTTCGATTCAGATCATCGAAACTAACCTCAAATGGAAAAGCGCTAATAAAATAGTGTTCTTCAAAATTCTCCTCGAACACCGGATGTGATCACCGTATAGTATAGCGTGTTTTATGGTCAATTAGCACTGTGCATGAAATGGGGAGAAGTATCAGAAAAAGACACGCCCCACGGATCCTTTTGGACCCGCGGGGCAGAATACTGGAGACGTTGTCGGTAACTCCGACCTAGACCGACGGCCCGTGCAGGAGCAACCGATTGATCTGAATGAACCCCGTGGTATGACCGTAGTTCTTCGAAAGGTCGGGGTACCGCTCCTTCAGAACCGGCTCGATCACCCTCCATGCTTCGATGTTCTCAGGCTCGAACGCCGACCAGTTCTGATGCCCGGCAGCGATATCAATCGCCCTATCGATGAACGTCCAAGATGCGTTGGGCTCAGGAATCGGACAGATTGCGAGCTCGACGCCACGGCGCAGGAGCCAACGAGCGGCGGAATCGTTGAAGGCGGCTTCCCAGGACTCGGCGATACTCACCTCGTCGTACATCTTTTCGATCTCCATCATCCACACTTCGGAATCTCCGGAATGCGGAAAGGAATCGAGCCACGCCCGCCACGACCGGAGAATCGCTTTGCGATGCTTCAGATTGTGGACTCGATCCGCCTCACGCTTGGCGAGCACGGACGCCTCCTGAGCTCGAGTGACGCCCTTCACTCCCTCCATCACGAATGCGACGACGAGAAACACGCCGGTCACGTTCACAATGGCATTAGCCGCCCAGGGCTTCCACAACAGGTACGGAAAGGCGGCGAGAACGGCGAGGTTCGGGCTACTTTTCGACAAATTCCCCCCAACGATGACCGCCATGACGATGAGCGTCGAGGGGTGGACGAGGAAGGAACGGAAGAACCAGAGAACCGAGGAACGAATGAACCAGTAGAGACGCATGGAAACTCCTGAAGTTGCGCGGACATTGCATCAGAAAAATGCGAATTTTGCAAGTATTAGCGGAAAAGAGACGCCCCGCGGATCCTTTCGGAGCCACGGGGCAGGGTTCTGCACGCAGAACTAGGGAACGTGCACTCGAACGAACCACGGCCGGTCCACCTTCAAGTAGTGGCAGAGATCCGGCTGAAGCGTCGGCAGACTTCCCTCGGCGTAGCACTCGACGAGCGCGAGCTGATGGAGGACGAACGCTCCGTACTCGTTCCATTCATGCCAGAGCTGGATAGCCCAAGCGGTGAAGAGCGCGAGCACGATCGCGACGGCGAGCCACGGGGCAACGAGGGTGCCCATCACCCAGAAGCTGACGGCGAGCATGGCACAGATGCCAGGCCCCGACACCCCGAACACAAACAGCTTCATGAGGCCGACATCAGCGCGATCGACGGCGTCCCGGAAGAACGTCTTGAAGGCGACGACGGAGGAAAACGGACGAAAGTCGAACTGAACGGAAGGCGGAAGGCCGCGAAGATGCGCGTTGAACAAGGACATCGGGAACTCCGGTGGTGGCGGTCAAAAGTTGACCGTGCGCTAATATTAGCAGAAAAACGTAAATTTTACAAGAGACGCCCCGCGGATCCTTTCGGACCCGCGGGGCAGCGTTCTGACGGTGGATTTTCTCGGCTAGACGGCCGCAGACTGCTTCTGGGGCGGCGGTCCGTTGTGCGCGAACCACTCCATGAGTCGCATGTAATCCTGGTCGGAGGC
>CAIKHN010000036.1 GCA_903827265.1 Candidatus Uhrbacteria bacterium
AAGGTCTCCTCGGAGTCCGTCCTCGCCGATCTCGCGAAGAAGGGTCGTCGTGCCGCCACGGCCGCCGAAACGTTGCTCTACGGAATCATGAACCCCGAAGAACAACGGAAGTACTGGATCGTCGGCCTCGGCCAGGTCTGGATGGCTTCCATCGGGGTCGGGTGCGTGGTCATGCTGTGCGAGTACGATCGCGGTCGCCGCGCGTCCCTGGACTCCGTCTCGGGCGTCTGGTATGCGCGCTGCCGGTTCCTCTCCTTCCCGCTGTAGTTCGGTACTTGGACCCTCGGGTCCTTGGCACCGGTGTTTGGGCCTTTGGTCACTCGGTCCCTACGTACGGTCGCGCTCACCTCGAAAGGGGTGGGCGCGATTCTTGTTTTGGCATTAACGAATCTTTCCCAAATGTTCGTAGGCTCGCGTTGTTGCCATGCGTCCGCGGGGAGTGCGTTCGAGAAATCCGAGCTGGAGAAGATACGGTTCGTACACTTCTTCGATCGTCTCTGTTTCTTCTTGTGTTGCGGCTGCTAATGTTCCGAGTCCGACCGGCCCGCCGTTAAATTTATCGATGAGGGTGAGGAGTAAATGACGATCAACAGGATCGAGACCAAGATCATCAATAGCGAGCATCGCGAGAGCCTCATGTGCAACGTCGGGAGTAAGGATCCCGTTATGACGAATCTGTGCGACATCGCGAACACGCTTTAACAAACGATTGGCGATACGTGGCGTTTTTCGCGCTCGGCACGCAATGGTTTTCGCGGTGTCTTCGTCCATGTCGAGGTTCAGAATCTTTGCGCTTCGACAAAGAATCTTTGCCATGTCGTCGTCCGAGTAGAAGTTGAGGTGCAATGTGCTACCGAATCTGTCGCGAAGTGGCGCCGAAAGTAATGAGAGGCGAGTGGTTGCACCAATAATGGTAAATGGTTCTAAGTTTAACCGGAGTGTGCGCGCTGATGGCCCTTTGCCCACCACAAGATCGAGCGCGAAGTCTTCCATTGCGGGGTACAGCACCTCTTCGATGTTGTGATTCATGCGGTGAATTTCGTCGATGAACAGTACGTCGCCGCGAGAGAGGTTTGAAAGAATCGCCGCCAAGTCGCCGACGCGTTCAAGGGCTGGCCCGCTCGTCACTCGAACATTTGCGCCCATTTCGGCACCAATAATGTGGGCGAGTGTTGTTTTGCCAAGGCCAGGATTGCCGTAAAGGAGCAGATGCTCGATAGGTTCATTGCGCGCTTTTGCGGCGTCGATGAAAATGGAGAGATTCGTTTTTAAATCGTCTTGGCCAACAAAATCATCTAACCGCGATGGTCGCAGGGTGTTTTCAATAGTTTGCTCTTCCGGATCCGCTGTTTTTTCAACGATTCTCGGCGAGTCATCATGTTCTTCCTCGTGCAGCATATACGATGAAAATTGTACCGTACCGGTTGACTTTTCACCACTTTTCGTGTTCCACTGAGGAACCGCAAATGTGCGGATCCGTTCAATTCTTTCCCAGAGGGTTGCATCATGAGCAACACATACGATCCTACTCGCGCTACCGTGCATGGCGAGGAACCTCCGCCGCCCCCGGTTCCGGGAGCAAACCCGGTTCTTCGGTCGGTCAATCGGCCTGCGCAAGTCGTTGCGCCGCCGGTACCTGACGAAATGGTGACGCATGCTCCGGCCCGTCAAACGCTCGTCGCGCCGGAACCGGACGTCGTCGAGGGAGCTCCGCCGCCGTTGCCGGCATCGATCGGAAAGACGGTAACCCCCCTGATCCACTTCGTGCTTCCGGAGGCACCGAAGGACCCTGATCACGAAATCGTCGTCATCTTCCGGGAGGTTCATCTCCCTCAACGTATCCAGGACATCGAGTGGCTTCCGTCCCAGACGCCGCTCGGCGCTCCGGTCATCGTTCGCGACAATGACGGTGCGGCAATGATCTCCGTCATCGCGGCAGCGCGGGTGTGGTCGTTCTCTACCGACGTTGTCGTGAAAGACGGGAAGCCGTGTCGTGTGACGACTGTGAAGGTCGACATCGCGTTTGGTCCGCTGGACCAGAATGGTCGGGACCGTTGGCAGACGAAGTTCTACCAGGACAAAGACGGTCGCGAGGGCGACATGAAGCGTTTCCTGGAGATCATGTTCGCGGCGGAGGATCTCCAGCCAGGGCTCGTAATCCGTGCCGTCGGCGGTCCCATCATGGACTGTGTGCTCGCGCAGGCCAGCGGCTATCACCGCTGGGAGGAGGGTCGTTCTCCGACCCGGGTGGAACGCGATGCCAGGTTCGTTCAGAAGGCGAGGGAAGATGCGGAAGAGGCGTATCTCGAGGGAGAGCGCTCGCTCTGGAGGCTGAAGGCGTGGTATTGGCGCTGGAGGAATCCAGATCAGTACGCCCTGTACCTCACGGGAAAGGAGCTCGAGAGCGCGCCGGAAACGCCGAAGCGGTCGCGGAAGCTGCAGGACGTGACAATCCTGAACGCCGCTGAATGCGCGAGTCTCGTAGTCATGAGCCTCTTCTCCGTTCGGTGGTCGAACGATCCGGCTGCGGTGGCTGCGCTCAGCGCGGCGAATCGCACTGCGCCTCGCCCGACGGTCGTGGGGCTGGAAGGAGACTGGGGCGATGATCGTCCTGTGTATTTCACGCATTTCGTCGAAGAGTCCTGAACGTTCGCGCGGAGCCTGGCACCAACGGTGTGCCAGGCTCCTGCTTGTTTCAAAGTGTAGTTTCGTGCAGAATGGTGGTGGGCCGAGATGGCGGAATGGTATACGCAAGACACTTAAAATGTCTGGATCGAAAGGTCATGCGGGTTCGACTCCCGCTCTTGGCACCAGAAAAGCACCGTCAAACGACGGTGCTTTTCTATTCTGATTTTTGAGGCGGGACTTTACTTTTTTGCGAAAGTTTGCTGAAATTCAGCAGCTTGCACCCCGCAAGTGACCCTTCGACCGGACAATCCATGGAAACGCTTCTGGCAGATTTGCAACGACACTTCGTCACCTTGCGAGGCCTCGCGTCTCGCATCGACCACACCAATCTCGCTCTGGGCGCAACTGAATACGAAATCCGCCTGCTCTGCGCCCAAGCGAAACGCTACAGATTCGCCTCCGTCTGCGTGCGGCTGGAATGGGTGCCGCTCGTGGCAGAGCTTCTCCGCGGTTCGATGGTGCGTGTGTGCACCGTGATCAGCTTCCACCGTGGGCGCAACTCCATCAAAGAGAAGATCACCGAAGCTCGTACCGCTATCGCTCGCGGCGCCCAGGACATCGACTGGGTGTTCGGGTACGAGAATGTGCCTGAGTGCTACGGCAAGGATCCGAAGACCATCGTCCACCTGGAGGTGGAGGCAATCGGGACCCTCGCTCGGGAATTTCCGAACATCGTGTTCAAAGTGGTCGTGGAGTGCTGCGCACTCACCTTCATGCAGAATGTTTGGATCTGCGAGCTGCTTCTTCGGGAGCGTACGATTCAATTCATCAAGACGTCGACGGGGTCCGGAGAGGCCCTCCTCAAAAACGGGCCGACAGGCGCAACTGTGGAAGATATGGGCGCATTTGCTCGCATGATCGCGAACTTCTCGTCGCCCATGAGGATCAATGCCTCGGGAGACATTCGTACCCTAAGGGCGCTTGTCCGTCTCTCTGACGCGGGTGGCGTGTGCCTCACTCGCTTCGGTATCAGTCACGAGTGTGCCGTCGCCATCATGATGGCGGCTCTCGACGTAGGTCTTCCGGACCAACAGGACAGGTGACTTCAGTGACCACGAGCGGCGGGCGCACCACGGTGCCCGCCGCTTCGGCTTTTGAAAATATCAACGCCCCGG
>CAIKHN010000037.1 GCA_903827265.1 Candidatus Uhrbacteria bacterium
GCGCGAGGGACTTGATTTTTAATTGGATTCTGTGGATACTCGGGCTTCGCACTCTGAACGAGCCGAGTATACTGATTCCGATCATTGATGTTCACTAACGAATTTTATGACCATTACCGAAATTATTGCCGCACTTCAGGAAGGAAATGACGTGATTGTTCGCGACAAAACCTTTCACCCTCGTTCAGTTGAAACGGTTATTCTCGATACTGGCGAGAATGTCTTTTGGGCATACGGCGATGCTGGAATGTGGCTTTCGGTAGATCCAGGGGGAGAGGAAATTATGCAGTTCGAGGATATCGACGAAGAACTTGAACCAGAAGATGACGTGGTTGTGTACGGTGGAAACGACTACGAATTTTCATACGAAGGATCGGCGACGCTCAAAGACGACGAAACTGCTGCGATGTATACGTTCCGAGAGTTCGAAAACGCCGACGGCCGTCGCATTCGTTTAACAACAGATGAGGGAAACGGCGATACGACGGTTTCTTCAGGGACAGTGGTTACTGAAGAAGAAATCCAGGAGTCGTAAATAAAACAGGACGCTTCGGCGTCCGTTTTGTTATACTTGTTCCATGGGCCCTCTTCGCGAACGAGATAGTGGCACACATGGAAAGCGCCTTCGCATTTTACGAACGGTTCTTTTTCTTGCATTTGGAGTGATTTGGATTCGTTTAGGTTTTTTGCAGGTTGTTTCGGCAGGGTTTTACCAGGATGTTTCGAACGGAAAATATTCGCTGTACGAGGAGTTAGTTCCGGAGCGTGGAAAAATTACCGTTCATGATTTTGACGACGACACCGCATACGACGCTGCAACAAATGAGCCGCGTGCAGTCGTTACCGCAGACCCGCGGAAAATTACCGATGCGACAGATGCGGGAAAACGCATTGCGCAGGCGTTGGGTTGGGAAGGCGTCGATGCGTATGATCGATACGCACTTATTGCAAATTTGGAATCGCAAGGAAAGCAGGATGAAGCAGATTCACTTCGAGCACTCACGGCGTGTGTTCCAGCTCCTGCGCCTGTTGTTGAGACATCTCCTGACGCTGTAATGGAAGATCCTTCTCCGGTTACAGAGGAAGTCGGGGCAGATATTCCGTCGGAAGCGTGCACAAAAGAAGACACGGACGTGAAGAAAATAACTGATCTTATTGCGCGACTTTCAAAACACGATGATCCATATGAGCCTGTTGCACAAAATGTGGACGCGGAATCGCTTGATCGTCTGCTTGCGTTAAACATCGATGGGATTTCGTACGTGCTCAAAAACTCTCGATCGTATCCGGAAAAAGGATTCGGTGGGCATGTTCTTGGATTCGTTGGTCGAGATGACGACGATAACCCGGTTGGTCAGTACGGCCTTGAAGGATATTTTAATGATTTTCTTGCCGGAAAACCTGGTGAGATTTCTACGCAACTCGGAGGGAAGGCATATACACCAGCCATTGATGGCGGTTCGCTCGTGTTGACGATTGATCGTACGGTGCAATACACCGCCTGCAAAATGCTCCAAGACGCCGTCACGAAGTACAGCGCCGACAGTGGCGTATTGGTTATTGTGGAGCCATCGACGGGTCGCGTGCTTGCAATGTGCGGTGCACCAGATTTCGATCCTGCCGATTATTCGCAAGTTGAAAGTGTCGCAACATACAACAACCAGGCAATTTTTACGCCGTACGAGCCTGGTTCAATTTTCAAACCATTTACGCTTGCAGCGGGAATCGATACTGGAGCCATTACTCCAAACACCACTTACGACGATCCTGGTTTCGTGAAAGTCGACGATCGAACAATTCGGAATGCGTCTGACAAGATTCACGGCCTTATTACGATGACGCAAGGCTTGGAAGAGTCGGTGAATACTGCGATGGTATACGCAATGCAACGGACCGGCCGTGACACATTTACGCAGTACGTAAAAAACTTTGGTTTCGGGACACTGTCTGGAATTACGCTGAATTCTGAAGTTGCAGGAACGGTTGCGTCGCTTGATCAGCCGGGAATGGTGTACGCGGCAACGGCAAGTTTCGGCCAAGGAATTACGGTAACGCCACTTCAGGTTGCGATGGCGTACGCGGCAATCGCAAACGGAGGATCGTTGATGGTTCCGCATGTTGTCGATGAAATGCGGTACGCTGACGGCACCGTCGACAAAATTCTTCCTGAAAAAGTACGACAGGTTATTGATTCAAAAACTGCGGTGACGGTAGGAGGAATGCTGGTTTCTGTGGTGGAAAATGGTCATGGAAAGCGTGCAAAAGTTCCGGGATATTGGATTGCCGGTAAAACGGGAACTGCGCAAATTGCGCAGGGCGGTGTATATTCAGAGACTGCGTTTAACGGATCGTTTGCCGGATTTGGACCAGTTGAAAATCCAAAATTCGCAATGATCGTGAAAATTGAGAATCCGAAGTCTGACAACATTCTTTTTGCCGAAAGCACCGCCGCGCCGCTCTTCGGGCAGATTGCGAAGTTTTTGCTTGAGTATTATCGCATCGCGCCGACGAGGTGACGGCGAGCTTAACCTGCCGGATTCTTGGAATGGGTTGGGGCGGACGGGAAATGCTGAGACGTGACATTGTCGGGAGTAGGGGTACTCGATTTGAAACAGTGGGTTTTGTTAACGCAACTCATTTGCATTAAGGAAACGGTGGTCGATTGTGATGATCTGCGAGAAGGCCGATGGAGCCGTACGCGATTGGTGATGGTGCATTTCCAAGTTCGAAATGATTATTTCTGAATTTCCGTTTCAGATCGCGGCATAACGTGAAGTTTTACAGGTCGGAAAAACAATGCAAGTTCGTATTGCCGTGTGATGGCCTGACGCCTGTTTTTATTGACCGTAAGCTGTTTTTTTGCTATATTGCGCGGTCCGTCATCCCGACGGAGACACTGGCCTTACCACCCAAGGAGTCCGATTTGGACACCCTCATCAACAGCATCCTCACCGAAATCCGCGCCGACGAAGCCGCCAAGGGCAAGGAGTACCTGGGCTGCGACTGGACATTCGGTCTGTTGCGTCGCGAGGACGTCTCACGCTACGTGTTCATGTGTGTGCTCCTCGCCCGGCTCGCTGAGTCGAAGAAAGACGCGCGTGCGTTCGTGCACGACACGAGTCACCACATCAAAAACCTCACGCTGGACGAGCTGATCAAAGGTCTCGAAGTCGCGACAACGACGATCCCCGAGACCTTCCTCATGGCGGCCGATACGATCGCGGCAGCCTTCGGACGGCGCCTGTGTCCCGACCTCAAGGTGTACAGCCACGGGCAACACCACGACCAGTTCGTGGCGGCCGGTCGGGCTGCGATGAACGACGCGGTCGCCCTTGCTGTGCCGTACATCACCGAGATCACGAACTGTTGGTCGCTCGTGTGCGTGCCCGAATTGAGCATGGAGATCGGTGTTTCTATCGCCCGCAAGGTCACGATCTCCCCCATGGGCATCGCGTTCATCACGAAGGTGCTTCTGCGCCTGTCGCCGAAGCACTACGCGGCGGCCGAACTCCTCAGCCGCGTGAAGAACGCGATCGCAGAAGCGCCGATGGTGCCGGAGCGGAACGCCGCCGTGCTCTACCGGTTCGCCATCATGGCGGGCGTGGAGCTGAACGTCGTCGGCATACCGGAGTGGCGAGACAGCAACCGCGTCGGCACCGTGCCCAAGGCGTGGTTCAACGCCGCGTTTCGGGAAGCGGTGCAGCGGAACGGGTGGACGTTCGTGCAGATCGGCATGAAGTATGTCGGACGCCATGACGTAACCGAAATGGAGACCGTCGAAATCAACAACGACGACGGCCGCGTCCGCTACCACCACGACGCGGAACGCTGGGGCGACAAGCTCCAGCAGACCGACGAAGTGATGGTGCCGACCAAACCGCCGCAGGGTCTGCGACGGAACGGCGACAACAAGTACTGCGACTACACCATCGGCTTCCACCCGGTCGCGGCGCCGACGATCGAGATGATCCGCGGCATCAAATAACCTGTCGCTCCTCACGGAGCCCGAGCGTGTCCGGCGGACACGCACCTTCACCTGGTCCATCGCAAGATGGCCGGGTGTTGCATTTTTTCCCACAAAAGAGACGGGGATTTGTAAAATCGGTGGTAAGGGGGAGGGTTTTCGCTTACACTAGTCCTATATGAAACCCATCATCATTCGTACGCTTCGATTTTTAGCCAAGCGACAAATCGCCAAGTTTCACCCAGTGGTGATTGCGGTGACGGGAAGCGTCGGAAAGACGAGTACCAAGAATGCTATTGCGATCGCGTTGGGTTCTTCGTTCGATGTCCGAACGGCTAATAAAAATTACAATAACGAGTTTGGTGTTCCGCTGGCAATCATGGGGGAGATGAGTCCGGGAAAGAATATCTGGGGATGGGTGAAACTTTTTGTTCGTCAGTACAGCGTCAAGAAATTTCCAACGCATTTGGTTCTTGAATACGGCGCTGATCGTCCGGGCGACATTCAGGCGTCATGCGACATTGCTCGTCCGGATGTTGGCATCATTACAGCAATTTCACCGGTGCATGCATCGAACTACAGTAATTTTGGTGCGCTTGCCGACGAAAAGGCAACGCTCGGCGACAACGTTCCGGCAGATGGTTTTGTGGTATTGAATGCCGACGACCAAACGGTAAACCTTATGCGCGATCGGTTTACGTCAACGGTTGCGACATACGGGAAATCGGGTCGCCAGGCGAATATTAAAGATATCTACGTGAAAGTCGTTGATATCTCGGTGCTGACAAAAGCGGCGATTGAAATCGACGGCGAGACTGTTGATTTAAAGCTTCCAAATTGTTTGGGCGATACTCCAGTATTTGCGTGTGCTGCGGCATTGCTCGTCGCGAAGCATTGCGATGTGCCATTACAGAAAGCTGCAAAGGCGCTGAACGAGTCATTTGCGCCGGCTCCTGGCAGACTTCGGCCACTCGCAGGAATTAAAGGCTCGCTTATCCTCGACGACACGTACAACGCCGCTCCAGCATCCACGATCGCGGCTCTTGATGCTCTTGCATTGTTCACTGCCGACCGTCAGGGCAGTCGTCGCATTGCTGCGTTGGGAAAGATGGCAGAACTCGGTCAATACTCGGAAGCCGAGCATGCCGCTGTTGGCCGTCGAGTATCTGAAGTTGCCGATATTTTTGTCGCCGCTGGAAGCGAAATGCAAGGCGCTGCTGACGAGGCTGAACGTATGGGAATGAAATCGTCATCAGTCATTCGCGTTCACGATGCAGTGGAAGCTGGACGATGGCTTGATGCACATGTGAAGGAAGGCGACATTGTTTTGGTGAAAGGCTCGCAAAGTGCGCGTATGGAAAAGGCGACGAAAGATATTCTCGCCGAACCACTTCGAGCAAAAGAATTACTTGTGCGACAGGAAGAATATTGGCTTTCGCGATAAAAACAGACCGGCGCCCTTCGCATTTCCGCGTGGGGCGCCGTTGTCGTTCGTGGCGAATTACTGGGTTTCCCGCCAGGTGAGGAAGTCGAGGAGGATTTCGACGAATTCGCCGGTTGTCACTCGACTTTCCGCTCCTCTCGCTGCGATGTCCTTGATGAACTGTGCCAGCCTCCGGTTCAACGGTCGTTCCACTCCGTCGCCATCGGCACACTGAATAGCGAAAAAGTCAACGCTAGTCCACGGTGACGGCTTTTGCTAAATTGCGAGGGCGGTCGGGATTGATTCCTTTAAGAACGGCAAGTTCGTACGCGAGGATCTGAAGGGGAATGTTTGCGACAAGGCCGGTGAGCACGCCATTTTTTGGAACAATCACCGTTTCCGTCGCAACGTCTTCTGCGAGCTTTGGGTTGTCGGTGATGATAATCGTTCGCGCCCCGCGAGCTCGAACTTCCTCGGCAGCTGTGCGCATGAGCTGGCCATGCTGATCATCGAAAATACACAGAATAACCGGTGTGTTTTCGACGATAAGCGCGAACGGTCCGTGTTTGAGTGCACCGCCAGCGTAGCCTTCGGCGTGCAAGTACGTTATTTCCTTAATTTTCAGTGCGCCTTCACGAGCAATACTCTCGCACGGCCCTTTGCCGAGAACGAAGCAATGCTCGGCGTCAGCGAGGGTTCGCGCAATCGCCTTACATGTTTCTCGAGTATTTAGTGCAATTTTTACAAGTGTTGGCAGGCGGCGAAGTTCATCGATGAGATGTCTGCGGCGTTCACTCTCGGTTCCTCGGTGCATACTAAACCATGCAGCAATCATTTCGAGCGCGACGACTTGCGTGCTAAAAGCTTTCGTCGACGCAACGGCATGCTCGCGACCAGCGTTCAAGTACACCCCGCATTTTGTGGTTCGGGCAATCAGCGATCCGACGGCGTTCACGACAGAGAATGTTGGCACGCCGTGTTCTTGAGCCATGATCATGGCGCGGTGCGTGTCTTTCGTTTCTCCCGATTGCGAAATAACAAGCAAACCCGCGCCTTCTGGAGCAAAATGATGTGCGGTTATTTCCGACGCATCAACAACCTGGACGGTATCGAATGCCTTTAACGCTCGCATGCCGAGTGCTCCATACATTCCAGCGTGAAGCGACGTACCACATGCGGCAATCACAAGATGTTTTATGCCAAGGAGTGTTTCTTTGTTGCGTTCGAGTCCGCCAAGTTTTACATCGAGTTCTGTGGGAATGCGCGCGCCATGATTGAGCGTTCGAAGGAGAGCGTCGGGCTGCTCCATGATTTCTTTGACGGTCCAATGATCAAAAGGCGCAGGGGAGAGCTCGATAACTTCTTCTGGTGCCAGCTCAACTCGCGAGGTGTCGAGCGTTGTTCCTTCAGGGGTAATAAGCGCAAATTCACCGTTTTGAAGCGCGATAAATTCGCGGGTGTGATGATTAAACGCCGATGGCTCGCTTGCGACGTACATTGTTCCTTTTCCAACGCCAACCACAAGCGGACTGCCATTGCGCGCCGCAAGAATAGTATTTGGCATGAGTGGGGAAGCGACAGCGACGCCCCACGTGCCCTCAAGCTTTGCAAGTGCGTGTTTCATGGCGATATCGAGCGTTTCGCCGTCGTCGAGATGTTTCCCGATGAGTTGCGCAATCACTTCGGTATCGGTTTGAGAAGTAAAAACGATCCCTGTTGCTTCGAGGCTCGCTTTAAGCTCGTTCGAGTTTTCAATGACGCCGTTATGAACGAGCGCAATACGACGTTTCATGTCGGAATGGGGGTGTGCGTTTGCATCGGTTTTTCCGCCATGGGTTGCCCACCGCGTATGCCCAATTCCGTATTGGTTTCCGACGTGTTCTGGGAGATGTTCACGAAGTCGAGCAATCGCATTTGCGGTTGCGCCGCTTGCAAATTTTGTTGTGACAATGGCGCCGTCGCCAGAAACGGTTGCGACGCCGGCGGAGTCATAGCCACGGCTTTCAAGGATCGAAAGTCCGTCAAGAATTGTACTGACACTATCGGTATCCCCAACAACTCCGATAATTCCACACATATCTTTCTATTTTATGATCGATGGATCTCTTGAGAATAGTCCGCGTTCACTCTTGCGACAAGATTGTCTGAGGATAAGTTGACGAATGTGTTGCGTATTGCGGTCGCAAATTCTTTTGAATCTTCCTGGGTATATTTGTTGCGTAGGTGTGCAATTAACATGGTAAAATATATGCATGAAATTCGTGCGGAGGAACAACGTAGGAAAAAAGATTGTCGCTGGATGCGTTCTTTTTGCGTCGCTGTGTTCGGCTGGGGTCGTGACGCCAACGCAGAAAGTGTTTGCTGCTGCAGGCGTTCCGGAAATTTTGAACCATCAAGGTCGGTTGCTTGATAGCAGTGGAAATCTGCTTGGCGGTGCCGGAACCGATTACTGTTTCCGGTTCTCGTTGTACGACGGTGTTTCTGGTGGAACAAAGCTTTGGCCTGCAGGAACGCCATCAACCATGACGGTGGCGGTAACGAACGGAGTATTTTCCGTTGGCATTGGCGACGTCGCTTCAGGCGGCGATGCGTTGACGTACAACTTCGCCGATCACGATACAACGTACTTGAATATCGATGTTGCTGGTCAGTCGGGTGGATCATGTTCTGGAGTGTCGTTCGAAACGCTGTCGCCGCGTCAACGTATTTTCTCGAGTGGATACGCGTTAAATGCAAATACGGTCGGCGGTTTTGTTCCGGCGCAGAGCGCGACGGGTGATCAAATTCCAGTGCTGACCGATGGAAATTTGAACTTTGGCGATGCGGCGGCAGAAATCAACGGAAACGGAACCAATCCACTGACACTTCAGGGCACCGGAACTGGCGATCTTCGTTTCTTCTCGTCGTTGAACACTTTAACGTCTTCTGGCGCTTTAACACTCGCCGGTTCAGTGACTGCGTCTGGCTTAACGGTTTCGGCTGGAACGGTGTCGTTGCCAGCAGGGCAGATCGATAATACGGAGCTCGCAAATTCTTCCGTCACCGTTACTGCTGGTACCGGACTTTCCGGCGGCGGCGCGGTTTCGCTCGGTGGTTCGGTGAGTCTTGCTGCGGTGCTTGGATCCACGATCGACACATCGGAAATTGACGACAATACCGTTGGAACGGCAGATCTTACTGGAACGCTCGCGTTTGCAGACGGCGACTTCCTCGATCTTTCGTCAATCAATGCTTCCGGAACGAGCGAGGGATTGAAGCTTCCACAGGCGACGAACGTGTCAGCCGCAACAGCGGAAGGACAGATTTCTTGGGACACCGACGGCGATACCTTATACATCGGCACGGGTTCGGGTGTTGTGGCAATCAGTAATCCGTTCAGTGCAACGATCGACTCGAGTGAAATTACTGACGGAACAATTACTGGTACTGACGTGCAGGATGCTTCTATCGCCAACGGCGATCTCACGAATTCGAGCGTGACCGTGACTGCTGGTACCGGACTTTCCGGTGGCGGTGCTGTTGCACTTGGTGGTTCGATCACTATCGATTCGGCACTCGGTACCGCAATCGACTCGAGTGAAATTACTGACGACATCGTTACAACGACCGATTTGGCTGCTGCGCTCTCGTTTGCAGACGGCGACTTCCTCGATCTTTCAAGTGTGAACGCGTCGAGCACAACGGAAGGACTCAAACTTCCGCAGTCAACGAACGTTTCGGCATCCACCGCAAGTGGGCAAGTAACATGGGATACCGATGACAAAATTCTTTACGTCGGCGATGGTTCGACGGTGATTGCGATTTCCAACCCGTTCGGTTCCGCAATTGAAAGTTCTGAGATTACTGACGGCACAGTTGCAAACGGAGACCTCGCGAACTCGAGCGTGACGGTGACTGCTGGCACTGGTTTGTCGGGCGGCGGCGCAGTGAGCCTTGGCGGTTCGGTATCGTTGTCA
>CAIKHN010000038.1 GCA_903827265.1 Candidatus Uhrbacteria bacterium
ACCCTGCGTAAAAGACGCCGCCGCTTGCGGTGGTGCCGTATGGATGTTTACCGTCCGGTACCCAAGTTAATGCTTCGAGACCGAGTTTTCCAACAGGATAAATATACGCCGATACGCTCCAGGAATCGCCAGTTAATGCGCCAGTCGAAAGATCGAATGCGTAAATAGCGCTGTTGTTTTCATGGGCAAGGTAAATGATGGTGGACGAATCATCGGCGACGGTAACGTCTTCCCAGTTTCCGCTGACTGACCACGTGTTTACTACAGATCCGGTGCTGGAAATTTCGGCAATCTGTCCGTCGTCACTGACAACGATGTATGTTCCACGACCCGCGTGCCACACAATTCCACTCGGTTCGAATGTTGTTTTTGCGGCCATGAGTGCGCTTCCAATGTTCGACCCCGCCGTTGACGCCGGCCATGCCGCGGCGTACGCAGTTTGAAGAAAAGATGAGTGCGAGACAAAGACAGCTAGAGCGATAATTACGGATGATGTTCTACGCATAGATGGCTAATATAAAAGAAAAAGTATGAAAAATCAATGTCTCCTCTTACAACGAACACGAGCCGCCCCGGAGGACGGCTCGTTCGTATTCAGCTCTGCTGTGTGCAGATGGCGGTGAAGCGTGCGCGGAGTTCGCTTCCGTAATTTTCACCGCAGCGGATGTTGCAGGTCCTAAATGCGGTGAAGACTTCTTCGCTCGTCTCTTTGCCGAACATCGTTTCGATTTGGCTTCTCGTCATGTCGGCGAGCTGCCAGACGTGAGTGAGCTCGGCGGATTGGATCGCCATCCTCGCATTCGTGCTCAGGAAGAGATTCTCGATCGTCCAGACGAGCATCGAACGTTCGATGCCGAACCAGACCGGGTTCCGCATGCGGCGACGAGCTTCCGCCATGGCACTCTCGCTCCCGTGGAAGTTCCTTTCCGAGATGAGCTGGCAGATGCTGTTCTGCAGCTCCTTTGGATAGATCCCCTGGTGGTGCATTCCTTCTGCGGCACAGATATACATCATGAGCCAGAAGCTTTCTTGCATGGGGTGAGTGAAATTGACTTCACGCCCGTTTCGGCTGAGCTCGGTGATGACATCGTTTGCGTTGACGACGAGGAGTTGGGCGATTTCCTCGGGAGTGAAGTTGTCACGCGAGAGCTCGTACACCAACGTACGGAACTGATTCTCGGGGAGAACGGGCATGGGTGATTTTCCGGGTGAGGGTGTTGCCGCACTTTGGTATTGCGGACCAAGAACATTAGCAAAAAAATCATGAATCGTCCAGTTTCTCTGCGTTTGTGGATAGTCGTTGATCGTTCGCCTTTTGTTTGGTATGATCGATGTACATTCTCTTATAGGTACCCCTAGAGTCCAACTCTCGGGCGAATTTTGCTTATGTCGTTCAATCTCGTATCCAAATACCAGCCTGCCGGCGATCAGCCGAAGGCAATTGCCGATCTTACAGAAGGCATTAAAGACGGTCTGCATCGACAGACGCTTCTTGGTGTTACGGGTTCGGGAAAGACGTTTACGATGGCAAACGTTATTCAAAATGTGCAGAAGCCGACGTTGGTGATTGCACACAATAAAACGCTTGCCGCACAGCTCTGTTCCGAGTTCCGCGAGTTCTTTCCAGACAACGCTGTTTCCTATTTTGTTTCCTATTACGACTACTATCAGCCAGAGGCATACATGCCGCGAACGGATACGTACATCGAAAAGGACGCGCAGATTAACGAGGAGATTGATCGTTTGCGCCACGCAGCAACGCAATCGCTGCTTTCTCGTCGCGACGTCATCGTCGTGGCATCGGTGTCGTGCATTTACGGTTTAGGTTCGCCAGAGGCATACAAACGCGAGGTGTTACACCTGTGTGTAAACGATAGAATCGATCGCGCAGAATTTCTGCGTCAGCTGGTGGCGATGCAGTACGAGCGAACGAACGCCGATTTAACTCGCGGACATTTTCGCGCAAATGGTGACGTGATCGAAGTAATGCCGCCGAGCGATGAAACGGTGTACCGTATTGTGATTGAGGGCAATGCTGTGCGTGAAATTTTCGCGTTGAATAAAGTCACGAGAAAAATCATTGCGCAGAATGAAGACGCGTGGTTCTTTCCAGCAAAGCATTTTATGTCTGATTCCGCCGAGCGTGAACGCGCGATTCGTGATATTGAAAACGAGCTCGCAGATCGTTTGAAGGAATTCGAGACGGAAGGGAAACTTTTAGAATCGGAACGATTGATGCGTCGAACACGATACGACATCGAGATGATTCGGAATGTTGGATATTGCAGTGGAATTGAAAACTATTCTCGGCATTTCGATGGCCGTCGCGTTGGTGAACCTGCGCATACATTGCTGTCGTATTTCCCGAAGGACTTTTTGACAATCATCGATGAATCGCACGTCACCCTTCCGCAGATTGGCGGTATGTTCGCGGGTGATCAAGCGCGAAAGCAAACGCTCGTCGATTTCGGATTCCGCCTTCCATCAGCAAAGGATAATCGACCGCTCACGTACCAGGAGTTCGATGAAACTATCGGTCAAACGGTGTATGTGTCGGCAACGCCAGGCGTCGTCGAGAAAGAAACATCGCAAAAGATTGTTGAGCAGATCATTCGTCCAACAGGCTTGGTCGATCCAGAAACGGTTGTGCTTCCCGTTACACAAACTGCAGATTTCCCTGGACAAGTCGCCGACATTATTGAGCGCATTAAGGATCGCGTTGCAAAGGGCGAGCGCGCTCTCGTCACAACGCTCACGAAAAAGATGGCCGAAGATTTAACAACGTATCTTAAAGAAGGCGGCATGAAGGTTGCGTATCTTCACTCGGACGTCGAAACGCTCGATCGCATTACTATTTTGTCTGAGCTTCGACGGGGAACGTACGATGTCGTTGTTGGTGTAAACCTTCTTCGTGAAGGACTCGACCTTCCAGAAGTTTCGCTCATTGGCGTTCTCGATGCTGATAAAGAAGGGTTCTTGCGATCGGAAACATCGCTTATTCAAACGATCGGTCGCGCAGCACGTAACGTGAACGGTTTGGTTGTGCTGTATGCCGACAAGATGACCGGCTCGCTCGACAGGGCGTTGAAGGAAACTGAACGTCGTCGCAACATTCAAATTGCGTATAACGTGAAGAACAGCATCACACCACAGACGATCATTAAAACAATTAAGGACATTCGTGCAGAACTCGATCGGAACTTCGAGGCGGACACATCGAAAATTCTCGACATCGAAATCGGTGCAACGCCGGTGGAGATTGAGGAGGCGATTCGTGAGAAGGAAATTGAAATGGATAAGGCGTCGGCAAACTTACTCTTCGAAACTGCAGCAATTCTGCGCGACGAAATCGCGCTGCTGAGTAAAGAGTTGATGGGGATGAAGAAGGGGAAGCGAAAAAAGAGATTATGAAAGATTTCGTAAAATGGCACATCGTCAAGAAGGAAATAGAGACGTCTCTTCGGCGCGTATTTTTTCTCGAACGCGAGATTTGGTGGTGCGCAGTCGGTGAAAATGTTGGAACAGAGCAAGATGGAAAGCACGAACGTTTTGCGCGACCAGTCCTTGTGATTCGAAAGTTTAATTCCGATCTCTTCTGGGCAATCCCGCTTACGTCATCCGTGAAAGAGGGAATATTCTATTTTCCGTTGATTGTTCATGGAATTCAAAGGGCAGCGATTCTTTCTCAGTTGAAAACGATGAGTTCGAAGCGACTTCTGAGAAGAATCGCGAAGGTGCACCCTCACGTGTTTTCTGGACTCATTGAAAAGATGGCGAGTCTTTTAAACAAAACGGACCCCTTACGGGGTCCTCAGGTGCCGAATGGCAATTTGTAAGAATATGATATCACGAATTCTTGGAACGATCAAGTCGTAAATATGCTCAATCACATTGTCGTCAAAGG
>CAIKHN010000039.1 GCA_903827265.1 Candidatus Uhrbacteria bacterium
CCTCGCGGCTGGTGTTTTTGTGGTTCCGAGACATGGATTCGAACCATGATAAACAGATTCAGAGTCTGTTGTCCTGCCGTTAGACGATCTCGGATCAATTTGTCGACGGAGAGGAATATACCTGATTTTCTGTATTGGGTCAAAACAGAACAATCGAAGTGGTCGAAGCTAAGCTTCGCCGATTTATGCTACAGTCATATTCTATGGCGATGATTACGGGGAATGTGATTCGTGGCGAAGGAATTGCGGGAAAGGCGTACGGCGTTCCGACGGCGAATCTTTCGTTACTCGAACGTCCTGATCTCGCTCCTGGCGTGTACGCCGGACACGCGACGTGGGGCGAGAAGCGCCTTGAATGCATCATCTGCTTTGATGCTGACGGCCACGGCAAATTCGAGGTTCATCTTTTCAATTTCGCCGGCGACTTGTACGGCACACGACTCAGCGTCGATATCAAGGCAAAACTCTCTGACCTCATTCCGTGGACGAACGAAGAGGCGATGCGCAACAAAATCCTCGACGATGTACATCGCGCACGAGCCTTCTTCAAATCACAAAAACACCTGGCGTAATGCACTACGTCAAACTTCCTCCAAGCTGACTAACGAAATCCGTCACCGCATCGCTTGTTTCTTTCACAGGGACATAAACCGACACAATCGATACGCGTTGTTGCAATATTTTTTCGATTGCATCTTCTACGAGCTTTTTTGCCTTTGCTTCCTTCAGCGCATCAGCATGGAATGCATACGCGCACGACAGCGTAACAACGGATCCTTCGACTTTCGCAGGAATTGCGCCACGCAAAACGAGCGGCAATGCAACGTTATCCTCGGCGATAATCGCAATACATCGTTCCCATTTATTCACGATCTCCTCAAGCGGAAAAATCGGCGCTTCCGCAGAACCTACTGACTGATCCGCAGCAACAGATTCCATTTGCTGAATCGGTGCAAAGTCGTAACGAATAGGCTCATCAGGTGTAGCAGGCTCTTCAACAATGCGCGACGGAGGAACACTCGGAGTGCTCACTGACGGCTTTGGTGCGGAATGAGCGACGACCGGCGCAGAAACAATCGTCGTCTTCTTCTCACACGCGTCTAAAATCGCAATCTCCAACGGAATCTGTGGAATTGCCGGCAAGCTCGATCGCGTTCGTGCTGAAAGCAAGGCGTCCAACAACATTTGCGATCGGCTCACACCAAGCATCGATCCTGCTGCTTTCACTCGTTCAATAGTTTTCGCGTCATACGCATCCATCGTCGTATCACCGAATGCAGCAAACATCGCCGTGCGAACGTATTCCAAAAGTTCTTCAATGAGGTGTTTTATCGATCCTCCGTCAGCAACAAATGTTCCAACAATCTTCAGCGCCGTTTGCGCATCGTTTGCGGCTACAGCATCGACAATATCCGTCACAACCGCAATATTCGTCATCGGTAATACGAGCGACGCAACAGCAAGCGTGACGTTCTTCTCACCAAGCGCGAGCACCTGGCCGAGTAAACTCTCTGCATCGCGCAAACAGCCCTCACTCAAGCGAGCAATCTGCGCAAGAACATCGTCTTCGATCGTGAATCCTTCCGCTTCCGAAATCTTCTTGAGGCGCGGGATCATCACCACTGGCGGTACGCGATGAAACTCGAATCGCTGACAACGCGACGCGATGGTTGCCGGAATTTTATGCAGTTCGGTTGTCGCGAGAATGAAGATAGCGTGTGCCGGCGGCTCTTCGAGCGTTTTCAAGAGCGCGTTGAACGACGAACCCGAAAGCATATGAACTTCGTCCAGAATAAACACCTTGAACGATCCTCTGCTTGGCGCAAAGCGTGCATTCTCAATGATGTTGTCGCGGACATTGTCGACACCGGTTTGCGACGCCGCATCAATTTCGATGCAGGACATGAATCTGCCCGACGCAAAATCGGTACACGCCGAACACGTATTGCACGGCTCCGACTCCCCCGCCTTTCGGTTCTCGCAATTGAGCGCCTTCGCAAGCAATCGAGCAATCGTCGTCTTTCCTGTTCCCCGAGGACCAGAAAAAAGGTACGCATGTGCAACCGTATTCTTTGCCAACTGCTGCTGAATTGTTCGCAAAACATGTTCCTGTTCCGCAACGTCAGAAAAGCACTGTGGACGGTATTTTCGGTAAAGCGTTTCGGCCATAACATTCCGCGATTATTTCTCACGTAAATTCATTTCTTTCAGCAACTCTTGCATTCGCTTATCAAGCTTGGTTGGCGTAATCACTTTCACAATCACAATCTGATCACCTCTACCGCGATTGTTCGGCACACCCTTCCCCCGGAGCCTCAGCTCATCACCGCTTTGTGTACCTTGTGGAATCTTCACCTCGACTTTGCCATCGACGGTATCGACATCGATCGTATCGCCGAGCGCAGCTTGGGTGAAGCCGATGTTCTTCGTCACGTAAATCGTAAACCCGTCGCGTGTAAAGCGCGCGTCAGGTTCGACACGAAGGCGTAGATACAAATCTCCCGGCTCGCCTTGTGCGCCGATACTCTCGCCTTCGCCACGAACGCGAACACTCATGCAGTCGTCGACGCCAGCTGGAATATCAACACGAACGGTTGTTCGGCCGTGCACAGCCCCTTTGCCATGACATTCTGTGCAATCCTTCTCCGGCTTTTCGCCGCGCCCATGACATTCGGCGCACGCGGTCTTCATCTGCATCGCGCCAAGCATCGTGCGTTGCATCGTAACGCGGAATCCTTTTCCGTCACACGTGGCACACGATTTCATCTTCGTTCCAGGCTCTGCTGCCGTTCCGGCACAACGCGGACACTTCGAGTGTTTCGTCAGCGGGATTTCTTTCTCGACGCCGAACACCGCTTCAGAAAACTTTAAACGAATACCAACCTCCAAATCCTCCCCCTTCGGCTCGCGTTGCTGACGGCCACCGCCGCCAAACATGCCACCGAGAATGTCGCCCAAATCCTCAAACCCAGCACCACTAAAATCGAATCCACCGGCACCGCCAAAAGGGTTACCGCCACCAAACGGATTTCCTCCGCCGCTTCCATCAAACGCCGCAGAGCCGAACTGGTCGTACTGTTTGCGCTTTTGCTCGTCGCCGAGTACTTGGTACGCCTCGTTAATCTCTTTAAACTTTTCTTCCTTTCCACCCTTGTCCGGATGATGCTCATGCGCCAACTTTCTGAACGCACGCTTAACATCGTCTTGCGATGCAGACTTTTCGACTCCGAGAACTTTATAGAAATCTTTACCAGACATAATGCATTTGATATCCTTACGAGATCATATTCCACACTTCATTCTGAGGAAGATCAAAAAATATTGGATACCAGCCGATACCATTCGCTATCGCAAAAACCACGAAAGCAATACCGAATACTTTCCAGTTCCAAATCTTTTTCATCGTCATACGTACTATTCTTTCTTCGCCTCGACGTCGATCACTTTCTGATTTGCCTTACGCTTTCCAACGAGCAAGTTCATTAACCAATTGCGCACTGCGGGAAGCGACACAACGTACAACATTCCCGCAAGCATGGTTTTCAAAGTACCGGATGTAAATTTTCGCCAACGCTCTCCCATATTATTTACAATCACAGTCGCAATCCTCGCCGCAGGAGGATTTCGATTCGGCCGATGGCGCTTGGCAACAC
>CAIKHN010000040.1 GCA_903827265.1 Candidatus Uhrbacteria bacterium
ATACCCCGTTTTCTCTCTCTGTTCTCAGTGACCCTCGTGACTTTTCACAAGGCCATATTCAATAAAATCAACGAATTACGCGGGGTTGGTTCGCAATTTGAAATTGGTGTGCGGTAGCGACTGAGAATAGAGAACGTGTGAAACGCGCGCGTTTTTCCGCCATGACCACACCGTGTTGATGTGCATCGCTATGCCATCATCCAATCCGATGCTGCTCTAGACTCTAGACGTTACTTTAATCGTCACATGTAAGAAACGATTGTGGTTTGGGCTTGATGCCGCCCGTTATATAAATTTCTACTCATGACAGAAACTCAACCATTCAAGCTGCTTGCAATAGTCGCTGTCGACCCAGCACACCGCGTTCGCTGTCAGCAGCCCCATTGCGGGCATAGCGTCTACGCAAGAATTCATGTTGTGGATGAAGCTGACCAACTGATTGTGTTGGGCTCTGACTGCTTTGCAAAACGGTATGGTGTAACTCATACAACCGATTTCCACGGTCATGGTTCTGGTGGCGGGCGTGTGCTGACAGAGGCAGAACGCGAAATGCTTATCAACAATACGAAGGCGCTCTTGGCCCAGTTTGAAGCTGAGCGCCAAAGGGAACTGGCGCTGGCAGAAGAAAAACACCAAAGGAAATTGGAACTTGCAGAAGTCACGCGCCAAAAAGAACACGAGATTGCCGAAGCCAAGTCAAACTCTCTGCGTCAACTGTTCGCTGCAAGACAGGCGCGATTTGACCCATCCCAAATCCAGAGTCCAAGCTCACAACAACAACCATTGATCGAACCAGAGCCGCCGCCAATGGAAGTGATTCCACCGCCAAGGTGGGCTGGCCTCAAGAAACCAAATTCCTCATTTTTCGCTTACGGCATGGGTAATAGTCAATACTGGGTACTCATGCAGTCGGCCAGCCATGCGGGATGCTTCATTGCACCGGCACCAACACCTTTTGAGTCCTGGGACGAAGCGCTGCCTCCCAGCCTTGGGAAGGTGGACGCGGATCGCGAAGTCTATGTAAGCGACAACAACATTAACGTCCTGGTCGGTTGGTTTGCATCGCGCTGCACAAATGGCAGTTGCATCGATAGCGATGCGGTAGCGATTCAGCAGTTTGCATTGGCACTACAAAAACCAAATGGCACTTAACGGCTTCCCGCCAGAGCAGTCGCTTGCTGGCGAAGAGTCACCAGCCCAACGCTCGTTGCTTGCGTGAATCAGTAGTTAAATCAACCATGGCGCGGCGTAAGCACTACCACGTTTACGTTGTTGAATTGTCCAATGACGTGTTGCTCAATGCCCGGTTCATGCGCTCAAACCCAGATTACCAGCCAGGAAAACCGTGTGTTTACGTCGGCATGACAGGACTGGACCCAGATGTCCGGTTCGACAAACACAAGGCCGGAATTCAGTCCAACCGCTACGTGCAGGAATTCGGACTGCGCTTGTTGCCAGAACTCTACGAGTTGTACAACCCGCTGACCTACGACGATGCCCGCAGCCTGGAGGTTGAGTTGGGGATTGACTTGCGA